>NZ_ML122541.1:0-376591 GCF_003844195.1 Rummeliibacillus sp. TYF005
TGTCCCCACCCCAACTATTTACAAAGAGCCGTTTTTTTTAGTTTTCATAGGGGGAGTTACTAAAATACTTTTATGTCTAATAAGATATCCTTATTTTGATACCACTACTATTGGATTTTTTCTTTGTAGACTGGTAGGTCGCTTATTTGAGTATAGGCATCTTCAGTTGTGTAATACAAAGTTAGTAACTGATTAAAATCGTATTCAGAGACATATTTTAGCTCTTCAGTTAGTTCACTTTCTCCTTCTTTTGCTTTATATCCATCGGCTAGTAAAGTTATCGTTTTATCTATCATTTTTTTCGTTTCTTTATCGACTGTTACGCCATTATCTATAAGATGTTCAATCAAGTTCTTATAGAAAGTTTGGAATCCTTGTTGTTCTATATCATTATTTATTAATGTTGCAATTTTTAATAAATCTAAATAAGAATCATCAAGAGTTGTTTGATGTGTCATTAAAAATGCTAAGTTATTCGGAACATAATTTTCATCTTCATCTTGAGGTTCAGTTAGAAAAACCATATCTCCTATCCCTTTCATATCTAAAAGTGCATCTAAATCTTCAGGAAAACGCTCAATTGACTCTAAATAAGCTACATTCATCGTAATAGCATTGTATTCCTCAACATTGATATCATCTGCATATGGACTCTTTTTAACTGCTTTTATGTTTTCCTCAAGTGTTTTGCCTTTCATTAGTAACAATTGACTCGCTTTAGGAGCGGTCAGATAGGGATTTATAATTCCTGAAAAAGCATAGTCGTTGATATTCGGCTATGCCGTTTTTTGTTTACTTTGGTAAGTCGATAGCGCCAATGCAGTTATAGAAAATTTGAATCCGCTGGGTTCTGCGGCCATCTATCTTTTCAGCCTTAAATACTATAATTTTGTCAATGAACTCTCGAATAATCTCTGCATCCAATTCTGTAATTTCTGTGTACTTTTTAACCAGTGCCAAAAAGCGGTCGGTATTGAGGGACTGTTCATTTGCTGTATCAATGGTATGTTTTAATTTGGTTATCCTTTCTTCCAGAGCCTTCTGCTCGGCTTCATATTCAGCCGACATCTTGTAAAAACGCTCTTCGGGAATTTTGCCCATCACATTGTCCTCATATAGCTTTTGAATGATTTTGTCTATGTCAGCAATGCGAGTCTGTGCTTGTTCGTACTCCTTTTGACTTTGGCGGAGTTCTTTGGCAAGTTCCTTTTCTGAATTATTCATAACTATACGGATGAATTCCTGTTCATGGTCCTTGGCAAAGGAGGTTACACGTCTTAAGTCTTCTAGCAAAAGCTGTTCCACTACAACATTGCGTATCTGATGTGAACTGCACATACCCTTTTTCTTGCGGTAAGTAGCACAAACGAAGTATTCCTTATCGTGTGTCCATCCCTTGCCTCTAACCTGATACAGCTTTGCACCACAGTCGGCACAGAACATCATGCCAGAGAGCATTCCCATTTCACCTAATCGTGATGGTCTTCGCTTACCATCTCTGATTTTCTGCACTGTTTCCCAAGTGCCCTCATCAATAATTGCTTCATGGGTATTTTTGAAAACCAGCCAATCTTCTGGATTGTTCAATATCTTGACTTTGCTCTTGTAGGACTTTTTAGAAGTCTTGAAATTCACTGTGTGGCCTAGATATTCCATTTTAGCCAGAATATCTGCTACGGTACGAGCCGACCAAGCATATGGGTTTTCAGGTGGTCTTGCTGGAGTGTTAATACCCATTTTGCGAAGATGAACCGTAGGTGTATCAATGCATCGCTTTTCAAGTTGCTTTGCTATCTGCGTGGGACCAAAGCCAGCCATACACAGTCGGAAAATATCTCTGACCACCTCGGCGGCTTTCTCATCTATAATCCAGTGCAACTTATCTTCAGGGTCTTTAATATAACCGTAAGGCGGATTGGTGCAGAGTGGCTTACCTGACTGTCCCTTGGATTTGAACACAGCACGGATTTTCTTGCTAGTATCCTTAGCATACCATTCATTAATAATGTTAAGAAACGGTGTAAAGTCACTGTCTGTTTGGTTTGCACTATCAATACCGTTGTTAATAGCAATGAATCGTACATCTGCTTCAGGAAACATAATCTCGGTGTAATATCCTACTTTAAGGTAATCCCTGCCGAATCGGGACATATCCTTGATGATAATCGTTCCAATTCTACCGGACTCTACATCAGCAATCATGCGGTTAAAGTCTGGTCTATCAAAAGTTGTACCGCTGACCCCATCATCCACATAAAATTCGATGTTGCGAAAACCGTTGTCCTCAGCATATTTTTTTAGAATTGCCTTCTGGTTTACTATACTATTACTGTCCCCTGCAAGCTCATCATCACGGGAAAGCCTGCAGTAAAGAGCAGTAATTTTCGCTTCTTCAAATGCTAATGTTGATTTACGTATAGTGCTAAATGTTGACTGTCTATTCATTTTTATCCTCCATTTCCGACAGTCTTCAAGCGGTTTAGCACTATGTATATTACCGTACTACCTTGAAGAAGTCGAGTTGATTTCCGTGGGTTTATATGAACTATCTGATAACTTTGAAAGGCTTTTTGCATTGACTGTAATCAGTCGTTTCAGCTTGGAATATGCACTTTCCTTTGCTGAATCACTTACTCGTGATTCCACCACATAGACCGTACCTCCGATATCGGATTTGGTTGTGCGGCTGTTACTTTGATTTTCCATATCGTGTGACCTCCTATCCGATGTTTTGAAGGAACTGGCACTGAGCCGAATTGATGACTCAGTGCCTAATCCATCATTTAAGCTTTTATTTGTAATATTTTCAGAGCATCCGGTTGAATTAGCTTGCCATCCAATCTCTCGTAAGCAGAAAATCCAATTTGCCCCTGCAATGCATATAACTCACTTAATTTCTTTATTGTTATTGGTTGACGCTCAATCAGCCAGTAATAAGATAAATCTCCGAATACTATGCTTTTTGCTCCTGCTGATACTGTAGGCATATATGGAGAGGTAACTACAGGCTTTCCGAAGATGGTGTTATCTGAAGGATTCCACAGATAACTGCCGCTTGTATCCTTAAGGGTTCTAAGAAGCATGGCTGTATTATCGTGCATGATAAACACAGCGTTATTTCGGTATTCATCTTTTAATGAAAAATACAGAGAGATGATCTCATCAAAAGAGATGGTACTATTGTCTGCTGTAGTTACATCTGCGTCTGCCGTAAGTATACCTGTTGGCTGAGTTGTGCCATTTCCATTAAGCAATGCATTTTCCTCAGCCTTGCCAAAACGCTTCGCAAAATCACCCATCAGATATTTTTCTAGATTAAAGTTCATATCGGTGACGAATGAGCGGTTTAGCTTGACAAGAGATGCCAGCTTGTATGATTTCACCAGAAACTGTGTAAATGTATCGGCGCTTTCGGGGATTGGATCTCCGTCTTCAACCCAATCTGCTGTACCCGTTGAGGATACCGCTTGAATTTTACCTTCTGCAGAAGATAGATTGATAACAGTAGCAAATCTGCGGAATATATTTTCCTTTGCCAAAGCAGCGTTAAAGCCTTCTCGGAACTCGTCTGGTGCGACATAGGCTCCTGCATTATCAAAGCCCTCGCTTAGATTTTGATTATTTTCTTCTTTTCCTTTCATAACATTCCAAAACGCTCTATTATAAGTTGTTGATGTTGCCATAATCGTTTACCTCCTAAATTTTATTAAATGTGGGGTATATACCCCGTTTGAAACCGCGTTTTTTTACGCGTTGCCCCACGCCCGTTGTCCAGATGAAAAGGTGTGGAGATTTGAACTCCCCTAGGGGGTAGGTATTAACACATGGAGTTGTATCCAGTGGTTTTAAGCTTTGTAGCAAGATGTAGCAGGTAAAAACTAAACTCTCTATTCGAGAGCGGTTTTTTATATAACCTGTTTTTCTTGCTACAAGCTGCTACACTGTGTTTAAATAAGAAAAAATTCTTCTTCTGTCAGCTTATATCCGATAAGCATTGTGGTCATTCCACCACCAGAACGTGGTCGTTTCCGTTCTACACGGGCGATAGCTGTTAATGCTTGTTTGAAGTTTCTTGCATTCTCCGAATAACATCCATTGGCACTACACCAACGCTGATACCGGGCATACACTTCGGATGTCCGCACCTCACTGTTAGGACTTTCCTCCAAGGCATCCTCGAAAAATAATGCTATTTTATCGCTGTCACGTTTATAAGCCTCCGTTGCTGTCTTAACGGAATCAGGTAAAGTCAAGCCTTCCTTCTTTAACAACTGATAGCCTTCAATTAGCCAGTTAAGGATAGCACTCTGATTCTTCGCTTTGGCGAATTCACGTTTTAGGTTTTTATCCTGCTCGCTTTCATCAAAGTGTCGTTCAAAAGGGATAATTACCACTCTGCCACTGGAAAACAGCGTCATATCCGTAATAACGGGCAGATAATTGGTGTTGATATACAGCTTAAACTTTGGTGAAAAGTCAAAAGAATTCTCATGTAGAAACCTTGCGTTGATAGTGTCACCACCCGTCATGCTTTTTACCTGTGCAGCATTTAAGACAAGTCCTCTGCTAGGTTCGGAGATATTTACATAGCGTACTCCTGCAAGCCGGGCAATATCTTCACTTGGACTTGAACTGTTATTGTTCTTTTTCAGACTGATAGTCTCTGGCCTTGCGGTACAGCCATAACTGCCTAATACCTTAAGAATGCTCTCACATAGCGTACCTTTACCGTTTCGAGTTGTAGCACCATAGAGAACAAACAGGCATTCATACCGAGTGTCTCCGCTAATACTGTAACCAAAGGCTTTTTGGAGGAATTTTGCCTTTTCCTCATCTCCGCTCATAATCTCATGAATAAATCTATCCCATCGCTCACTTTTTGCTTCTGGGTCATACTTAACACCAGATATTTTTGTGAGTCTGTCCTCGCTGTTGTGGGGACGAAAATCCATAGACATTAAAAACAATGTTCCATTGGCACAGTTGAGCATAAGTGGGTCTTGGTCAAATTCAGCCATTGATATGGGATATACGCTCTGCGCATCCTTAAGTACCGTTTCCCTGTATCTTCTTGACTGCCACTTTCGGCAATAGTCAATGTATGCCTTTCTTTGATGTTCATCCTGAATAGTCAAAGCATAGGTTAGCAGTTGGTTGGCCAATGATTTACACATTTCCATCACTTTGAGATTACCGACATCAGGAATCCAAATACCATTCTCGTAGTAAAACCACATTTTCCTTTCGGGAACATAGCGGGCTAAAGACTTATAATAATCAGCAAACAGCCTGCTTGCCCCAATATCCGTCCAAGGGTAGCGATCGTTACTCTCAGGCTTAAAGTCAGCAAGGGAACATTCTCCAAAATCTTCTGTAGCTGATGAACGCTTACCACCTGGTTTATATATTTCAGTAGCATTTGCAATTGCTTTTTCTATGGTTATCATTCCATAAGTACTGCCGGACTGTGATCTATTCCATTTATCTCGCATTAGGCCGCTCTGCCGAAAAAGTCTGTCCATCTGTCCAATATCCCTGCCACACCAAAATGCCAGCATACCGCAAAGTGCCAAATCAGCTTCACTGGCAGAAGCATAACCAGATGTATCTCCCTGCCATAATGCTTTGAACCTTTCTCCATTTGCCGATTTTAAAGCCTTCTCAATAACAGACTTGTCGGACAGATAGGATTGGCTTTCTGTATCCAGTAGTTGCTTCACAGGGGTAGGACGTAGCATATACTTGTCTAGTATCATCTGTAGTTCATTCGATTTCTCCGGTATATCACCATCTACAAATACATTGCCTGTTACGGTAACAAAGCGGTTTGTTGCTCCAGCCACATAGACCTCAACTCCCAGCTTTCTGTTGTTGATATAATATTTTGTTTTGTCAAAGTTAAAGCCTGTGGCCTTAAAGAAAATATGAAGCCCTTTTCCAGATGGACTGTGTTCCATATAGCAACCCCTAAAAGCCTCTACTACACTTTGGGAAATAGGCTTAAGCCTACCGCTGCTATCAAAGCAATCATCTAAGTCGATAACACAAATGACATTACCCACCAAAAATCCGATACCGTCATAATCACTTAAAGTAGCTACCGCCGAACTAAAATCTTTAAATGTACTCCGCTGATCTGCTTTTGCCCTTTTTCCTGTTACCGGATTATAGGGAACTTTGGTTTTTCTGCCACTTCGCTCTTCATATTTCCAACAGCAAAACTGTGGCTTATCTTTAAGCTTCTGCGGCAAGTTCTCGTATTGTGTTTTCAGTTATTTCACCTCCTTGCCTGTTATAAATGAGCCGAAATGCTACGGTTCCAGAGGGTTTGCCTTGTTGGACACAACCTCGTTATCTTTCAAGGAATACGCTCGGAATTATCGTCATGGCATATTCTGCATGAAGTATCTCTTGCATTTCGGGGTATTCAGTTGTCAAGGAGCAGTGAGAGAAAAACTATGCTTTCATTGGGGGATTATTTTTCCTCTCACCTTATAGCCACGGTAGAACATATTAGTTGAGGATTTTCTAAAAATATTTTCTTCCTCATCTATAAGCGAAGAATTCTATTGATTCGAACCCCTAAAAATACAAAAACAGCCTGTCTATTTTCCAAAAAAGACGGCTGTAATGCTTATGCTTTTGCTCAAATTTGAGCTAAAGCGATATTTAGTTTAAGAAGGCTGAATGCTGTAGTTTTGGATTTTTCAATTAGACTTTTCGACTTTTTTGTCTAAAAGCTTTAATTCGAACATCTTAAGATAAATGCGTAAATAGAAAATTGTGATTGAAATAGACGAAAAATAATGTGAGATTAAAAATTTATACTGTTTATAGCGTGTTTTTGTGATATAATTATTAATATTTGTAGGAGGTGCAAAAAATGGCAATACATTATAACAAGCTATGGAAGCTGCTAATTGATAAGAATATGAAAAAGAAAGATTTGCAACGCCTTTCCGGTGTTAGCTCGGCAACTATCACAAAGCTTGGCAGAAACGAAAATGTAAATACAGAAATACTTCAAAAAATATGCACAGCTTTAGAATGTGACATTTGTGATATTTTAGAGTTTGTACCTGATAAAATTGAGAAAGGCAAGGTGAATGATAACAATGATTAAGGATATTATGAATGCCAATGATAGTGCAACACCGAACAGTCGAGAAATGGCTGTATTAAAAGAAAATTTCCCCTCATGTTTTAAGGCAGATGGATCCTTTGATATTGAGCGGTTTAAGGAATTTTTAAGTGATAAGATTGCTGTAACAGGAGAGGGTTATGAACTCAAGTTTTTAGGAAAAAATTATGCCCGATTGCTGGCTTCAATTGATACTACAACAGTTGTTGTGCCGGACGAGGAACATAACTCAAAACCAGAAAATATGAACAGTGAAAATATCTACATAAGTGGCGACAATCTTGATGGGTTAAAGCATCTCTTGAAATCCTATTCAGGTCAAGTTAAATGTATTTATATTGATCCTCCTTATAACACTGGAACAGATGGATTTGTGTATAATGACCAGTTCAAATTTACTGTGGAAGAGCTTTCGGAAAAACTAAGTATTAGCGAAGAACAGGCACAACGTATTTTAGACTTAACAAAGCGTGGTTCGGCTTCTCATTCTGCGTGGTTAATGTTTATGTACCCACGTCTTTTACTGGCTAGGGATTTACTTAAGGATGACGGTGTGATTTTTATCTCAATAGATGATAATGAACAAGCAAATCTAAGGCTTATTTGTGATGACGTGTTTGGGGAGGAGAATTTTGAAGGTCACATTCATTGGAGAAGACGACATAATCAACCGAATGATAAAACTAAATTAATAGGAATTGTTGCTGAACACATTCTTGTATACTCTAGAAATTGTCAATACCTTAAAGATGCAGGCGTTGGTAAAGTTGCACTTACAGGAGAATTTTCAAATCCTGATAATGACCCACGTGGTGACTGGGCTTCAAAACCTTGGAAAGCAGGTTCTGATCAATCTGGCACTAGATACACTATTATTACTCCAACTGGGATTGAACTTAATGAAGAATGGATGGGAGACTTTGATACATATACATCTCTTTTAAACGACAATAGAATATATTTTCCACGTGGTGGCGATGGAATGCCTCGAAAGAAATATTTCAAAACTGAAAGGCAGGCAGAGGGGCAATGTGCTACTAATTGGTGGATTCACGAAATTTATGGGAGCAATCAAAAAGCTAGCGATGAATTAACAGAGCTATTTGGATTTAAAAATGCTTTTAGTAATCCCAAACCAACGCAATTAATTGATGCAATAATAAGCTTAGCTAATGTTAAAGACGGTGATATTATTTTGGATTTCTTTAGCGGTTCTGCAACTACGGCACATTCTGCACTCAAATTTTCATTAGGATGTAAGTGTAAATTTATAATGATACAATTGCCTGAAAACCTTGATTATCTTTTTGCAAATGCTTCTAGTAGTGAAAAGGAAAAGTGGAAAAATGTTATAGAGATGTTAGATGAAAATGGGCGTCCTCATACACTTGATCAAATTGGTATAGAACGCATTATCAGGGCAGCAAAAAAGATAAAAGAAGAATTTCCAGACACTAAGGTAGATCTCGGTTTTAGGCACTTTATTCTTGCTGAGCCTGAGCAAAACACTCTAGACAAGCTTGAAAAGTTTGACCCAACTGAAAATAAATTATTTGCTGACAAAGACATTCTTAGTGATTTTGGAAAACCTACCGTCCTTTCAACGTGGCTTGTTAGAGATGGATATGGACTTACAGCAGATGCTGAGGAGTTAAATTTTGCTGGATACAATGGCTATTATATAGGAAAACATCTTTACCTAATTGACCCGGAATTGTCTAATAAGGCGATTGAAGCCATTGTAGTAAAATATGAAACTGACGGTAACTTTAATCCTGAGAACGTGGTGTTATTCGGTTATAGTTTTACATGGACGGAAATGGAAGCTTTAAAAATTAATTTGAAACGGTTGAAGGATACAGAGAAAAACTTGCGTATCAACTTCGATATCCGTTATTGATTGGAGGGTATGTTATGGAACTTATCCTACAACGAGGATTACCACACCAACAAAAAGCTGTAGATGCAATAAGTGCTGCTTTGAATGGGGTACAGATAACTTCTCCTGTACAATTTTATGAAAATCCAAGCATTTCTCTTTCTGATCCTAAACTAGCTGCAAATATTAGAGAAATTCAAAAAAATATACCTTCAGAATATCGAAGCAGTATGCCTATTGATGACTGCTTGAATATTGATATTAAAATGGAAACCGGTACAGGAAAGACTTACGTTTATACTCATACTATATATGAGCTTCATAAACGTTACGGACTTAATAAGTTTATTATCGCTGTACCTTCACTTGCGATTAAAGCAGGAACTGCACAGTTTTTGCGTGATGAATATGTAAAGCGACATTTTTCCGATGTTTGTGGCTATGGTACAGAGATTGAGGTTGGAGTACTAGAAGCACCAAAAAACAAGAAAAAGGGTCGCTCCTATTTCCCGAGTGTTGTGAGCGACTTTGTAAAAGGTTCTTGCCAGAACACGAAGAAGATTTATGTATTATTAGTTAATATGCAACTACTTGTTGTCCGATCAAATGGTATGCTTAGCCGTGACGACTATGATTATGGAGTAGAAGGTTTTTATAGACCACTTGATGCTATTCGTGCAACAAACCCTGTTGTTATTATTGATGAGCCACATAGATTTTCTCGTGACCAGAAGGCATTTAAGGTTATCGTTGATGAAATAAAACCACAGTGTATTATACGCTTTGGTGCTACCTTCCCTGAAACTACAAGTGGACGTGGAAAAAACAAAATAACCGTAAAAGACTACCAAAACCTGCTCTATGATTTAAATGCCTGTGAATCTTTTAATCAAAATTTGATAAAGGGAGTAACGAAGGAGCATTTTGAACCGGTATCCAAGCGTGAAGAAAAGGTGAAAATCACTTCCATCACAAGCAAGGATTCTGTTACCTTTCAGTATAAAAAGCGTGATGAATCGACTAAAACATTTACTCTTAAAACTGGAGATTCACTATCTATCATTAATGAAGCTTTCGAGGGAATTACGGTTCATGCTATTGGCAAATCAACAGTTGAGTTTTCTAATGGTATTCAAAAGTCAACTGGTGAGGAATTGGATGTGGATATCTATATGACCTCTTATCAAGAGCAGATGATGCGTCTTGCCCTTGAGCGTCATTTTGAAACAGAAAAAATAAACTTCTGTGGTCGCAATTTCAAGATCAAGACATTGGCATTATTTTTTATCGATGATATATCATCATATCGACCAAACGAGGAAGGTAAAACCCCTTATCTATTACAAGCTTTTGAGAGATTGCTTAAGGAACGGATAGAATCGGTGCTATCTACCCTCAGTGAGCATGATACTGAATATCGGGCATATCTGGAAGCAAGTCTTGCAGATATTTCTGCTTGCCATGCAGGCTATTTTTCACAGGACAATAGCGATTCGGATGAAGATATAGCAAAAGAAGTAGAAACTATCCTTCATGGAAAAAAACACCTTCTCTCTTTCAAGAATAAAGACGGTAGCTATAACACTTTACGTTTTCTATTTTCAAAATGGACACTTAAAGAGGGCTGGGATAACCCTAATGTATTTACGATAGCTAAACTTCGTTCTAGCGGAAGTGAAAATAGTAAACTGCAAGAGGTTGGACGAGGTTTACGTCTACCTGTAGATGAGAATGGTAATCGAATCTCCAATGAAGAATTCCAGCTTAATTATATTGTTGACTTCACAGAGGCAGACTTTGCTAATCGATTAATAGACCAAATAAACGGAGAAATTCCACAAGCTTCTTCTATTAGCGAAGAAAGATTGGAACAAGTGGCCAAGAAGCTTGGCATGACTTCTGATGAGCTTTTTGATGCACTATATGATAAACATTACATAGACAGGCGATTAAATATAAAACCCGATACAAGGGACGCTTTCTTTGCAGAATACCCGGACTTTGCTACAGGATTGTCTTCAGGTAAGGTAAAAGACCGAAATGTAGCAAAACCAAAACCTGTAAAAATCCGCAAAGCTGTTTACAGTGAAATACGCAAATTATGGGAAGCAATCAATCAACGATACCTACTTTTCTATGATGATGATCTGGATGCTGATATGGCTAAAGTTGTTTTATCCTTGCTGGAAAAACCCGGTGTTTTTACAGACGTTGTCATGACTAGCTCCAGAGATATCGTTAAGAGCGATGGCTCACAGATGATGATTGTTTCAGATACAGGCGCCCAATATATAGTATCCAAACCTATTCCCTACAATGAATTTCTTAAGAGGATCACAAATGCTACAAACATTCCAATTAAAATATTGCATGAGGCATTGTGTGAGTATGTTAAGAGGAATGGAACTATAAATCCAGAACATATTAATGAAAATTCTGTCAGCATGTTTATCCAACAATTTCATGACTGGAGAAGCAATAATTTGCAAGGTCGATTCCATTATGCAAAAAGCAATACGCCTGTTGGTGCAACAGCACTTACCTATTCAGACGGTTCTCCACGTGAAGATATTGCACAGGGACGTATCGGCACAAAGATAGTTCCGGGAACTCCAAGTGAGAAGTATTTATATGATGCTTTCGCTTATGACTCACCGTTGGAACAAAAGAATATTATGTCGGACATCGAAGAAGTTATTGTATATGGAAAAATTCCACGTAGCAGCATTGCCATACCGACTATTACCGGTGGAATGTACAGTCCAGACTTCATGTATGTTGTAAGAAAGGCTTCCGGTGAGAAAGAGCTTAACATTGTAGTCGAAACAAAAGACGTAGAAAATAAATCCGACTTACGTGGTACAGAAAAAGCAAAAATTGATTGTGCTCGTGTTTTCTTTGATATGCTCTCGAAAGATGGATACACTGTTTATTTCCGTGATCAGTTAAACAACAAACAGATGGCTCAGATTATTAAAGAAGTATTGGCAGAGTGATTTGTGTGAATTTCTAGCTGAAAGGAGGTAAATCAATGAAAGCTATGATATTCTTAAACACAGCTTGGATGGAAAGATATGAAGGTTTATTGGGAAATGATAAAGAAATACATGGCGGTGGCTCCTATGTTGAAGAATATGGTTATGGACACGAAATATTCAATTTCAAAAAAATTAGCGATAAGGTATATGGTTATGCTCAGCCAAGCGGGTATAACAACCTACAAAGATTAGGAGCGAGTGAAGATGATGAATTCATAGATGATGTTTTAGTCATTTTCACTGCAACCCACAAGAATGGCGGAACGTACATAGTTGGATGGTATAAGAATGCTAGGTTTTTTAAAGATTATCAGAACACTAATCTTTCAGAAAGAAAATTTAGAAATGAATATATCGGATATTATGCTGTTGCTAATGCTGACAATGCTACTTTACTGAGTATAGATGAAAGGTTCTCATTCCCGATAATACCAAGAAGAGTAAAAGGCGGAATGGGTCAATCAAATGTTTGGTATGCTGATAGCCCTGAAATGGAGGATTTTAAGAAAGAAATTCTAAGACATATAGAAAGATATGAAAAAAAGAAAAGTATTAGGCGTCGCCTTCCTATCTTCCGCCAAACCGATGCAGAACTAAGAAAGAAAATAGAGAATATCGCTATTAGAGAAGTTACCAGAGAGTACTCAGAAAGGGGTTTTACCGTGACTTCTGTAGAAAGCGAAAACTTAGGATGGGATTTGGAAGCAGTTTATTAAGAAAATTAAATTAAAAATTGAAGTTAAGGGACTAGCAGGTCAAGAGGTTTCTGTTGAATTAACTCCAAATGAATTTTCAAAAATGAACAACAATAAGGACTCTTACAGATTATGTGTTGTTACAAAGTGCCTAGAAAATCCTGTACTTTATGTTTTTTCATATTCCTCTGAAAGGAATGAATGGATAAGCGAAGATGGTCATATACTTTCAATTGACCAGATTATATCCGCAAGGTGCTATACTTAATTCCATAAAATGTCCATATTTTGTATTACCAATAAATACAAAAAGACCAGCCGCTTCAAGCATTCATGCCTGATTGTGACTGGTCTCTTTTTGCTCCGCTTGAAGCTGTTCATTTAAGTTTTTCTTTCAATCCCTAAGTGAACGCTTCTTTATGTGCTGTCTTTTCGTTTAAAACATCCTCACTTCCACTTAGCGTTAAACCATAGATATTGGTCTTATTGACTTTAACGTTGTCAAACTTCTCTCCGTAATATTCTTTAAAGAATGGTACAGTACCAGATTTTAATTGAAGTAGCTTTTTCACGGATGCATAGATGTCTTTATCAGATAAATCTTGAGTACCTTCCGTTTTTTCTAATATCTTTGCAAAAGCTTTAATTTCTGCGTCAGTAGGTTCCGTACCCCAATTCAAAGCGATCGACTCTTTCAAGATGAATGTAATAGGATCAGAAGCATATTTAAAGTTTACTAGTTTAAATGCTTCTCTCATATCTTCAACGGAGTCAAAAGACTCTTTATTGAAAATGTTGATTTTGCTTTCTGTTTTTGATACCTCTGCTGTTTTATTTGTTTTTGTTTCTTCTTGAGTACAACCTGACAAGAGTATCGCCCCTGATGCTACAGGTATTAAGATAAGAGCTAAACCTTTACGCAAATTTTTACTATTCATTTGTGAAACCTCCTAAGTTCTTTTCCTGTAGATTTATCTATTATGTATCTAACAAACCTATATATAAATTATATACTTAAATTTAATAATCTCTACTTTTTCTGTAATTATTACCCATTCATTTTTGATGATAGGTTGTTGAGGTATGAGTTGAGCTATGTTGAGAATGAGAACTTTAAAACACTATAATTTGCAACAAAAATAAGAACCGTATAGACTGATAGAAAGACAGTGATTTTAATCAGAAATTTTTTACATACATAAGGGTTGGTGATTACACCTTGGAAATATACTCGTTAAGTGGTCCAAGTGGAACAGGAAAGAGTACAGCTGCGTTGTCGTTTGCGCATGATCATGACATAGCTGGCATTATTGATGATGGACTTTTTATCGTAAATGGTAAGAAGATAGCAGGTATATCAGCTAAATTTGAAAAAAGTTCACTTAGAGCAGTGAAGAGGGCTATTTTTTCAGATGATGATCATCTGAAAGAGGTACAAGATGCTATTAAAAACGAGCAACTTGATAAACTTTTACTATTAGGTACATCTGATAGAATGACTCATAAAATTGCACAGAGATTGGCTTTTGGGGAAATCCAGCATTATTATCATATTGAAGATTTAAAATCTACTGGCGAGATGAAATTAGCAAAGTTTATTCGTAAAACGGAAGGTAAGCATATTATGCCTATACCCGTTATAGAGGTTGAACAAAACCTAGTAAAACGAATTATTCAAAGGGGTTTTGAAATCTTTTCGCAAAAACGAGTCAAAATTGGTGAAACGACTATTGTTCAACCAGACTTTCATCAAGCCACCGGTCATGTAGATAAAGAAACTTTTGTACGAGCTATACAAGAGTCTTGTGAAATGGAAGAAATCGTTCATAAAGTTTTAAAAGTACAGTTTGAATTATTACCTGTACCCACTACATCCATTAGCATAGCTCTACAAGGCCCTATACATTTAAATCGAGCGCTTCAATTGAAAGAATTGCAACAAAAAGTGTTTCAAGCCTTTGATCAGGCGTTTGAATTAGAACTACAAACCATTAACTTAACCATTATTTCAGTCCATTATGGATAAAATAAAGAACCGACATAAAGAGTAAAAGGTGTGAACTATACTCTTTGCCGGTTCTTTTTTTAGCATAGAAGAATGATGATTTTATAAATATGCGAATTGAATTTAAGACAATCGTTTAAATTGTGGTGTTCTTTTTTCAACAAAAGCACGAACGCCTTCAGGAAAATCATTTCCATCTACAAACGGTGTAGATTTTTTCCAAAGTACAGGTGCAGAATCAATACATTCTTGAACGGACTTTTTCACTGCTAAAACAGAAGCAGGGGACATCGAAGCCACTAATTTACCAAGTCTAATTGCATAACGATCCAAGTCCTTTTCTAAAGTAACATAATTCAACATACCAACGCGATATGCTTCTTCTGTTTTCAATGTCTTTCCTGTAAATACTAAATCCTTTGTCATACTTGGACCAATAAGATTGACTAAACGTGCAGCAAACTTATTGTTTAAAGTAATGCCTAATTTTCCAACAGGTATCCCTAGTTTTGCTTTATCAGAACCGATGCGAATATCACAAGCAAGTGCTAATTCAAGGCCAGCTCCCATTGCAGGTCCATTGATCACTGCGATTGTTGGAAGTGGTAATCGTTCAATCGTAGAAATCGTTTTTTCCATATGAACAAATGCTTCTTCAGCTTTCTCTAAAGAAATCGAGTTAAATTCTTTAATATCAGAACCGGCAGTAAATTGTTGTCCATATCCTCTGATGATTAACACTTTATTTTTGGGATTTTCTAATGCCTTTAAAGCGATTCTTCGTAATTCATCCCACATTTTTGCCGTTAATGCATTTTTAGCTTGAGGACGTCGAATAGTTATAATCGCTAAGCCAGCAGTTTCTTGATAAACAATTTTCGCTTCTTCTTTTACTAATCTTGTTGTTAAAACTTTCATGCGTATCCTCCTATATAATTACTTATACCTATTATATAACAGAAAGTGCTGTTATAGTGAAAATTATTGACTTTAAAAATAAAATATTCAGATATAGTTTACGTAGAAGTATGTTAGAATCATGAAACTATTGACAAGGGATAATCAAAAATATGAACATTAGAAATCCTTTTAATATTTCTACTATATTATTGAAATGCTCCTATCTATTTGTATATAAGCCTTGTAGAAGCAGCATGCTTAAAATAAGTGCAATGATATAACGAATTATTTACTCGTACAATTCAAAAATTATTCGTATTTTTTAATGTGAATAATCTTATGAAAAATGACTCATTATTAATATGAATAATCACAAACTAACGATACGAAATTGAAATCATTTACTTTTAAAAATAAAAAATGGGTTTTAGTCCAAAATTTCTAAAAGCCCAGTATAACAACGTTTTAGTCATTATAATCATTACAAAAATGCATAATAGTTTATTAGATAATATAGTGTACATTATAAGTAAAAGGTGTTAGTCTGTATGTAATATAAAATGTGAACAAAAATTGAGCACCTGCAAATAAAATTTCAAATTTCTGAATTTTTTATTTGACAAATTATATTATCTATCTAGAGGGAAATGCTAAATTGGGTACTCAAAATAAAAAGGAGTTCAAAATATGAAGTTATTACCGCCGCAACCTTTTACATTAGAGGGAGATCATCGAGCTATTTTACTGCTACATGGATTTACAGGAAGTACAAAAGACGTTAAGAAATTAGGTCAATATTTAAATAAGCAAGGTTATACATGTCATGCACCAATGTATCGTGGACATGGTGTTAGTCCAGAAGAAATATTAAAATATGGTGCAAAATATTGGTGGGAAGATGTTACTAGAGGTTACCATCATTTAAAAGATTTAGGTTATGAAGAAATAGCGGTAGTTGGAATTTCATTAGGTGGTGTTTTTACATTAAAAGTAGGTGCAGAGTTCCCTGTAAAAGGGGTTGTCGCAATGTGCGCACCTATTAAAAGAAGAACAAAAGAAGGATTATTCGAACGTTTATACAATTATGCTAAAGTCTATAAACAGTTTGAAGGAAAAGATGAAAAACAAATTGCTGAAGAATTAGAAGCATTAAAAGAATTACCACGTGAAGCAATTGTAGAAGTTCAAAAAATGATACAACATACTTCTGAAGAAATTGAAGAAATTCATGCACCAACACTTGTTTTACAAGGAGAACTCGATGATTCTATCTATCGAGAAAGTGCTCCATATATATATGAAACTGTTGAAACAGACGCCAAAGAACTTATTTGGTATCATAATTCAGGCCACATTATTACACTTGGCAAAGAACGTGAAAAAGTATTTGCAGATACATTACATTTCTTAGACGAGTTAGATTGGTCTGAAAATGTAAAAAAAAATAAGCTACATGCATAAATTTTGAATTACTCAAAAGAAAAGACATTTGCTCCATAAAATCTTGAATATTGAAGATTTTGCTAAAATTGAGGCTAGGACAGAAGAAATTAGTCTTGCTAAATCTAAATAATTGAATTTAATAGAATTAATTTCGTAAAGTGTCTTTCTTTAGAACATACGACTATCGATGATGATCATCATTTAGAATGGAGTGTGTGAAGTGAAGGACGGCGATCCTCGAAAATGTATTCACATTTTCTTCGTGCGGTGTAATTTCGAGGAAGCCAATTCAATGTCCTGCGGGAATAGCTTGAGCTGAAAGCCCCGCAGGAACGGAGTGACGAGGAGATTGAAGCCAAGCCCGCGGAAAGCGCCGTCTGGAACGAAACACAAAACTAAATATTTAGAAGATATACATTAAAAGTTCGCACCTTTTATACAAAATTTTAAGTAAGATGATAATTCTATAGAATATGAATAAAAAGAAAATCCAAACAAATGTGAAATCTTAAATAGAATTTCATATTATAGTTTGGATTTTTCATTAGCTAAAAAAGTTCCATAAAATCAGTCCTAAATTCTTCTATTTACGACTTAAATTTTTATGCAAAATAAGTATAAATTCATGTTAAAATAGATAACGTGTAAAAACTCTTCAATCGTTTTGAATTGATGAGATGAGCTGAGTAGAGAATCGGAGGAATTTTTTTGAACAAGGATAATAATCAGTGGTCAACAAAATTGGGTTTTATTTTGTCGTCCGCGGGAGCAGCGATTGGACTTGGGGCCATCTGGAAATTGCCTTATGTAACAGGGCAAAGTGGTGGCGGTGCGTTTTTCTTATTATTTGTATGTTTTACGATATTAATCGGTTTACCGATGTTAATCTCGGAATTTATCATAGGTCGTGGTACGAATCGGGAAGCTGTTAGTGCATATAAAGCCTTAGCACCGAAATCTTTATGGACATGGATCGGTAAATTAGGTGTTATAGGTTGTTTTTTATTACTATCATTTTATAGCGTTGTTGGTGGTTGGATTTCTGTTTATACTGGTAAGGCATTACTGGGGAATGTTATTCAATCAGGACATGATCCAGCTGAATTGTTTGGAATGGTTACAGGAAATCCATGGATTACAATTGTTGGATTGTTATTCTTTACACTTTTCAACGTATTAGTCATTAGTTTAGGTGTTCAAAATGGTATCGAAAAAGCAAATAAAGTAATGATGCCACTATTATTTATCTTCTTTATCATTTTAGTGGTTCGTTCGTTAACATTAGATGGGGCAATGGAAGGTGTTAAATTTTTCTTGTCACCAGACTTTTCTAAAATTACAGGTGAATCCATTTTATATGCATTGGGACAATCGTTCTTTGCATTAGCTGTTGGTTTTTCTTGTATGGTTACGTATAGTTCTTATTTAAAAAAAGATGAAAGTTTACCTTATTCAGCGGGTTCCGTAGTGATTATGAACATTTTCGTATCATTACTTGCAGGACTAGCTATATTCCCAGCTGTTTTTGCGTTTGACTTTAAACCGGAAGCAGGTCCGCCATTACTTTTTATGATTTTACCTGCTGTATTTGGAAAGTTACCGTTCGGTGAATTATTCTTTGCAATCTTTTTATTGCTGTTCCTTTTCGCGACATTAACTTCATCTTTTAGTTTATATGAAATTATTGTAGCGGCATTGGTAGAAAAATGGCCAAATGCAAGACGGAAAATCGCATGGAGTATTGGTGTTATTGTTTTTCTTGCATCAATTCCAGCGGCATTATCTTCAAGTTCGTTGAGTGATATGACGATATTTGGAAAGAGTATTTTTGATGCAACAGATTATTTAGTAAGTAATATTCTGTTACCATTGGGGAATTTATTAATCGCTATTTTTATCATCCATAAGATGGATAAAAATTTGGTGAAGAGTGAATTTCTACAAGGTAGTCATATTTCAGAATTGTATTATAAAGTATGGAGATTGTTGATGCTGATTGTCGTGCCAATCGTTATCGCAGTCGTATTAATATATACAGCATCACAATATAACGGTTAATATTACAGGGCTTGTAGGATCAATTTGACCTATAGCCCTTTTTAAATGGTTTTGCATAGTTTGTATTCGGTGAGTTTAAAAGTTTATCTGTCGAACGTTCGTTCTTTTATAGCTTTTATGATAAAATTATTACAATAGATTTAGAGGGATGGAGTGATAATATGAAAATTTTTCACACAGCTGATTGGCATTTAGGTAAATTAGTTCAAGGTGTATCGATGATAGAAGACCAAGCTTATATTTTATCTCAATTTATACAAGAAATCGACAAAGAAAAGCCGGACGTAGTTGTTATAGCAGGTGATTTATATGATCGTTCAGTTCCACCAACTGAAGCTGTTTCGTTATTAGATAATATTTTCTCTGAAATTGCGATTAAACGAGAAATTCCGGTAGTAGCGATTGCGGGTAACCATGATAGTTCTGGGCGTATTCACTTTGGTTCACAATTCATGGATGCCAAAGGTCTTCATATTATAGGAAATCTATCAAAAGAGTTAAAACCAGTTGTTTTGAACGATGAATTTGGTGAAGTTCATTTTCACTTAATACCATATACAGATCCATCTCATGTCCGTTACATTTATGGGGATGATACAGTCAAAACGCAACAAGATGCCATGGCAAAAATTCTCGAACATGTTGTCGAATCATTAGATCCAAGTGCAAGACATGTATTAGTTGGACATGCTTTTGTGACGAAGGATGGAGTAAAAGAAGAGAATAATACTGATGCAGAGCGACCATTATCAATCGGAGGTTCGGAATGTATCGATGCGAAGCTTTTTGAGCCATTCCATTACACAGCGCTTGGGCATTTACATCAAGCCCATTTTGTAGATCAAGAAAAAATTCGTTATTCAGGTTCGCCATTAAAGTATTCTATTTCAGAAGAAACGCATAAAAAGGGTTATCTTATCATTGATTTGGCTGCAGATGGATCAATCGAAGTAACTAAAAAACCATTAGTACCTAGACGAGAACTTAGAACAGTAGAAAAATCAATGGATGAGATTTTAAAATCACCTAAAAGCGAAGATTATGTCTTCGTAAAACTATTAGATGATACGCCAATTATTTCACCTATGGAAAAAATCCGTTCTGTATATCCAAATGCTATGCATGTAGAACGCGTGATATTAAAGGATTATAGCAATGTGGAACAAGAAGTAGAATCTCGACAAAAAATGGATGATATGACCTTATTTAAGTCATTTTATAAAGAAATATTAGGCAAAAATGCTGACGATCAAACAATGGATCTTTTCCAAGAAGTACTGCAAGAAGAATTATTAGCAAAACGCGAAGTTGAGGTGAAACATTCATGAAACCATTACAATTAAAACTAACCGCCTTTGGTCCATATAAAGATACAGAAACCATTGATTTTCGAAAACTAGGCGAACATAAAATCTTCGTGATTTCCGGTTTAACTGGAGCAGGTAAAACGACGATTTTTGATGGTATTTGTTTTGCGTTATATGGCGCTGCAAGTGGGGAAGACCGTGCGGAGATTAAAGAAATACGCAGTGATTTTGCTAGTGAAGATATCCATACATCTGCCGAATTAATCTTTTCTATAAAAGGTAAAACGTATCGTATTTTACGTCAACTTGCACATAAGAAAAGTGGCAACAAAAGTGCGACAGGAGATAAGTTGGAATTTGTAGAAATTCTAGGAGACGAAGAAAAACCTGTCGTTGAATCACAAAAAGTTACAGAAATTAATAGAAAAATGGAAGAAATCATTGGGCTTTCAAAAGATCAATTCAAACAAATTGTGATGTTACCACAAGGAGAATTTCGAAAATTACTTACTTCAGAAACGGAAAACAAAGAAGCTATTCTACGTAAAATCTTCAAAACAGATTCGTATCGTCATCTAGCAGATCGCTTAAAAGCTAAGAAAGACGAAGCAGAAAAGGCTTTAACTCGTGCAAATTCTATACAGCAACTTTATATTGAACGTGTTAGAAACTCACTTCCAAAGCGTGAATCTCAATTACAACAAGTACTATCTTCAGAACATGTGAATATGTACCAATTAATAGAAGGGCTAAAAGAAGAACAACACTTCTATTCCACTGAAGTTCAACAAAAAGAAGGAATTTATCAAAATAGTACACTTGAAGTCGAAAGACAACAAAAAATCGTATTAGAAACGAAAGAATTTAACAAAAGATTACGAGCTTATCAAGAAAAAGAACAACAACTTACTTTGTTGGAGCAGCAATCTAAAGTGTTTGATGAGCTACAGCAAAAAATTGAGGCTGCTAAAAAAGCAAGTCATATTATACCATTAGAAGAGCGCTATTATGAGAACGTCCAAGTAAAGAAAGAAAAAGTACAAGCACTCGAACAGTTACAACAGTCCTATCTAATAGCCAAAAAAGCTTTCGAACAGGCCGTACAACAATTTGACCATGAAAAAATAGAGCAACCTAAAATCGAAGCTCTAACAATAGAAATTGCTTCATTGAAAAAACTTGAGGATAAATTTAAAGAATTACAAAATGCAGAAAATGTGTTAAACCAACATCAAAAAATTATCGAACAAGATAAAAAGTCACTAGAGGCGTTTAACAAAGAAGTTGAAAAGTTAAATCACTTAAAATCTCAATATCTGCAAAAAGGTACAAATTTATCACAACGGTTGCATCAGTTCGATGAAAAAAATGATCGACTTCTATCTTTAAGAGAAAAAACAACTGCATGGCAAAACTGGCAACAACAAATGGGCATACTCAAACAACTTCAGGAGCAAGAGTCTGAAAAAGAACGCCTATATAACGAATATAATGCTCGCTATAAAGAAGAAGAAGGAAAATGGATTAGTAACCAGGCAAGTATTTTAGCCGCTCAACTTGTTGATGGAGAACCTTGTCCCGTTTGCGGTAGCCTGAACCACCAATCTCTTCAAACAAAACATATTGAAAAAATTAGTGAAGAACAATTATCTAAGTTAAAATCACAAGCAGAACTAGCTACAAACCAATACTTTGAACTACATGGTAGAGTTCAAGCAAGTAGACAACAGCTTAGTCAATTAGAAGAAAAACTAGTTCTTTTAGGTGTAGAGACTAAAGATGGTCAAAAAATCATCGAACAATACAACCAACTACAAATAGAAATTATGGAACTAAAAAAATTAAAAAGTGAATTAGAAAAAATCGAAAACTTAAAGCAACAAGTTGAAGCGCAACTAGATGTACAAACTCAAAAACAACAACAATTTGTTATTGAAAAGAATACACATTTAGAAAAATTCTATGAAGCTCAAGCGAAATTGACAAGTATTCAAAAAGAAATTCCAGAATCTATTTCATCATTGCAAGCACTTCATGCGTTAATCGATACAAAAACGACTACTCGAAATCAGTTGAAAACACGCTTTGAGTATGCTGAACAACAAGTCAATCTGAAACAAAGAGAAGTCATTTCATTAGAAGCTTCTATTAATAGTGCGAAACAACGTCAACAAGAAGCGGAAGAAGCTCTACTATTAGCTCAAAATCGCTTTAAAGATGCCGTATTATCTGCAGGTTTTGCAAAAGGTAGTGACTATCAAGCCGCTCGTCTTCAACAACCAGAGATAGAAAGACTTGAAATGAAGTATACAGAATATATGAAGCAAAAATATGCTTTAAAAGAACAGCTAAAAGAGGGAGCAGCTGATTTCGCAGATAAGACTTTAAAAGACGAAGTAGTGTTAGAACAACAATTAGAATTCCTTCGCCAAAAACTGATTGAGGCTAGTGATGAACTTCACAAGACGAAAGAATACCTTACAAATGCTATACAACTAGCAACAGACATTGAAAAAATAAGTACTGAAATAATTGAACTAGAAAGAAAATGTTCTAGGATTATTGATCTATATGATCTACTTCGTGGACAAAATCAGTTGAAAATTTCATTTGAGCGTTATTTACAAATAGAGTATTTAGAGCAAATTATTCAAGCAGCAAATGAACGCCTAAAGCCAATCTCTAATGGTCAATATCGTTTAATCCGAAGCGACCGTCAAGAAGCGAGAGGGAAACAAAGTGGTCTAGGTTTGGATGTCTATGATGCATATACAGGACAAAACCGTGATGTTAAAACATTATCAGGCGGAGAAAAGTTTAATGCATCCTTGTCACTTGCACTTGGAATGTCAGATGTCATCCAATCTTTCCAAGGAAATATACAAATAGATACGATGTTTATCGACGAAGGTTTTGGCACGCTTGACGAAGAAGCGTTAAATAAAGCAATTGATACACTAATCGAATTGCAAAATACAGGCAGAATGGTTGGTATTATCTCACACGTTTCAGAATTAAAAGAAGCTATGCCAGCGTTATTAGAAGTGAAAAAAAGCAAAGAAGGATATAGTCATACAAAATTTATTATAAAGTAAACATGTAGTAGATTGATTTATATGTATGATTCAAATTTATAAGGTTCACAAAACTATTTTGATGGAATATATTTATATAGAAATTTGGATTCCATAAACAACCAACTATTTGTGTTTTTTTACTATAAAAAGATTAATGATACTCCCTCATTATTAAGAAAAAAGCCTTAATTTCAATAAAATTCGTTAAAGAATCGTAAAGATTTATAGTTAAAATGAAGATAAAGGTATATAATGTACCGACGGGATAAAAAAATTCCAGTCTATTATTTAATCTTTATAATCGAGGGGAAACAAAATGATTAAA
Organism: Rummeliibacillus sp. TYF005; assembly: GCF_003844195.1. NCBI lineage: Bacteria > Bacillati > Bacillota > Bacilli > Caryophanales > Caryophanaceae > Rummeliibacillus > Rummeliibacillus sp. TYF005. The sequence goes on from NZ_ML122541.1 coordinate 23,869, forward strand.
CAATATATTTTTGTTTTAATGCTAAGTGTTTTTGTAATTACTTTTAACTTTTCACATAGTATTACTGCAAATGCTGAAACTTCAATTACGCAAACAAATTCGTCTACTTATACGACAGCATCAAATTCAACAGATGCGCAACAAAAAATTTCTACCGATACAAATAAAGCAAAATTCGTACAAGATACATTACCACAAACTGGTGTTGAAGCGAATCATTCAGGATTGTATTTCACAATCGCAGGGTTCTTCTTATTACTAGCAGTATTCACTAGTCGTTCTAAATCATCTAGACAACTAAAACAAAAAAAGTAAACAATTAAATTGTTTACTTTTAAAATTTGGCCTGTAAATTCTTCGTGAATTTACAGGCCTTTTTTAGTTGATGAAGATTCGTTAGAAGTTTATTTTGTCTTAATAGAAGCAAGTTCTCGGGATTTTGCTTCGGCATTTTGAATACACGCGTTGATCGCATCTATAAAATGATACTTTTCTAAAGCTTGAATACCAGCTTCAGTTGTACCACCAGGACTTGTTACTTTTCGGCGTAGTTCCGTTGGCTCTTCGCTTGATTGTTTTAACATTTCAGCTGCTCCTGCAATCGTTTGTACCGCTAATTTACGCACGACTTCTTGATTTAAACCGAATTTCATACCTGCTTGCTCGAATGCTTCAACTAAATAATAAAGATATGCAGGGCCACTTCCTGATAAAGCAGTTACTGCATGTAATTCATCTTCTTGAACTTCAATGACTAATCCAATTGCTTCAAGCATATGCATAAATTCATTTTTTAATGAAGATGTAACAGATGTATTAAATGCAACACCCGTTGCAGACATTCCAATGGTTGCAGAAGTATTAGGCATAATTCGTGCAATTGGTCTTTTTCCTAAAGATTCTTCGATTGTGTTCATGGATACACCGGCTACTACGGATAAAATGGCTGTATGAGTTGGCAAGAATGGGACTAAATCTTCCATTGCATGCTGAATATCTTTTGGTTTCATTGCTAATATTAAGCAATCAGCTTTTTTCACTATATCGCGACTTCCACAAACAATTTGTACGCCATAAGTATCAGCTAATCGTTGAAGTTTTTGTTGATCTGATTTATTCATAACATAAATACTTTTGGGCAAAACAACACCTTCTTTAACCCAGCCATGAATTAATGCTTCAGCCATTGAGCCAGCACCAGCAAATACAATTGTTTCCATTTTAGTCGCCTCCTATTTTTATTCCAGCTATAAAATAGCTAGTTTGACGATTCCTCTTCAAAAAATGTTTCTTTACATAAAATAAAAAGCATCTTCATCCTAAATAAGGACGAAAATGCTTGATTCCGCGGTACCACCTTGTTTTGCTACATAACGTAACACAACTTCATTTCCTCTTTATCGCAGAGTTACGACCGTGTTTGCACAGTAGCTCCGAAGTAGGTTCCAAATAACTAGTTATGTGACTTACAGCCAATGATCACACTCTCTAGAAACCAGTCTAATTTGTACTAGTCTTCATCTTCGCTTGATATATGTAAAAATGAGTATATGAAATCTAACGTAATTTGTCAATGCAAAAAGGTGACGTTTTTTAAAAATAACTGTACAATATAATGAATTGATATTCATTTAAAAGGGGACTAATGATGATTCATAAAATTATATCACCTGTACCTTTTCCAGAAGGTACAGTAAATTCATTTATTATAAAAGACGATGCACTATCAATAGTTGATGTAGGAACAAAAACACCTGAAGCATTAGAAGCTATTAAAATAGGTGTGAAAAACGCAGGATATCAGATGGAAGATATTGAGCAAGTTATATTAACACACCATCACCCTGACCATGTTGGATGGATTGATGCTTTTCCTAATGCTGAAGTGTTAGGGCATGTTTATGTAGATGCATGGCTTCGTCGAGACCCATTGTTTATCGACTCACATTATCAATTTTATATTGACCGGATGAAAGAAGAAGGCGTCCCAGAAAAATACTTTACTTGGGCAAAAAAAATGACGCGTTCGGTGGAAATGCTTGGTGAACGAACATTAACAGGGATTATTCATGATGGTGACGAGATTCCGGGCCATAAAGGTCTTGTTGCAGTTGAAACATTAGGGCATGCTCAAAGTCATCTTGCTTTTTGGCATGAAGAGAAGAAGGTGATGATTGGCGGGGATCTTTTATTGGCGAAAATCTCTTCAAATCCTCTTATTGAACCGCCACTTAACCCTAAAGCGAAGAGAGCTAAATCATTACTTCAATATAACGCGTCATTAAAAAAATTATTAACGATGCCTATTGAAAAGCTCTACAGTGGTCATGGAGACGAAATCACAAATGTCAATGAGTTAGTGCATGCAAGACTTGAAAAACAAAATTTACGAGCTATGAAGGTATTACATTTACTTGAAGAAAGACCTAAAACAATTTTTGAAATCAATATGGAGATATTCCCTGCACTTTATGAAAAACAACTAGGCTTAACGTTATCTCAAACAATTGGGCAAATGGATTATTTAATGGATGTGGATTTAGTGAAGGAAGAGCAAGATGAGAATGGTGTGTTTTGGTATGTCAAAAAGTAAAAGGATACTCGTAACCGGTGCGACATCAGGTGTGGGCTACCTAATTGCGCAGAAATTAGCCAAAAAAGGCCATCAAGTAATTGCAACCGGAAGAAATAAAAAAGTATTAAGCGAATTGGCGAAAGAGAATATCTTAGTCATCGAAAGCAACTTAGACTCTGTAGAGGGCGTAAAAAATCTGTTGCAACAACTACCACAACTAGATGTTGCAATTTTTTCAGCAGGAATCGGTACTTTTGAATACGCAATAGATATGGATGACGAGGACCTGTTGGCAATGATAAATGTCAATATTCAAGCCCCAATGTTGCTTACAAAATATATCGCTAAAAAAATGAAAGAACAAGGCCAAGGTCAACTTATTTTCATAGGATCGCAAGCAGGAAAGGTAGCTACACCAAAGGCTTCTGTTTATGCAGCAACAAAACATGCAATCATTGGTTACACAAATGCTTTACGTATGGAACTTGCTCCATATCATATTGGCGTAACGGTTATACACCCAGGTCCGATAGATACACCATTCATAGACCATGCCGATCGAACAGCATCTTATAGACAAGCGATGAAACATATATTGTTAGATCCTGAAAAAGTGGCAAGTGCAACCATTCATACAATCGGGAAAAAAACGAGAGAAGTCAACTTACCGAGCTATATGGGGATTTCCAGTAAATTATATGCACTAGCTCCAACCATTATAGAAAAACTTGGCAAACCGTTCTTCAATAAGAAGTAAAGGATATTCATATTTATGCATGTTAATTACAATTTTTATGAAAATTAATTCTCTTAAACTCTAATGTAATTTCCATATGAAATGATTGAGCGTCTTTATGAACAAATCAACAAAAGTAAATTTATATAATCGCTTTATAATAAGTAAAGTAAATACATGAACGACTTTGTATCGTATGCAAAGTCGTTTTATAGATTTTTATTCATAAAAAGTTACATAACAGAAGACTAAATGGAAAGAGTCGAAAAGTAGGGGATAGGTTCTGGTAATGCTGATATATAGAGATTTTTGAACGAAATAAAATGAAAGAATTTTCACTTTATTTATAAAAATATAGAAATCTATTGCCAATTTAAAAGTTTTTTAAAAATGCAAGAAAATACACTTGTATTCATTTTTATTCCATGTTAAGATAAATGCATAAATATTAAGAAACACCGTATAAACATACAGTAATAACATGGAGGAATACAAAATGGCAAAAAAATTAGTGTTAGCTTATTCAGGCGGCTTAGATACATCTGTTGCAATCCAATGGTTGAAAGACAAAGGTTACGACGTAGTAGCTTGTTGCTTAGACGTTGGTGAAGGTAAAGACTTAGAATTCGTTCAAAAGAAAGCACTTGAAGTTGGTGCAGTTGAATCTTATATCGTAGATGCAAAAGACGAATTCGCTGAAGAATACGCATTAATCTCACTTCAAGGTCATACTTGGTACGAACAAAAATATCCTTTAGTTTCTGCATTATCTCGTCCACTAATCTCTAAAAAATTAGTAGAAATCGCAGAAAAAACTGGAGCAGTTGCAGTTGCACATGGTTGCACAGGTAAAGGGAATGACCAAGTTCGTTTCGAAGTATCTATCAAATCTTTAAATCCAGATTTAGAAGTTCTTGCACCAGTTCGTGAATGGGCATGGAGCCGTGAAGAAGAAATCGAATATGCAAAATCTAAAAATATTCCGATTCCTATCAACTTAGACAGCCCATTCTCAATTGACCAAAACTTATGGGGTCGCGCAAACGAATGTGGTATTTTAGAAGATCCTTGGGCTGCTCCACCAGCAGATGCTTACGATTTAACAGTAGCACTTGAAGATACTCCTGATACACCAGATGTTGTTGAAATCGAATTCGAACAAGGTGTTCCAGTAGCACTTAACGGTGTTCAATATAAATTAGCAGATTTAATCTTAAAATTAAATGAACTAGCTGGTAAACATGGTGTTGGCCGTATCGACCACGTTGAAAACAGACTTGTTGGTATTAAATCTCGTGAAGTTTACGAAGTTCCAGGTGCTCATACATTACTTGTTGCACATAAAGAACTTGAAGATATCACTCTTGTAAAAGAACTAGCTCACTTCAAACCAATCATTGAGAAAAAACTTACTGAAATCATCTATGATGGTTTATGGTTCTCACCATTACGTGTAGCAATCGAAGCATTCTTAAAAGAAACACAAAAATTCGTTAATGGTACAGTACGTGTGAAATTATTCAAAGGTCATGCAATTGTAGAAGGACGTAAATCACCAAACTCATTATATGATGAAAAATTAGCTACTTATACAAAAGATGATGAGTTCAACCATGCTTCTGCAGTAGGCTTTATCGAATTATTCGGTCTTCCTACAAAAGTTAATGCAATGGTTAATAACAAAGGAGTAAAGAAGGTGCAAGCATGAGTGGTAAACTTTGGGGAGGCCGTTTCCAAAAATCTGCCGAACAATGGGTAGATGAATTTGGGGCATCCATCGGGTTTGACCAACAGCTTGTTACAGAGGATTTAGAGGGTAGCATTGCGCATGTCACAATGCTTGGCGAAACCGGAATTCTTAGTAAAGAAGAAGTCAACACGATCAAAGATGGCCTAGAACAACTAAAAGTAAAAGCACATAATAACGAACTTACATTTTCAGTAGCAAATGAAGATATTCATTTGAATCTTGAAAAAATGCTCATCGATTTAGTCGGTCCTGTGGGAGGAAAACTTCACACAGGCCGTAGTCGAAATGACCAAGTTGCAACAGATATGCATTTATTCTTGAAAAAGAGAGTAAAAGAAGTCGTTGAACTCATTGCAAAATTCCAAGAAACAATTGTCGAAAAAGCAGAGGCGAATATCGATACATTAGCTCCTGGATATACACATTTACAACGAGCGCAACCAATTTCTTTCGCGCATCACTTGATGACTTACTTTTGGATGTTGCAACGAGATAAAGAACGTTTTAACGAGTCGGTTAAACGTATAGATATCTCTCCACTCGGAGCAGGGGCTCTTGCTGGAACAACATTCCCAATCGATCGTGAGTTAAGCGCAAAACTAATGGGCTTCTCTAATGTGTATCAAAACAGTATGGATGCAGTAAGTGATCGCGATTTTATCGTTGAATTCTTAAGCAACAGTTCATTATTAATGGCGCATTTATCAAGATTTGCTGAAGAGATTATCCTTTGGTCAAGTGAAGAATTCAAATTTGTCGAATTAGACGATGCTTTCTCAACTGGCTCAAGTATTATGCCACAAAAGAAAAATCCTGATATGGCAGAATTGATACGCGGGAAAGCTGGGCGTGTATACGGGAATTTAATGGGCTTATTAACTGTATTAAAAGGTATCCCACTTGCTTATAACAAAGATATGCAAGAAGACAAAGAGGGTATGTTCGATACACTTCATACGATTGTAGGAGCACTTAAAATCTTCGAAGGTATGGTCCGTACGATGACTGTTTCAAAAGATACGTTAAACAAAGCAGTTCATCAAGACTTTTCAAATGCCACTGAGCTTGCGGATTACTTAGCTACTAAAGGTATGCCATTCCGTGAAGCACATGCAGTAACAGGTAAATTAGTTTTCTTATGTATTCAACGAGGTATTTACTTATTAGATCTTTCTCTTGAGGACTTGCAAGAGGCAAGTAATCTAATCGAAGCGGATGTGTACGATGTATTAGCACCGGAGGCAGCTGTTAAACGTCGTCATTCTCTTGGTGGAACAGGCTTCGATCAAGTAAAAATCCAAATTGCAAATGCAAAAGAAAAATTGACGCTAAATTAGATTAGTTAACTTGGAAGGCTGTCCACAGAGGGGGACTAATTCCATAATAAAGCATACATAGTGTGCTAACAGAAAAGCCAATTTCCAGAGGGAGATTGGCTTTTTGTTTTATATATATAAATCATAATGTGTAAAAATAAATATGAATAACCTTTATTTTACATAAAAATTAGTATATAGTATTGGTATGTTTTTACTATATACAAAGAGGTGATTTTTATAATTACTACGATTTTAATTCTATTATTCATTTCTTATGTCAGTTTTGAAAAAAGTTATTATAAGCAAATAACCAACGCATCTTTTTGGAAAGTTCGTTTTAATACGGGACTTTACGGAGAATATAGGATTGTAAATGAATTGCAAAAGATTCCTGGTATACATAAAACCTTAGTGAATTTGTATATCCCAAAAGCAAAAGGGGAGGGCTTAACGGAGATTGATATTCTATTTATACATGAAAATGGACTCTATGTGATTGAATCTAAAAACTACAGCGGTTGGATTTATGGGCGAGAAAAGGATTATAAATGGACACAAGTGTTCAAAAATGGGAAGAAGTTCAAATTTTATAATCCAGTAAAACAAAATAGAACCCATGTAAATGCATTACAAAAACTTCTTTCAAATCTACCCACAGATATATTTTCTTCACTAATCATTTTCAGTGACCGTTGTACTTTAAAATCTATCGAAGTCACTTCACAAAATGTTCAAGTAATGAAAAGAAAAAATCTATTAAGCAGGTGTAAGAATAGTACTTCATCTTATAGTCTTCCTGTCTATACCATTTATACAAAATTACAAAAGTATACAAATGTTTCTGATCAAGTGAAAAATGAACATATAGAGCGTATCAATGAAAAACTATCTTAGAAAGAATACATCATTTAAAATGGAACCTTCAATAACAAAATTTTTCGCTTTTTATATCATTTAAATTTATAATTATTAGTGCAATAAATGTTCATGAATTTGTCACAGTTAAAAAATGAGAATTATTATGCATAGTTTGGTAACATGGTAGTAGTAATTATAAGGAGACATCTGCATATGAATACGGATATAAATTTATTCTTTGCTTTTGGTGCAGGTTTTTTAAGCTTTATCTCACCATGTACATTGCCTCTTTATCCAGCATTTCTTTCATACATAACTGGCGTATCATTTAATCAGTTAAAAAATGAAAAAGGAATGTTGCAAAAAAGGGCAATATTGCACACACTATTTTTTTTACTGGGCTTTTCTGTAATATTTATAGCCTTAGGTTTTAGTACGTCTTTTGTGAAAGGTTTCTTTGTTCAATATGACGAGTTAATTCGCCAAATTGGTGGTATTTTAATAGTAGTATTTGGACTGGTTATTACAGGAATTTTCACACCAGAGTTTTTGATGAAGGATCGTAAGTTTGAATTTAAAAATCGACCTTCAGGCTATCTGGGTTCAATGTTAATCGGACTCGTTTTTGCAGCAGGGTGGACACCATGTACAGGGCCGATTTTAGCTGCAATTATTGCACTAGGTACTACTAATCCAGATTCTGCAATCTGGTATATGTTAGCCTACGTACTTGGATTTTCTATCCCATTCTTTGTCCTTTCATTCTTTATCTCTCGGATGAACTGGATTCGAAAAAATAGCCAAAAAATTGTTAAGGTTGGTGGCTATATAATGATTGCTGTTGGGATTATTTTATTCTTTGATGGAATGACTTACCTTAACCAAATCTTAACACCAATTTTTGGTGGTTTCCAAGGCTTTTAAAAAGAGAAAATTATGGGGTGAAAATGTTGCCAACAGTTTTAGTAGTAGACGATACATTGTTTATGCGTGATGCGATGAAAGCAATGCTGCAAGAAACAGGCTTCGACGTAATTGGAGAAGCTGAAAATGGTAAGCAAGCAATTGAACAATATTTTAAATTGCATCCCGATGTTGTTACGATGGATATTACGATGCCAGTAATGTCCGGGTTAGATGCAACAAAAGAAATTATAAAAGATGACCCAAATGCAAAGATCTGTATTGTCTCTGCACTAGGGCAACAAAAAGTTATTTTACAAGCATTGAAAAATGGTGCAAAAGATTTTATCACAAAACCTTTTGAGAGGGAACGTTTAGAGACGACGATACGTCAAATGATAGAATAATTTTTTTCAAAGACAGGTGATTGTTTATGTTTAGTTCAATTCCTTCTCAATTTATGTTAGTTGGTTCTACAGTAGCTGTTGTATTCATGGGGATTATGATGATGATTATTCGTTCGAAATCAGCGAAAAGACCGGCAAATGCGAAGAAAATCATTATACCCCCAATTGCTATGTCAACAGGTGCATTAATGTTTTGCTTTGATTATTTCAGAGTACCATGGCCACAAGTTTTGGAAGCGGTTTTAGCAGGTGTAATCTTTTCGACTGTTCTCATAGCAACATCTAAATTTGAGATTGTTGATGATGATGTATTCTTAAAGCCTTCTAAAGCATTTTTCTTTATTTTAATAGGATTATTAATCATCCGAACAGTTGCAAAAGTTTACTTAAGTGGTTCTTTCCATTTAGGGGAACTTGGTGGAATGTTCTGGATCTTAGCATTCTCTATGATTTTACCATGGCGTATTGCGATGTTATTACAATACAAGAAATTAGAAAAGAAATTACAACATAGCTAATGAAAAAACGGTGCTTTTCAAATGGAAAAGTACCGTTTTTCTGTGTTCTAATCAAGTAAATCTTCATAAGGCGTAACATCAATCTTCATCTGGTTTAACTTTTTACGTAAGAATTTATGATCGCGTTTCGGTGAAGCGATTATGTATCCTCGAATGATTAAATCTACATCAATCTTCTTTGCCTTTTCTTCTAATGCCAGTTGGCCAATTTTACCCGCGATTTTTTGTTTTGCAACATCACGGAATAGTTCTGGAACTGGGCTTACTAATTCGTTTAATAGATCTTTTTCATCTTGATGCCATAAATCTAATGTCTTATTTACATAATAATCTTGCCAATCTAATGTGGATTTTCCGTCATCTTTTGGCATAGATTTTAAAAATTTGCGGAACATGAAGAAACCGCCTATTGCCATTGTACCGATTAGTACAACTACCCAAAATAATATAAACCACAAAAATGGCCCATTTAACACAGTATTCACCTCTCTATCATTATAAAATGTAACGAAAAAAATTGCACCCTTTGTCCGCTTTTTAAATTTTAAATCTATGTAATAGGTGAAAGAGAGGTGATAGAAATGGCGTCAAAGACATTTGAAAAAGCAACTCTTCGTTTAAAGTTTTCGCTAGGGTTAAATGAAAAAGGCCAAGTGATGGAAAAAACAAAAACATATCAAAATGTTTCTGAACAAGCTTCAATTGAAAACTTGGCTACAGTAGGGGCTGCACTTGCTGGTCTTTATGATCTTCAATGGATTGGTTCTGGTGTAACAACCCAAGAAATCATTCAAAACTAAACTAAAAACTAAATCAGGAATAGGAGGGAGGAAACAAAATGGCAAAAGTTTTACAATTACAATTTAAAACGGCAGGAGGAGCAAATTGTTCTTTGAGTATTGATACACCAAAGGACAATTTAACAACTGCAGAAGTTTATCAAGTGATGAACACAATTCTATCTAATAATGTATTTGAAATTGAAGGGTCACCACTTTCTGAAATTGTTGGTGCCCGATATGTAGAACGTAATGTTACAGAATTAAAAGCGTAAATGAAGAAGCTGCCTATTCTATCTGTTGGATAGATTAGGCAGTTTTTTTAGAATTAATAACTTTTTGAGGGATATAGGAAGGAGGGATTGTGATGGAAGAATGGGTTACTCTAATTCAAGAAATAGGATTTCCTATATTTGTGTCATTCTATTTAATGCACCGAGTTGAAACCAAACTCCAAGCAATTCACGATGCTTTACTGAACTTAAAATAACATAATCATCTGTTTCACAAATTTGTCTTAAAGCTATCACACAGTGTGCTTGTAAAATGTGGTACAATTCGATAAGATGGATGCAGATGAGGAGTGACATACAAAGTGAAAAATAGATTGATCATAGCATCTTTAGTATTAGTTTTATCAGTACTGTTATCTGCTTGTGGAGGCAGTGAGAAATTTAAAGCAGAAACAGATTGGAAAGTGCAAGATTTTTCTTATACAAATCAAAATGGTGACAAAGTATCAAAAGACAGTTTGAAAGGAAAACCATGGTTAGCTATGTTTATCTTTACGAACTGTACAACGGTTTGTCCACCTATGACCCGTAATATGACAGAAATCCAAGAATCATTTAAGAAAAAAGGGTTAAAAGATTACAGAATCGTTGGGTTTAGTGTAGACCCTGATACCGACACACCTGCAAAGCTAAAAAAATATTTAGGTCAATACCCTGTAGCGGATGATTCAAAATGGGATCTTCTTACTGGCTACTCTCAAGATGATATTTCTGCATTCGCCTTAAAATCTTTTAAAACATTAGTAAAAGATGATCCAAATTCAAACCAAGTTATTCACGGCTCAAGCTTCTTCTTAGTAAATCAAGATGGAGTAGTAGTCAAAAATTACAGCGGATATAAAGATGTTCCATACGATACGATCGCAGTTGATATGGAAACACTTATTGAGGATGGAAAATAACACAAAAAGCAACTAAGACAAGTAATTGTACATGATCATAACTTGTTTATAATGTTGCACATATTAATAAAAATGTACATTACTAAAATCAATTTAGTAGTGTACATTTTTTATTTTGGCATGAATCTCCACTTCACCTCTATAAGTGGGAGTAGTTCAATGTTCTCTGATATGTCTAAATATTATTTCTGCTGCTTCTTTAGGAGAAATTTCACTTACATCAATTTTTTTCGTATCCATTTTGGTATAATTTTTTAATCTCGGAACACTTCTTTCAATAACTTCACTGTTCCTTATCCCTTGCTGTATATCTCTTGTAACTCTTGAAATTAATGCTTTCTCAGAGCATACGAGAGAAAATTTGTGTAAGTTACAGTCATTTTTATTAAGTCTTGATAACACATCATCGAGAATGCTTTGTTCGTGCATTACCCAACAGAAAACTACATTCTCATATTCAGAGCATGAAATATAATTGTTTAAGAGGTAACTAATATTATTAATTACCATGTTAATCGTTTCCTCTGTCACAATAAATGGAGACATATCCCAACACCAATCTCCGTCAAGAAAAACACATCTAGGCAAAATTTTTTTCAATTCTTTACTTGTAGTAGTCTTTCCAACGCCCATTGTCCCATTAATGAAAATAAGATTTTTTATTAGTCTCACCCTCAATCTAAATTCATCGTAAAAATCATACGCTTGTTAAAGTTAACTGCTGCGTTAGTTTAAGTACATCACTTCATAAACTCATTTCATATTTATATTTCGATAATACCTCTGAATTTTAACTTTTTCATTATAAATAATATCTTTCCAACTGTATACTCCATCAGCGATTCTAGTTCTTTATGTAAGTGTTAGTTCATCCACATAGACAAAACCCCTTCATATCAAACAAAACCGATTGTTAAACATAAAGTATATATTTAAAAACAAATAAAGGGGGCTGGGACAAAAGAGTTTTAGCCAATGAAAAATCCGAACAATAATGTGAAATTCTATTTAAAGTTTCACATTTGTTCGGATTTTCTTTTTATTCATATCTATTAAAGCCTAATCAGGATTTTGTACAAAGGGCGAACTTTTAATATATATTTCTTCAGTATATTCAGTTTTGTGTTTCGTTCCGGACGGCGCTTTCCGCGGGCTTGGCTTCAATCTCCTCGTCACTACGTTCCTGTGGGGCTTTCAGCTCAAGCTATTCCCGCAGGAGTCGCCATCCTACACTCCACATACCATTCTATATAATGGTCATCAACAAAGAATCGTATTTTCTCAAAGAAAGACGCTTGATGAAATTGATTCTATAAATTCAATTGTTCGGATTTGGAAAACACTAATTTTGTTCTGTCCCAGCCTCTTTAAAATAAACTTAATTATAAAATTACACATTGTATAAAGAATACTGATAAATTAAGTATATTACTTAAAATCTCGACTTTTAATGAGCGAGGTTGATGAAGTTTCGATTTATTTCTTTTCTTGCAGTAAAGCACGGATATCTTTTAATAAATCTTCTGTTGTTTCAACAGGTACTGATTCTTCTACAACTTCTTCTTGTTTCTTCTTGTAATTTAGTTTTGTAATAACACGGATAAAAATAAAAATTGAAAATGCAATAATAAAGAAGTCCACAATATTCTGGATGAAACTCCCATACTTAATTTGGTGATAATGTAACTCATTAAAATCTACTTTTCCTATTAATAGGCTTACAATAGGCATAATAATATCATTAACTAATGAAGTAACTATTTTACCGAAAGCTCCACCGATAATAACCCCAACTGCTAAATCAAGGACATTTCCTTTTAAAGCAAACTTCTTAAAATCTTCCCACATATGTATGCCTCCAATAAATTATATAGCATAGGTTAAAAATAAACCTACCAAATATTTCAGAATAATACTGTATTCTAATTTCATAGGTATTATTAGAAATAACTGGTTATTATATTACCAAATAATTTTAATGATTACTAGATACTAGACAAAATACATCAAAATTATGTTATAATTTTATTTTGATATTTTATATTATGATTAATTATCGTTAATAATGGAATTATCATAGAATTGAGGTTATTGAATGAATAAAGTTTTTGTAGCAGTATTGCTGGCAACAGCATTAGCAGCGATAGAGGGAACAATCGTTTCTACAGCGATTCCAAGTATTACTTCAGATCTCTCTGGCGTTGAGTTAATCAGCTGGATCTATTCAGCATATCTATTAACTTCGGCTATTTCAGCGATCATTTTTGGTAAGTTAGCAGATTTATTTGGCCGAAAGAAAATGGTTATTACGGGTATTAGTATTTTCTTAATCGGTTCACTACTTTGTGGTATGGCGACTTCTATGGAACTATTAATCGTTTTTAGAGCCATTCAAGGGATTGGTGCAGGATCAATACTTCCGATTACATTGACCATAGTAGGAGAGCTTTTTGATACAGAAAAAGCACGAGCTAAGGGTCAAGGATATATTAGTATGGTATGGGGAGTTTCCGGCATTATAGGACCTTTAATTGGTGGATTTATCGTTGACCAATTGACATGGCATTTTATCTTTTTGCTAAACATTCCATTTGGTTTAGGAGCTATTTTATTAATCGCAAAATATTATCAAGAAGAAAGAAAAATTCAATCACGTAAAATAGATTATGCAGGGGCGCTTGTATTTTCAATTGGTATGGTGGCGTTACTGTATGCACTTATAGCTGGAAGTAATACACAACAGTGGCTTACAACTTCTCAAATCATCTATTATGTAATTGCAATTATATTTATAGGGTTATTTATCTTTGTTGAAAATAAAGCTGTTGAGCCAATCATTCCGCTATCATTATTTAAAAATAAACGGTTAAATGTTATAAACGGCCTAACACTTTTTTGTATGGCAATAGTCATTGGTGTTTCTGCATACTTACCAATCTATGCACAATCTGTTTTAGGGAAAAACGCAACACAAGCAGGGTTGATGTTAACGCCCGTTTCAGTTATGTGGACCGTCGGGGCTATATTATCAGGGAATTTAGTAGGGAGAATTACAAACAAAAGTATCATTCAACTGGGTACTGTTTTCTTAGTAATTGCAACAACGATGTTGATGTTCTTGTCGGCTACTACTCTCCCAATATATATTTACCTAGCAACTGGAATTCTTGGGCTAGGAATGGGTTTTATAGCACCACTTCTAATCATAGTTGTACAAGCCTCTACAACAAGAGAACAATTAGGAACAGCAATCGGTTTAAATTCATTTATTAATACCTTTAGCCAATCAATCGGTGCAGCTATTTTTGGTGTACTATTCAATACTGCAACAAGTGGTAGATTGGCGAAAATGGGTGCAGAACATATAAATTTAAACGGCTCGTTTGACCATTCAATCTTTTCATCCGAACAAATCAATCGTATCATCGAGATCATAGCAAGTGGGATACGTTCCGTCTATACTGGCTCAGTTGTTTTTGCCATCATCGGTTTCGTATTAGCTATTTTAATCTCTAAAAAAACATCTAAGACTAATTAATAAAAAGAGGTTAGGACAAATAAAAATTAGTCTTTACCAAAGCTGAATAATTGAACTAAATAGAATCAAATTCAAAAAGCATGAGAAAATATGAATATTTGATGATGAACATCATATAGAATGGTGTGAAGTGGAGGATGGCGACTCCTGCGACGAAGCTAGCGAAGCGATGCAGGAGCACATCTTTTAGTGACGAGGAGATTGAAGCCAAGCCCGCGGAAAGCGCCGTCTGGAACGGAACACAAAACTGTATAAAAAATCCGAACAAATGTGAAATTTTAAATAGAATTTCACATTATAGTTCGGATTTTTCATTAGCTAAAATTCTATTGTACCAGCCTTGATCTTATAGAATTGTTGNCTATTGTACCAGCCTTGATCTTATAGAATTGTTGCTCCTAATGTATTTTTAAAATGACCTATTGCCCAATCATGACCAGCTTGATTGAAACTTGCAACAGAATCCTCGTAGATAAAAGTATGGAATCCTTTGTTATAAGCGTCCACTGCTGTATGTAACACACAAATATCCGTGCACACACCTGTTAGATAAATATCATTGATGTTCCGTTCTCGTAAAAGTTGCTCTAAATTCGTTCCTGCAAAAGAGCTATACCTTGTTTTATCCATCCAAATGACATTCGGCAACTCCTTATTCTCTTCATACCATTGTTGAATAGTATGATACAGTTCTCTTCCTTTTGTGTTGCGTATATTATGTGGTGGGAAAAGTTTAGTTTCAGGATGATAAGGGTCTTCCTCATCATGTAAATCGCAAGCGAAAATAATTAGTTCTTCCTGATCTGCAAATTGCATAATATGCTTCAATAAATTGCTTTCAAGTTGTTGCCCAGGTTCCCCGCAAGTTAATGCGCCATTTTCTGCAACAAAGTCCACAGTATAATCAATCACAAGTAAAGCTTTCTCCATTTTATCACCTCATAATTGTCTTTACATATATCATGACATACATAGCTGAGGAATTTCACCTAATATTAATAAAAAAATTAAAAAGAAGAAATATTTTATTAATTATAGAATATTGTATTATAATTCAGAAAAATTTGAAGGGAGTTGTAGCTTATGGATCAATCTTTGAAGAAAAAATATAACAAACAGGCTCTTCTTTTTGTTGCGTTTCATACACTTTTTGTTTTTAATATTGCTTTTGACTTTTGGGAGATCCATGTAAGCTAATCAATGATTATAAAGAATATAAATGCTCCTTCTTCGACGGAAAAACACATTTCGCCTAAGAAGGGGCATTTTGTTATTTATGTCCAAAGGGGTGACTATTATGCAGGTATTTGACAAAGCTTTTCAACATTTAGAAAGGCCATTTGCTTGGCTTGATATGCAGGCACTTGATACCAATATTAAATTTATCAATCAGCGTGTTCGAGACAAAAAAGTCCGTATTGCAACAAAATCTATTCGCTCCATACAGGTTTTAAATTATATATATGAAAAGCTTGAAAATGTTTCAGGATTCATGACTTTTACAGCAAGTGAAACTTGTTATTTATTAGAAAATGGCTTTGATCATTTGCTTATCGGCTATCCTGTTTGGGAAGAGAATAGCGTATTGCCAATATTTGATTATATAAAAAAGGGTTATGATGTATGTTTTATGATCGATGATGTTCGGCAAGCAAAATGGTTGAATGCGTTAGCGAAGCGGGAGAATTTGGAGATTAGCATTTGTATTGATATTAATCTTTCAATAGAATCATCGATTATCTACTTTGGTACGAGGCGATCATCTATAAAAACTATTAAGGTTCTAAAAGAGTTGCTAGACTCACTTCAAAAACTATCACATTTACAGATTAATGGTGTCATGGGGTATGAAGCCCAGTTGGCTGGTGTAGGTGATGTACCTATTCAAAAATGGAAAAGGCCAATTATTCAACAACTTCAAAAAAGGTCACGAAAGCAAGTTGCCAAATTTAGAAATGAAGCAGTAGATACCATTTTATCGGTAACAGGTGAGCTAGAATTTGTAAATGGTGGTGGATCAGGAAGTATCGATTTTACTTCGCAGTGTCCAGAGGTAACAGAAATTACAGTAGGTTCCGCCTTTTTTAATCCGGCATTGTTTGACCAGTATAGTGCGTTGAATTTGCGTCCTGCTGCTGGTTTTGCTTTGCGTATTACAAGAAATCCAGAAGAAAATGTAGTCGTTTGTCATGGTGGTGGTTATATCGCTTCAGGAGCTATAAGCATTGATAAACAACCTGTATTATATGAAAAAGGCAAGTTCGAATATTTTTCACTTGAAGGTGCAGGGGAAGTCCAAACACCGCTGAAAGTGATTACAAAAGAAACGCTCAAATTAGGCGATACCTTATACTTCCGCCATGCCAAAGCCGGGGAATTATGCGAGAGATTTACGAAACTTGAGGCCGTTAGAAATGGGCAGCATATCAATAGTTTCAAAACGTATAGGGGGGATGGGCAATGTTTTTTGTAAAGGATTCGGTAGGTACGAGTAAATGGCAAAATTGGGCTGGAAATGTGAAAGGAGAGCCATCACAGACTTTACTTCCTCGCGATGTAAAACAATTATCCAATCTCATATGGAATTCACAAAAACAACATAAGACTATCCGTGTAACCGGTGCTGCACATTCTTTTAGCCCTGTTGCCAAGCCTGATGACGTAGCCATTTCACTTCATCATATGAGAGGATTAATAGAAATCGACCAAGAAACGAACGAAGCCACTTTTTGGGCCGGAACATACTTATACGAGATTGGCCCGATTTTGGAGCAGTTTGGATTAGCACTTGAGAATATGGGGGATATTCAACAACAAACAATTGCAGGGGCTATTTCAACTGGAACACATGGTACGGGTGTTATCTTAGGCTCTTTATCAAGCCAAATCGTCAAATGGGGATTTGTTGATGGTCTAGGTAATTACCATGAACATACGAGAGGTGATGACGATTTATCTCGAGCTTTACACATTTCACTTGGACTTTTAGGTGTGCTTGTAAAAGTAACAATCAAAACAGTTCCTCTTTATAGTTTAAAATACCAATCAATGCATTATCCATTTACAGAAGGAAGTCAGCTATGGAGCACAATGATTCGTGAACATCGGCATGTAGAGTGGTATTACTTTCCCGGAGAAGAACAGATACAAGTAAAGATTATGGATCAAATTCCTATCGTCAAACAACCGAGAACATCCAAAAAAATAGAAGATTTAAAAACCAATATAGTTGAAAATGGTTTATTATTCATCGCATCAGAATTATGCAAAAGACAACCGAAAATGACCAAATGGGTTAGTCTCCTCGCTTCAAAAACAGTTCCTACCGGTATTAAAGAAGGATTATGTTACGAGATCTTCCCTTCAGCTAGAAATGTAAAGTTTTTAGAGATGGAGTATGCAATTCCTTTAGAAAATTTCCAAGAATGTATGCAAGAAATTCATTTCACTTTAAAATCCCATCCATTCAAAGTCCATTTCCCAATAGAATGTAGAACAATGATGGGGGAATCTGGCATTTTAAGCCCAACACAAGGGAAAGAAAGTGCTTATTTAGCCTTCCATATGTATAAAGGCATGGATGAAAAAGATTATTTTAGATGGGTTCAATCCTTGATGAAAAAGTATGGTGGCAGACCTCATTGGGGGAAATTGAATGATTTAACGAAAGATAGATTACTAGAACTTTATCCTGAATACCCGTTGTTTTTAAAAATAAGAGAGAAATATGATCCTGAAAATGTATTTGTCACTGACTATTTTAAATCATTTATCTAAAGGCTAGCTGACACAATTGTGTGAAAACTACCGGAACAATGTTATCTGAAATATTCAAAATTAAGTCAATTTATAAATTTTTCTAAAAATTTATTTTTGAACAAAAGTAAGAAATATATTTATTTATAGGGAATGAAAACGCATTCAATCAGTTACAAAAATTCTAAATTAATTGACAATTCAAAAAATAGTGTTGACTTCATTCAGAATACGTACTATGATAGCAACAATTTAATAAATGTTTTAAGCGAATAGCTGAAAAACAGATTATTGTACATTACAGAAAGAAGTGAGAGTGTGGGGGAGCAATTTATTTTTCTTGACGGAAATTTAGTGAAAAAGGAAGATGCTAAAATTTCTGTTTATGATCATGGTTTTTTATACGGAGACGGTGTATTTGAAGGGATTCGCTCTTACAATGGTAACGTCTTTCGCTTACATGAACATTTAGTTCGTTTATATGAATCTGCAAAGTCAATATTATTAAACATACCTTACACAATTGAAGAAATGACAGAAATTGTGAAAGATACTTTAAAAGCGAATCAGCTACAAAGTGCATACATTCGCCTAATTGTATCACGTGGTGTTGGAAACTTAGGAATAGATCCATCTACATGTAAGGTAGCAAGTGTAATCGTTATAGCAGAGCCGCTTGCATTATTCCCACCGCATTTATATGAAACGGGTATTTCAATTGTTTCAGCATCAAGTAGACGGAATCGTTCCGATGTCTTAAGTCCAAAAACGAAAACATTGAATTACTTAAATAATATTCTTGTAAAGCTAGAAGCGACACAAGCTGGTGTTTCCGAAGCAATGATGATGAATGACGAAGGTTATGTTGCTGAAGGCTCTGGAGATAACATCTTTATCGTAAAAGGAAATAAGTTGGTGACACCGCCAGGTTATATTGGTGCTCTAGAAGGTATTACACGTAATGCCATCTTAGAAGTTGCAAGACAAAGAGGTTATGTCGCTGAAGAAGGCGTATTTACAAGACATGATGTATATGTTGCTGATGAAGTCTTTCTAACAGGAACAGCTGCTGAAGTCATCGCAGTCGTAAATGTTGATGGTCGAATAATCGGCGATGGAAAACCAGGTAAAGTAACAAATGATATTTTAAAAGGTTTCCGTGATATCGTTGAAAAAGAGGGCGTCAAAGTATACGAAGAAGCTACAGTAAAATAAGGGGCGTTTCACATGAGAAGTGACATGATTAAAAAAGGAGTCGATCGTGCTCCTCACCGCAGTCTTCTATATGCTGCAGGTGTTAAAACAAGAGATTTAGATAAACCATTTATCGGAGTTTGTAACTCATATATTGATATTATTCCAGGACACGTTCATCTTCAAAAATTTGGTGAAGTTGTCAAACAAGCAATCCGTGAAGCTGGTGGTATTCCATTTGAATTTAATACGATTGGTGTGGATGACGGTATTGCAATGGGTCATATCGGAATGCGGTATTCATTGCCAAGTCGTGAGTTAATCGCAGATTCAGCCGAAACAGTTATCAATGCCCATTGGTTTGACGGTGTGTTTTACATACCAAACTGCGATAAGATCACACCAGGCATGTTAATGGCAGCTGTTCGTACAAATGTACCATCTGTTTTTGTATCAGGAGGACCAATGGAAGCAGGCGTTTCTTCAACTGGTGAACAGTTATCATTAACTTCCGTTTTCGAAGGTGTAGGTTCATATAAAAGTGGTTTAATGACTGCAGAAAAGCTAAAAGAGATTGAAGAAAGTGCATGTCCAACTTGTGGTTCTTGTTCAGGGATGTTCACAGCGAACTCTATGAACTCATTAATGGAAATGTTAGGTATGGCATTACCTGGCAATGGTACAATTGTTGCTACTTCGGAAGAACGATATGAATTGATCAAAGAAGCGGCAAAACATTTAGTGAGAATGATTAAAGAGGACATCAAACCTCGTGACATCATTACGAAAGAAACAATTGATGATGCGTTTGCACTTGATATGGCGATGGGTGGTTCTACAAATACAGTTTTACATACATTGGCTATTGCACATGAGGCTGAAATCGACTACAACATCGAAGATATCAATGAAGTCGCAAAACGTGTCCCTTACTTAGCGAAAATAATGCCTGCATCAAACTACTCTATGCATGACGTTCATCTTGCTGGAGGCGTAAGTGCCATTATTAATGAGTTATGTAAGATTCCAGGTGCTATTCATAAAGATCGGATTACAGTATCAGGTAAAACGATTGAAGAACAGGTAAAAGGACATGAAATAACAAATACGAAAGTAATTCGTACAAAAGATGATCCATATAGTCCTGTAGGTGGCTTATCAGTTCTATTTGGTAATATCGCTCCAGACGGCGCCGTTATTAAAGTAGGTGCAGTTGACCCATCTATTAAAGAGTTTACTGGTGAAGCAATCGTATTTGATTCGCAAGAAGAAGCACAAGCAAGAATCGATGATGGAACGGTGCAAAAAGGTCATGTTGTCGTCATCCGTTACGAAGGTCCAAAAGGTGGACCAGGGATGCCTGAAATGTTAGCACCAACTTCTGCTATTATGGGTCGCGGCTTAGGTAAAGATGTTGCACTTATTACAGATGGTCGTTTTTCAGGAGCATCTCGTGGTATTTCCATCGGTCATATCTCACCGGAAGCTGCAGACGGTGGTCCAATTGCGTTAGTCGAAAATGGAGACACGATTTCAATCGATTTGATCAATAGAACAATCGAGTTAAATGTTTCTGATGAAGTTTTAGCTGAAAGAAAATCCAAATTAAAACCATTTGAACCAAAGATTAAAAAAGGTTATCTAGCACGTTATTCAAAACTCGTTACTTCCGCTTCTACTGGCGGCGTTATGAAAATATAATTCTTTCTAAAATTGAATATTGTTAAAACGTTGATGAGGTTAAAGGTATTAGAACCTTGTATTTACAGAGAGTCGGGTTGCTGAGAGCCGATGATACAACTAATACTGACATCCCCTCGGAGTGAGCTACTAAACGCATTGCAATTAGGTGGCTACGGGCGCATTCTTTTGTGCTCGTTAAGTAAAGAATAGAGTGATCTATTCATGAGGTAGTCTTTATATGACTATAAAATAGGGTGGTACCATGGAAGCTTTTTTCATCCCTACGCAACAGGCTTTTTTTGCGTGGATGAAAAAGCTTTTTTATTTCTTAAAAAATCAATTTCCTAGGGAGGAGTTCAATGATGAATGCACAAGTTCCACTAAAGAAACAACAATCTGCAACTGATCAAGAAGTTGATCAAGAATGTAAGGCCAGTAAAACGGGTGCAGAGATTTTTGTCGAATCGTTGCAAAACCAAGATGTTGAAATAATATTCGGATATCCAGGTGGAGCCGTCTTACCATTATATGACGCAATTTACCGTAATCCGATTAAGCATATACTTGCTCGCCATGAACAAGGTGCTATTCATGCAGCTGAAGGTTATGCAAGAGTATCAGGGAAACCTGGGGTAGTCATTGCGACTTCTGGACCAGGTGCTACTAACTTAGTTACGGGTATCACTGATGCGATGATGGATTCTTTACCACTCGTTGTATTTACAGGTCAAGTTGCGACAACTGTTGTTGGTACGGATGCTTTCCAAGAAGCGGATATTATCGGAATTACTCAACCGATTACAAAACACAATTATCAAGTGAAAAATGTTCAGGACCTACCAAGAATCGTCAAAGAAGCCTTTCATATAGCTTCAACTGGACGTAAAGGACCTGTAGTCGTTGATATTCCAAAGAATATTGCAAATGCCATTTTTGATGTAGATGCAGAACAAGAAGCAACAATCAACTTGCCAGGCTATCAACCAACTTTACATCCAAACTATTTGCAAATTAAAAAAGCCGTAACATTGCTTAGTCAAGCAAAACAACCAGTCGTATTAGTTGGAGCGGGTGTGTTAGCAGCTGATGCATCAAAAGAATTAACTGAATTTGTAGAAAAATATAAATTCCCAGTAGTTAATACGCTTTTGGGCCTTGGTAGCATTGATGGAGATCATGAACTTTTCCTTGGAATGGCAGGTATGCATGGAACATTTACAGCTAATATGGCTATCAATAATTGCGACGTACTATTAAATATTGGTTCTCGCTTTGATGACCGTTTAACAGGTAATCTTAAGAAATTTGCGCCAAATGCAAAAGTTATTCATATCGATATTGATCCAGCTGAAATTGGTAAGAATGTACCTACTGAAATTCCAATTGTAGCTGATGCTAAAGAAGCATTACGGTCATTGTTGGAACAACCATTTGAAGCTCAAGATTTAACTCTTTGGCATGAATATTTACACGAATGCCAAGAACAATATCCACTTTGGTATGGTGAAGATGGAGATGAAGCGATTTATCCACAATATGCAGTTGAAACGATTCATCGCCTTACTGATGGTGAAGCTATTATTACTACCGATGTAGGTCAACATCAAATGTGGACTGCTCAATATTATCAATTTAAAAAAGACCATCATTGGGTAACATCAGGTGGTTTAGGAACAATGGGCTTTGGTTTCCCAGCAGCAATTGGTGCTCAATTTGCTCATCCTGATCAAACAGTTATTTCCATCGTTGGTGATGCAGGGTTCCAGATGACAATACAAGAACTTGCATTGCTAAAAGAGTTCAAATTACCGGTGAAAATATTCATCTTAAATAACAGTTGCTTAGGTATGGTACGTCAATGGCAAGAAACTTTCTACGAAGAACGTTATTCTTCTTCCTTAATGCCTGTACAGCCAGACTTTGTCAAACTTGCTGAAGCTTATGGTATTAAAGGATACAAAGTAGATAAAGTGGAAGATGTTGAATCTGTATTTAAAAAAGCAATCGAATCAGATGAACCTGTATTGGTAGACTGTCGCGTAAAAGAATTGACATTAGTCAATCCAATGGTAGCACCAGGTAAAGGACTATCTGAAATGATTGGAGTGAAAAAAGGATGAGAAGAGTAATCACTGTTACAGTTATTAACCAAAGCGGCGTTTTAAACCGGGTTACCGGCTTATTGATGAAACGCCAATTTAATATTGAAAGTATCACTGTAGGTCATACAGAACAACAAGGCATTTCCAAAATGACGTTTATCGTCAATGTGGAAGATCAAGCAAAAATTGAACAACTTGTAAAACAAGTATCTAAACAAATCGATGTCATTAAAGTCACTGACATTACTGAAAAAGCAATCGTTATGAGAGAACTAGCACTTATTAAAATTGTTGCTCCACCGAATTTGCGTCCCGAAATCAATTCAATTGTTGAACCTTTCCGAGGATCCATCATTGATATGGGCAAAAATGTCATCACATATCAAATTGTTGGTAATCCAGAAAAGATTGATGCATTTATCGAATTGATTCGCCCGTATGGTATTAAAGAGTTGACACGAACAGGAGCCACAGCATTTGTTCGTGATGCTCAAGTAAAACCATTACCGCAACTTTCGATTTTACAATAAATATAATAAACAAAAACAATTCAGGGGGAAATTAAAATGGCAAAATTGTATTATAACCAAGACATCAACGAGAAAGTACTAGAAGGAAAGAAAATCGCAATCATTGGTTACGGCTCTCAAGGTCACGCACATGCACAAAATCTTAAAGAATCAGGTTTTGATGTACGCGTAGGTATCCGTCCAGGGAAATCTGCTGAAAAAGCAAAAAATGATGGACTTGACGTGAAATCAGTTGCAGAAGCTGCTAAAGAAGCTGATGTAATCATGATCTTACTTCCAGATGAAAAACAAAAAGCAGTTTACGAAGCAGAAATCGCACCAGGTCTTGAAGCGGGTAATGCTTTAGTATTCGCACATGGTTTCAACATCCATTACAAACAAATCGTACCTCCAGCTGATGTAGATGTATTCTTAGTAGCTCCTAAAGGTCCAGGACATCTAGTACGTCGCACATATGTATCTGGAGCAGGTGTTCCCGCTTTAGTAGGTGTATACCAAGATGCAACTGGTCAAGCAAAAGAAATTGGTCTTGCTTATGCAAAAGGTATTGGCGGCGCTCGTGCTGGTGTACTTGAAACAACATTCAGAGAAGAAACAGAAACAGATCTATTCGGTGAACAAGCGGTTTTATGTGGTGGTGTAACACATCTTATCAAAGCTGGTTTCGAAACATTAGTTGAAGCTGGATATGAACCAGAAAGTGCTTACTTCGAATGTCTACACGAAATGAAGTTAATCGTAGACCTAATCTACGAAGGAGGCTTCTCTAACATGCGTTACTCAATCTCAGATACTGCTGAATGGGGAGATTATGTATCAGGTCCTCGCGTAATTACAGAAGATGTAAAAGCGAATATGAAAGCTGTTTTAACAGATATCCAAAACGGTAAATTTGCGAAAGAATGGATTGAAGAAAACGAAACAGGTCGTCCAAAATATAACGCTATTAAAGAATCTGAAGCAAAACATCCAATCGAAAAAGTTGGAGAAGAACTACGCGGCATGATGCCATTTGTTGGCCAAAAAGTAAACAAAGAAACAGTTGGCACAAAAGCGTAAGAAGCTGCTTTTAAACTAAAAAGCTTTATAAATAGAAAACAAATCTTAAAGAAGCAAGGTCTCTTGCTTCTTTAAGTAAATTTAATAGAATATTTTCTTTATCTATTATGTTAAAAGGTTAAGTATTTGAGGGGGAGATATTATGGAAAAGAAAATCACGGTTTTACCCGGTGATGGTATTGGACCTGAAGTTGTTGCTTCAGCTGTAGAAGTATTAAAAGCTGTAGGAAAAAGATTTCAACATACATTTCATATCGCTTACGCAACGATTGGAGGTGCAGCAATCGATCAACATGAAGATCCACTTCCAAAAGAAACAATTGAGTTATGCGAACAAAGCGACGCGCTACTTTTAGGCGCAGTTGGGGGTCCAAAATGGGATCATAACCCAGCTGAACTAAGACCTGAAAAAGGCTTGCTCCGTATTCGTAAGCATTTTGATCTATTTTCAAATCTTCGTCCTGTACAGGCGATTCCATCTCTCATAAAATCTTCTCCTCTAAAAGATGATTTAGTAAATAAAGTAGATCTACTAATTGTTCGAGAGTTAACAGGAGGTTTATATTTTGGTGAACCCCGAAAACGCACAAACGATGAAGCGTTAGATTCCCTAGTATATAGCCGTCCTGAAATTGAACGAATAGTTGAAAATGCATTTGAATTAGCAAAAGTAAGAAAAGGTAAGCTTACTTCTGTTGATAAAGCTAATGTACTTGATACTTCTAGATTATGGAGACAAATTGTCGATGAGAAAAAAGAAAAATATCCAGAAGTAGAAGTTGAGCATAGTTTAGTCGACTCAACTGCTATGAAGCTTATTACAAACCCAGGTGCATATGATGTCATCGTCACAGAAAATATGTTTGGCGATATTTTAAGTGATGAAGCATCAGTTATTACTGGATCACTTGGAGTACTTCCTTCTGCAAGTATTCGTTCTGATAATTTTGGTTTATATGAACCAGTCCACGGTTCTGCACCTGAAATTGCAGGAAAAGGAATTGCAAATCCAGCAGCAACGATTTTATCTGTTGCGATGATGCTTCGCTATTCATTTGGTTTACATGAAGAGGCTGCAGAAATAGAACGTGCAGTAAACGCAGTATACAGTGATGGCTACTATACTGCTGATCTTGCAACACCAGGAAGCCGTTCACTTACAACCAATGAATGGACAGAAAAAGTACTAAATGAGCTTGATACTAGTTTTGTTTCAGATAGTATTATGACTACTTATATATAGGAAAAAGGTGAAGAATAATGGGGAAAAATATTATAGAAAAAGTATGGGACCAACATGTAGTATACCATGAGGATGGTAAACCAGATTTACTCTACATCGATCTTCATTTAATTCACGAAGTTACCTCACCTCAAGCTTTTGAAGGACTTCGCCTAAATAATCGCAAAGTACGTCGACCAGATCTTTGCTTTGCAACGATGGATCATAACGTACCAACGCGTAATTTACCTATTATCAATGATCCGATTGCGAAAACACAGATCAACACATTAGCTAAAAACTGTGAAGAATTCGGCATTCAATTAGCAGATATGGGTCACCCAGATCAAGGGATAGTTCATGTAATTGGACCACAACTTGGTTTAACACAACCAGGTAAAACAATTGTATGTGGGGATTCACATACATCTACTCACGGTGCTTTTGGTGCTATAGCATTTGGTATCGGTACGAGTGAAGTAGAACATGTCTTATCTACTCAAACACTATGGCAAAGCAAACCTAAAACGATGCAAATACATGTAGAAGGCGAGCTTGGCTTTGGTGTAACAGCTAAAGACATTATTCTTGCCATCATCGCTAAATTTGGTATCGATGTAGGTACTGGACATATCGTTGAGTTTACTGGTGACGCTATTCATAAGTTGTCAATGGAAGAACGTATGACAATTTGTAATATGTCGATTGAAGCTGGAGCAAAAGCGGGTTTGATCAGCCCTGATGATATAACTGTTGACTATATTAAAGGACGTCGCTATGCCCCACAAGGTGAAAAATTTGAAGAAGCTAAACAATACTGGTTATCTTTAGCATCTGATGCGGATGCAACATATGACAAAACGCTTGTTATTCAAGCTTCAGAAATTGAACCATTTGTGACATGGGGAACGAATCCTTCAATGGGTAGTGGGATATCAAAATCCGTTCCGTATGCTTCAGATTTTAAAGATGAATCAGATAGACAATCATTACAAAAAGCACTAACTTATATGGATTTACAAGAAGGTACACCGTTAACAGACATTGAAATTCAACACGTGTTTATCGGTTCTTGTACGAACTCCCGTTTACACGATTTACGCGCTGCAGCTGCAGTGATTCAAGGTAAACACGTTCATCCAAATGTTCGAGCAATCGTTGTTCCGGGCTCATATTCAGTGAAAAAACTAGCGGAAGAAGAAGGATTAGATAAGATTTTCATAGAAGCTGGTTTCGAATGGCGTGAATCAGGATGTAGTATGTGTCTAGCTATGAATGAGGATGTAGTTCCAGCAGGTGAAAGATGTGCTTCAACTTCAAATCGTAATTTCGAAGGACGACAAGGTGCAGGTTCAAGAACGCATTTAGTCAGTCCACCAATGGCTGCAGCAGCTGCAATTGCTGGTCATTTTGTAGATGTTCGTGAAATCATGAATGTACCTGTGTGATGGAGGCGTAAAATATGGAACCTATTAATGTTGTAAAGAGTGTAATCACTCCTTTAAATCGAAAAAATGTCGATACCGATCAAATTATTTCAAAAGAATTTTTAAAACGCATCGAACGCACAGGTTTTGGACAGTATGTCTTTTACCATTGGCGCTTCGACCAAAATGGTAACCCGATTGAAGACTTTGTTTTAAATCAACCGCAATATAAAGGATCTAAAATCCTAGTGGCACATGAAAACTTTGGTTGTGGTTCATCTCGTGAACATGCACCATGGGCAATTTTAGACTATGGATTTAATGTAGTCGTAGCACCAAGCTTCGCAGATATCTTCCATAATAACTGTTTCAAGAATGGTATCTTACCAATCGAATTAAAAGTACCAGAAATTGAAGAGCTATTAGCAAAAGGTGAACAATCCGCACTAGACGCTGAAGTGAATTTAGAAGCGCAAACGTTAACAGCTGATGGTAAAGTATATCAATTTGATATAGATCCTTACTATAAAGAAATGCTTCTAAATGGCTGGGATGAAATCGCACTCACTTTCAAGTATGAAGATGCGATTGAAAAATTTGAAGCGAATCGAGTTGCGTTTTAGAAAAGCTTTATAAACTAGTATTATGAAAGTATATAATCAAATAATATCTTAAAAATGAAAGCCATGAAAATTTCTCAATCTCTAAAATTTTCATGGCTTGTTTTTGCTCTATATAAAATTCAGAAAATTGTATAAAATAACTAATTAAGATATTGTAAATTTACACATTTTCTAATGTTATTCATGTTAGAATTTATTACAATTAATGCTATAAAATGAATTATAGGAGTTGGGCTGTATGGATTATGGTGCATTTATAAATGAAGAATTTACTTTGAAACCACATTCTAGTGGGAAACTTGATAATTTAACATTTGCAGTGAAAGATGTTTATAACATAAAAGACTACAAGAATACAGCAGGTAACCCTAAATGGTTTGAAACTCATGCCCCTTCCAATAAAACAGCTAGAGCTTTAACCATGTTATTAGAGGAGGGAGCAACTCTTTCGGGTATAACAATCACGGATGAATTGATGTTCAGCCTAAATGGAGAAAATATTCATTATGGTACACCCGTAAATCCTATTGACATGAATCGGATTCCAGGTGGTTCTTCTAGTGGTTCTGCAGTTGCTGTGGCAGCAGGTCTCGTAGATTTCTCGATAGGGACAGATACAGGTGGTTCCGTACGATTACCTTCATCTTATTGCGGGGTATACGGAATGCGCCCTTCCCACAATGACGTACCGATTGAGCAAGTCATACCACTTGCCCCAAGTTTTGATACGGTGGGATGGATGGCACGAGATTTAGAAACACTTATAACAGTGGGGGACGTTCTTTTACCTAAGGCGACAACTCCTAAAATAGATAAAATTTTGTTAGAGGAACAATGTTGGAGTTTTGTACAAGAACCTTATCAAACAATCCTTAAAGACGTTGTAGAAAATCTTCCATTTGAAAAAAAGTACATAAATGTTACAGAAGGTGATTTATCTGAATGGTCAAATTTGTTTAAAACCATTCAAGGAAAAGAAGCTTGGGATATTCATGGGGAATGGATTGAAAAATACAATCCACCGTTTGCACCAGCCATAGCTGATCGTTTTAAGAAAGCAAGTGAAGTGACGAAAGAGGACTATGAAGCTGCAAAGAGAAAACAAAATGAAATTATACTCAAAATGTGTGGAATTTTAAGTAATGATACGATTTTAATCGTACCAACTACAGCTACTGCCGCTCCTTTAAAAGGAGAAGATGCTTCATCTGTCGAAAAAACAAGAGCACAAGCATTAAAGATCAACTCCATAGCAGGTCTAGCGGAATTACCTCAAGTCACAATACCAATTCAAACAAATGATGGATTGTCTATTGGACTATCACTAATAGCTGGAAAACATTTTGATCGATCATTGTTACAATTCGTCGCTCAACATCTATTGGGTGCGAAAGAAGGTAAGTTTACTTCAAATAAATAAATTAACTAAGGGGTGTTTGGAGATGACTTTACAATACCGTTCAACGGCAATGGGACAGTCTGCAATGGTGACTACGCCACATTATTTAGCTTCTCAGGCTGCATTATCTATTTTAAAACAAGGGGGAAATGCAGTTGAAGCTATGATTGCTGCTGCTTCAACAATCGGAGTTGTTTATCCTCATATGAATGGTATTGGAGGAGACAACTTTTGGTTAATCTACAATGCAAAAAAAGGTGAATTGAAGGCGATTAATAGTAGTGGTCGCTCCAGTGAAAATACTTCTATTGATTTTTATAAGAAAAAAGGATTTGAGAAAATTCCTTCTCGAGGCCCTCTTGCAGCAAATACAGTACCTGGAGCAATCGCTGGATGGCAAAAAGCGTATGATTATTCCAAAGAAGAAATAGGTGGACAATTGCAGTTTAACCTATTATTAAGTGAGGCCATACATTATGCAAAAGATGGCTTTCCGGTTACTCCTAGTCAAAGTTCTTGGACAAAAGTCAATTTAGATCCAGGTGATCAAGAGTTTCGAGCATTAGGGCGCTTTGATGAATTTTGCAGAATATTTTTAAACAATGGAAATGCGTATGAGCCAGGTCAAATTATGAAGCAAAGTGATCTCGCAGATACATTAGAAAATATAGCGCAATTTGGTGCGGACTATTTTTACAAAAGTGATTTTACAGCGAATTTAGTTAAAAATTTAAAAGAACAAGGTGGCATTTTAACGGAGGCAGATTTTCATGCACACTGTGCCGATTTTGTAGACCCATTATCAGTTGATTATCGAAGGTATCAAGTTTACAATTTACCACCAAATACTCAAGGTTTAGCATCTTTATCAATATTAAATATTCTTGAAAATATAGACTTATCTAATGTAGAAGAGGGGAGTGGGGAATACTACCATTACTTAGTGGAAGCGATTAAGTGTGCATTTAGAGACAGAGATGATTATATAACCGATCCAGATTTCACAAATATACCAATTGATGAATTATTAAGTAAAAAACGTGGTAAGCTATATGCTGATCAGATTAAATCAAGCGAAAAGCCACAAGCATTAGTGAAACTCGATCCAAAAGGTGATACTGTTTGGATGGGGATTGTTGATGATGAAGGAAATGCTGTAAGCTTTATCCAAAGTATTTATCATGAATTTGGTTCAGGCATTATTCCAAAAGGAACAGGAGTGTTGCTTCAAAATCGCGGGAGCTTCTTTTCATTAGACAATAATCATCTGAATGCACTTAAACCGCGAAAACGACCATTTCATACATTAAATCCTGCTATGTTATTACATAATGGAAAGCCAAAACTAATATACGGTACGATGGGTGGCGAAGGTCAACCTCAGACACAAGCAATGCTTGTAACACGTATCATTGATTATGGGATGAATGTTCAACAAGCAATCGAAGCACCACGGTTTTTGTACGGAAGGACATGGGGAGCCGCTTCCAACACTTTAAAATTAGAATCCCGTATAACTGGAAATGCCATCAATGATTTGCTATCAAAAGGTCATGAAATCGAGATTCTTGAACCATTTACAGAAGTTATGGGCCATGCAGGTGCTATATGGATTGCAGAAAATGAAGTGAAATATGGAGGGGCTGATCCTAGAGGTGACGGCATTGCAATAGGTTATTAAGGAGGCCAATATGGGAAAACAACAAGAAATATTCATCGCCTTTTTCCGCTCTGGTATTTTAGCGTTTGGTGGGGGACCATCTGTAATACCGCTTATACAAAAAGAAGTAGTAGAAAAATATAAAATGATGGATGGTGAGGAATTTGCGAATGTTGTTTCAATCGCAAATACTTTACCGGGTCCAATTGCCACTAAATTAGCAGGATATATCGGAAAGCGGATGGGAGGAATTTGGGGATGCTTGAATGCTTTAATAGCATCCGTGTTACCGACTGTTTTAGCAATGATTATCCTATTGGCATCACTTACACAGTTTTCAAAATTTAGCTTTGTAGAAAGCATGACAAAAGGTGTCGTGCCAATCGTAGCAGCGATGATGTTAGGAATGACTGTTGATTTTCTTAAAAAGTCATATAAGAAATTAGGCTGGCTGATTGCATTGATTATTTTAATCCCTAGTGCAGTTGGTATTTTATTATTAGGAGTACATCCTGGCATTGTTATTGGAATATTGCTCGTACTATCATTAGTACTTCCTGTAAAAGGAGGTCATGAATCTTGATCTATTGGCAATTACTTTTATCATTTTTTATCTGTAATATATTAGGATATGGCGGAGGCCCAGCAACAATTCCACTAATTCAACATGATGTCGTAGATAAGTATGGCTGGATGACCAATCATGAATTTAGTAATGCATTAGCTTTCGGAAACTCTCTACCTGGTCCAATCGCTACAAAAATGGCAGGCTACATCGGCTACGAACAAGCAGGGATTATTGGTGCGGTTATTGCTTTATTTGCTACCATTGCGCCTTCGCTTATTATCATGATTCTACTATTAAATATTTTAAATCGATACCGAGATTCCGCTCGTGTAAAACGCTTGTCTACTTTTGTATTACCAGCAATAACTGTATTAATGGCACAGTTAACATTTGATTTTTTTAATACGTCTAGACAATCTATTGGTATTCTAGTGACGCTCATCTTAGGCGTTATAAGTTATATAGCACTTGAAAAATTTAAAATCCATCCTGTTTTCGTAATCGTTGTAGGATTAGTAATTGGCGGATTTTTCTTATAGACAATCTAAGAGAAATGGGGGCTACTCTAATCAATGAGTAGCTCTTTTTTTATCTATAAAATTATTTGGATAGATTCCAAGAGTTATGGAAAAACATCCGCTAGCTCTCAAAGCTACTTCAAAAACAAGCACAGTCCTTCAAAACTAAATCATTCTAAAAATAAACACAAAATAGAGTAATGTGTCTTACACTCACCAAATAGCTTAAAATGACAATATTTCAAAAGAGATTTAATTACTAAATTAAGTATATAATTCACTTAAATCTACCTAATTGATAGAATTGATTCTATTACCGAAATAGTTTGAAAATATTAAATTATAAGTGTACTATATTATACATGGATAAGGTCATCTGATGACTGTATGTCCAATGAAGGGGGATTATTAATGAAAGTTTCATTATTTGCAACATGTATAGTAGATATGTTTCAAACGGATGTGGGGAAAGCAACAGTAGAACTATTAGAGAGATTAGGCTGTGAAGTTGTATTCCCTAAAGGTCAGGTTTGTTGCGGGCAACCTGCCTATAACTCAGGCTATGTAAAGAACGCAAAAGAACCAATGAAAAAAATGATTGAAG
The DNA here is from genome assembly GCF_003844195.1 of Rummeliibacillus sp. TYF005. Lineage (NCBI taxonomy): Bacteria > Bacillati > Bacillota > Bacilli > Caryophanales > Caryophanaceae > Rummeliibacillus > Rummeliibacillus sp. TYF005. The sequence continues at coordinate 56,792 of NZ_ML122541.1, forward strand.
CTTTTGAAGATGCAGAAGTGATTGTAGCACCATCTGGGTCATGCGCATTCATGTTCAAAGAGTATCCAAAAGTATTCAAAGATGATCCTATATATTTTGAAAAAGCAAAAAAAGTCGCAGCAAAAACATATGAATTGACCGATTTTATCGTCAATGTATTAAAAATAGAGGATGTAGGTGCAAAGTTAGAAGGAAAAGCTACTTACCATCCATCCTGTCATATGACTAGACTTTTAGGTGTTTCTGAATCGCCAAGAAAACTATTAAGTCACGTTGATGGACTAGAAATGGTAGATTTGCCAAATAGTTTTAATTGTTGTGGGTTTGGCGGAACATTCTCAGTGAAAATGGGCAATATATCCGAACAAATGGTTGATGAAAAGGTAGATTGTACTTTACAAACTGGTGCAGATTATTTAATCGGTGCAGACGGTGGTTGTTTGATGAATATCGGAGGTCGTATGCAACGTCGCGAGGAAAATGTAAAAGTAATGCATATTGCAGAAGTACTTAATCATCATTAAAGAGGGGAGGAAACTACATGTCTATCAAATATAACGATCAAAAATTTAAAGATAACGTTGAAGAAAACTTAAAAAATACATTTATGAGAGGTGCAGTTGTATCCGCTCAAAATCGTTTAAGAACAGGTCGTCTAAATGCAGCAGAAGAATTAGGCGATTGGGAAGAATGGCGAAACCATGGAGAAGAAATTCGCCAACATGTTCTCAATAATCTAGATTATTATCTAAACGAATTAGCTGACAATGTTGAAAAAGCTGGTGGTCATGTATTTTTTGCAAAAACACCAAAAGATGCGACAGATTATATTCAACAAGTGGTGAAGGAAAAGAATGCTAAGAAAATTGTTAAATCGAAGTCGATGGTAACAGAAGAAATTAGCTTAAACGAAGCACTTGAAGATATAGGATGTAATGTTGTTGAAACGGATTTAGGCGAATATATTCTACAAACTGATAATCATGATAAGCCTTCACATATTGTAGCACCAGCATTACATAAAAATGCGCATCAAGTAAAAGATGTATTTGTTGACAAGTTAGGGTACGATCCAGAAAAACCTGCTGAAGCAGCAGATCTAGCAAGACACGTTCGTTCTATACTAAGAAACGACTTTTTAACAGCTGATGTTGGTATTACAGGATGTAACTTTGCCGTTGCAGAATCTGGTTCGATTAGTCTTGTGACAAACGAAGGAAATGCAGGGATGGTAACGACTATTCCAAAAACGCAAATAACAGTTATGGGTATGGAAAGAATCGTACCTACATTTGAAGAATTAGAAGTTTTAGTCAATATGCTTACTAGAAGTGCAGTAGGTCAAAAATTACCTAGTTATGTCAATGTCATTACTGGTCCACGTAAATCAGGTGAAACGGATGGACCAGAAGATTTTCATTTAGTCATTGTAGATAATGGTCGTTCAGATATTTTAGGAACCGACTTCCAATCCATTTTACAATGTATTCGCTGTGCTGCTTGTGTTAATGTATGCCCAGTCTATCGACACATTGGCGGACATTCCTATAACTCAATCTATTCTGGACCAATCGGAGCAGTTCTAACACCGTTACTTGACGGTTATGATCAACATAAAGAATTACCATATGCATCATCTCTTTGTGGAGCTTGTTCGGAAGCATGTCCTGTTAAAATCCCACTACACGAGTTACTTTTAAAACATCGCGAAAGAATTGTTGAAATTGAAGGGAAAGCACCAATTTCAGAAGCGATGTTGATGAAAGCATTTAGTTTAGGCGGCTCTTCAAGTTCTATATACGCAACGGGTGCTAAAATCGCTTCTAGAGTTATCTCGCCAATTGCAAAAAATGGTAAAATTTCAAAAGGGCCAGGACCGTTAAAAGCTTGGACCGAAATACGTGACTTCCCAGCGCCTAAAAAAGAACGATTAAGAGACTGGTTTAAAGAACATGAAAAGGGAAGTGACAAAAAATGATTCAAAACCGTGAAGAATTTTTAACAGCTATTGGGCAATCACTTGGCCGTCCTGTTAATACATCCAAAAAGCCAGAAAGAAATTGGAAATATGCTCCTCAAAAAAAGGGATATGAAGGATTAACAAATGATGAACTACTTGCAATTCTTGAAGTACAATGCAAGAACATTCATACGAATGTTATCAAAACAACAGCGAGTCAATTACCACAAATATTAGATCAAGTAGTTGAAAATTATAATGGTGGTTCCATATCGATGTGGCAAGATCCACGATTTGAACAATACCAATTACAAAACCTTTATAATGATCAGTGGATTGAAAAAGGTTACGACGTGCATCTTTGGAAAGAAGAACTAGCAGAGCAAAACATTCAAAATGCAGAGAAAGCGAATATCGGTATCACTTTTGCAGAGAACGTTTTAGCTGAATCTGGTACAGTTGTATTATATTCTAACCAACATCATGGTAAATCAGTTGGGCTATTACCGACTAATTTTGTAGCTATTGTGAAAAAAAGTACAATCGTTCCACGCATGACTCAAGTTTCCGAAGACTTAACGAAGCGTGTAGAAAATGGAGAAGTTTTACCATCTGCAATTGATTTTGTTTCAGGACCAAGTAATTCTGCTGATATAGAGATGAAATTAGTTGTCGGTGTTCACGGACCAATACACGCGACATATATTGTTTTAACCGACCAATAATGTGAATAAATTCTCGGAAATTGCTAAGCCTAAGTTGGATATTTTAAAACGTTTTAAGCATCTCTGTCTGTGTAATCATTAGAATGACCCAAACGGAATTTTATATCCACACTAATCCTCTAGAGATGCACGATTAGAAAGAAGGAATGTTTTTACTATAGAAAGAAGGGAGGATGTTATGAATTCAATTCTTTTCTATGATGGAGACTGTGGATTTTGTCAACAATCCGTTCAATTTGTTTTAAAACATGAGCGGAAACATTCTTTGAGTTTCGCCTCCTTACAAGGGGAAGTAGCTGCAAAATTATTGCCACAAGATTTAACACAAAATCTGGATTCTGTCGTTGTTTATCAAAATGGAAAAGTGTTAACTGAATCCGATGCAATACTTTTAATAGTAAGGAAATTAAAATTTCCTTTTATCATTCTTCTTATTTTTAAATTAGTGCCGGTTTCAATTCGCAATTATTTTTACCAATTAGTTGCAAGAAATCGTTATAAATTTACAGGATTAAGTAAAATGTGTAAAATTCCCGATGAAATTCATCGAAAACGCTTTCTTAACTAAAGGTCATTCAAAAAATTTATAACAAAGTATAATTTTAATGTTATTTACTTATGTATAATAATCGCTTATTATTGTGTGTGGAGAAAAGTAGCTCAATTATTTAAGCCTTTTCATAAGTTAATTAGAGGGGGAACCGAACAATGGCAAACAAAAACTTGCATAACAGTCGCTCTTCATTTGAAGTTAACGGTAAAACTTATAACTTTTATCGTTTAGCTGCCATCGAAGAAGCAGGCGTTGCAAAAGTATCACGCCTTCCTTATTCAATCAAAGTATTATTAGAATCAGTATTACGTCAATATGATGGTTACGTAATCAAAGAAGAACACGTAGACAATTTGGCTAAATGGGGTAAAGATTCAGATGCAAATGCTGAAGTACCTTTCAAACCATCTCGTGTTGTACTTCAAGATTTCACTGGTGTACCAGTAGTAGTTGACTTAACATCACTACGTACAGCTATGAAAGAAATGGGCGGCGACCCTAACGAAATCAACCCTGCAATTCCAGTTGATTTAGTTATCGACCACTCAGTTCAAGTTGATAAATACGGTAACTCTTCAGCTTTACAAGCTAACATGGATCTTGAATTTGAACGTAATGCAGAACGTTACAACTTCCTTAAATGGGCTCAAACTGCATATGATAATTTCCGTGCTGTTCCACCAGCAACTGGTATCGTTCACCAAGTAAACTTAGAGTATTTAGCTCCAGTTGTACATGTAAACGAAAATGCTGATGGTACATTCGAAACTTTCCCAGATTCAGTTGTAGGTACTGACTCTCATACTACAATGATTAACGGTCTAGGCGTTCTTGGTTGGGGCGTTGGTGGTATCGAAGCCGAAGCAGGTATGCTTGGACAACCTTCATACTTCCCAATTCCAGAAGTTATTGGTGTAAAACTAACTGGTAAACTTCCAAGTGGTTCTACAGCTACTGACTTAGCTCTTAAAGTTACACAAGAACTTCGTAAAAAAGGTGTTGTAGGTAAATTCGTTGAGTTCTTCGGACCTGGCGTACCTGAACTTCCTTTAGCTGACCGTGCAACAATCTCTAATATGGCTCCTGAATACGGCGCAACTTGTGGTTACTTCGCAATTGACAATGTATCACTTGATTACATGCGTTTAACAGGTCGTGACGAAGAACATATCAAAGTTGTTGAAGCTTACTTAAAAGCAAACAACATGTTCTTTGACCCAGAATTAGAACCAACTTACACTGACGTTGTAGAAATCAACTTAGCAGATATCGAATCAAACCTTTCAGGTCCAAAACGTCCACAAGACTTGATTCCACTTTCTGAAATGAAAAAACGCTACCACGAAGTAGTAGTTGCTCCAGCTGGTGTTCAAGGCTTCGGTTTAACTGAAGAAGAATTCACTAAAACTGCAACTGCTAAATTTGCAGATGGCGATGTAGAAATCCCAGCAGGTGCTGTTGGTATTGCTGCAATCACTTCTTGTACAAATACTTCAAACCCTTACGTTTTAATCGCTGCAGGTCTTGTTGCGAAAAAAGCTGTTGAAAAAGGCTTAGAAGTTCCTAAATGGGTTAAAACTTCATTGGCACCAGGATCAAAAGTTGTTACTGGTTACTTAAAAGACGCTGGTTTACAACCATACCTTGATCAACTTGGTTTCAACATCGTAGGTTACGGCTGTACTACATGTATCGGTAACTCAGGTCCATTACTTCCTGAAATCGAAGATGCAATCAGATCTAACGATTTATTCGTAACATCTGTACTTTCTGGTAACCGTAACTTCGAAGGTCGTGTACACCCATTAGTAAAAGCTAACTACTTAGCTTCACCTCCATTGGTTGTTGCTTATGCATTAGCTGGTACTGTAGATGTTGACCTACGTAAAGATTCATTCGGTAAAGACAAAGATGGTAAAGACGTATTCTTCGATGATATCTGGCCATCAGCTGACGAAGTAAACGCAGTACTTTCTAAAGTTGTTACTCGTGAATTATTCCAAAAAGAATATGAAACAGTATTCAACGCAAACGAAAAATGGAATGCAATTGAAATTTCATCTGACTCATTATATGAATTTGATGACAAATCAACTTACATCCAAAACCCACCATTCTTCCAACACTTATCTGCTAAACCAGAAGATATCCAAACACTTTCTGGCTTACGTGTGTTAGCTAAATTTGGTGATTCTATTACAACTGACCACATTTCTCCTGCAGGTGCAATTGGTAAAGATACTCCTGCTGGTAAATACTTACGTGAAAACGGTGTAGAACCACGTAACTTCAACTCTTACGGTTCTCGTCGTGGTAACCACGAAGTAATGATGCGTGGTACATTTGCAAACATCCGTATTCGTAACCAAATCGCTCCAGGTACAGAAGGTGGCTTCACTACTTACTGGCCAACAGGCGAAGTGGAATACATCTATGATGCAGCAATGAAATACGCTAAAAACCACACAGGTTTAGTAGTACTTGCTGGTAAAGATTACGGTATGGGTTCTTCACGTGACTGGGCAGCTAAAGGTACTAACCTTCTAGGTGTTAAAACAGTTATCGCTGAATCTTACGAACGTATCCACCGTTCTAACCTAGTAATGATGGGTGTTCTTCCATTACAATTTGTTGATGGTCAAAACGCTGAATCTCTAGGCCTTACTGGTGAAGAAACATTTGCAGTTAACATCGCTGAAGGTGTTAAACCTCGTGATATCTTAACTGTAACAGCAACTGCTAAAGATGGTTCTACAAAACAATTCAAAGCACTTGCTCGTTTCGACTCAGAAGTGGAAGTAGATTACTACCGTAACGGCGGTATCCTACAAATGGTATTACGTAACAAATTAGCTAAATAAGTTAATCATAGGTAATACTCCTTACACGTGCACAAAATTTTGTGCACGTGTATTTTTTTAGTAAAAATGTAATGTTTTTATGATATATTATTACTATATAAATAAAAATGAGGCGATATTTTAAATGAGAAAAATAAAACTGAACAAACGAAAGGTATTATACTCTGCAAGTTTCATTTTAGGTATGACTTTATTTTCTGTTAATGCAAACGCAGAGGATCATAACGATGGAACAAGTACATCATTAAATACTATTAATGAAAATGATACTACCATTACAGATGAAACAAACGAACAGCAACAAGAACTTCAATTTGCTAAAGTATTATCATCTGTTGAGCTTGTCACGCCAGAAACACTAGAATTCACTCATCTATCTTTACCTGTAAGCCAATATACATACAATGTAAAGCAATCGAGCAACAAGGATTATGCTGAAGTACAGATTGGCGGGAATACATATTGGGTTAAAATCGACAATTTAACAGCTTCCGAAGAACAACCAAAAAAATTGGAAGAAAAGCGTCATTTAACGATTAAAACAAAAAGTAAATTTACTGTTTATGCATCAAATAATAACCAATCAGACGTTCTACTAGAAGGAACAACAGCTTCAAAATTCCATGTTTTAGATATAGTTAATGACTATTATGTAGTTGAAGTTGCTGGTGTAAAAGGATATATTCCAATCAGTCAAGTGAATCTCAATTATAAAAAAAATAGCAATGTTGAAGTTGCCACTAAATCTATCAAAGTCTATAAGAGCATCAAGGGTAAATACAAAACAATTGGTACACTAAAAAGTGGTGCGGTTGTAAAGGTTACTAAATCGACAACGAATTACCATCAAATCCAAATTGGCTCACAAAGATATGCAATACCTAAAAAAGGAACAATACCTACTGAAAAGTCTGCTTCTCTAGGTAAATTAGTAAAAGAAGTGTACCCAGTCACATTAAAGGTAAGCTCAACGAATTATGTTTATTCTTCTAAGGGAAATAAAATCGGGACTATTTTAAAAGGACAATCAATTACCCTTAAAGGCTTAAAAGAGAATAAGGGTATTATCAATTTCATGGGTAAATCAGGTTATGTAAATCTTAAGTACTATAACCATTCAAATATGGTAAACCCTAAGAAAAGTATTACGTATGGTAGGTACAATTATTACCTTCGTGTTATAGCACAGTTATACCCCGAATTCACTGAGATTGAAAAAATAGGAAAATCAGTACAAGGTAGATCTATTTATGCACTACGAGTTGGGAATGGTAAAAAGGAAATTTTAATGGATGGTGCCATACATGCTAGAGAACATATGACAACAAACGTTTTAATGGAAATGATAGATAATTATACAGTAGCGTACCGTAAAGGAGCACATTTCGCTGGGTATAATGTAAAAAGTACATTAAATAAGACAAGTATTTGGTTTGTGCCAATGATGAACCCAGATGGTGTAACCTTAGTTCAAAAAGGCATCAATTCTATGGATTCGAAATATAAATCTACTTTGAAAAAATATAATCATGGCAGCAATAATTTCAATCGCTGGAAAGCAAATGGCCGTGGGGTTGATTTGAACCGCAACTTCGATGGTTTGTGGAAATACTTAGCATACACACCGAAATCATTCATGAATTATAAAGGGCCAAGTGCATTCTCAGAACCCGAAGCACAAGCTTTAAAAGCATTTGTACAACGTCATCATTTTAAAATGGACTTATCATACCATTCATCAGGACAAATTGTTTATTGGTTTAACTTCCAAAAAGGCTCTAACTACAAACGAGATTTAAAATTAGCAAGAAATGTAGCTAGAATAACAGGATATTCAGTAGTTCCACCAATGTATTATCGAGGATCAGGTTCTTCTGCCGATTGGTTTATTTTAAATCAAAAGAAACCAGGTTTAACAATCGAAATTGCACCATACGCAGGGAATGGACCAGTTCCGCATCGCTACTGGACTAGTGTTTGGAACAAAAACAAATCTATCGGTCTATTTGGAGCGAAAGAGGCAAGTAAATAAAATTGAATTGAAAAACTCAAGGTAGTTAAAAGCTAGATTAAAAACAAAGGCAGGAGAAAAATTCCTGTCTTTGTTTTTTGTATGGAGTAAAAATGTGGTAGGGCAACAAAAAGGATGTTCCACCCCATGTCATTTAACATCATCCCATTAATGAAAGGCTCGTACTATTGACAAACGCCCAAAGGATTATCGTCTGGGTCGTAAAAGGTGAAAAATTTAGTATTCTCGTCTCCACTTATTTGGTTTACTTTTACTTTCTTTGAGACTAAATGTTTATGAATTTCTTCTATGTCATCATCGGGAATAAAGTTATAATATTTACTTACTCCAAACTTATTTTCTGGAAAATTCATTGGTTGGTGATTTAGCGTTCTAACCAGGCATACTACCGTCTGAGAGTGTTCGCCAATCCTCATTACTGCAGCCTCTTCTTCTATATAAATTAGTTTGAATCCAAGAATATCCTCATACCATATTGCTGAATTTGCAGGATCTTTAACGGGGATAAAAACTCCCTCAACACCTTTTAAAAGTGCATTTGTCATATCATATAACCTCCTGTGTACAACATAATACTAACTTCGAGAAATCATCTGTTAAAACCTTCTTCGATTAAACTAACTTAGTTTAATTAACAATTACCGATAATATTCTCTTTGAGATTCCTGGCATATCAGTGTAAACAATAAGATTTTTTATAGAAAGTCCGCTATACTGAAGAAGAGGTGAAAGAAATGTTTGTAAGTGAAAAAGAAATAGAAATTCGATATGCAGAAACGGACCAAATGGGGGTAGTATATCATGCGAACTATGTCATTTGGTTGGAATTAGGAAGAACACAGTTGATTCACGATCTTGGATTTTCTGTTACAAAATTTGAAGAGGATGGTTATCTTTCTCCAGTTATGAATATCAATGTTAGTTATAAGGCAGCGATGCGATATGGAGAAAAAGCCATTATACGTACTTGGGTTAAATCACAAGATCGTTTACGTACCGTATATGCTTATGAAATCCTACATACTGATGGAACTGTTGCTGCAACTGCAACTTCTGAACATATAGTTGTAAAAAAAGAAAGTTTTCGACCCGTTCCTTTTAATCGTGTGGATGAAGTATGGTTTAATAAATATAAAGAAATTGCAGAAATCCAACAATAATATTGTCCAAAACAAAAAGCATGCTATTAGCATGCTTTTGTTTGTTATTGTTTATATTCGTACTTCAATTCATCGATCTCTTCATCAAAATCTACGATCAAATCATGGTCATTAAAAAACCATTCATCATCTTTTTCGATAAAGAATGTTATTCCATTTCTTTGTAAAACAATGGATGGGGTAAGAGGATCATCTTTACTCATACCAAGTGAAAACCCTGTATGAAAAGGATTAGAGCCCCCATAACGTGCGTAAAAGCGAATGTAATCACCCGATTGCGCATTCATTTCATCATAAAACCACTTTAAAGCTTGTTCTGTAATGACAATTTTCATGTGAGCTCTCCTCTGGAAAACTTGTTATAACCAATTTACTTTTGGTTCTGTACCATCTTTTATACGTGAAATATTGGAACGATGACGATAAAATATAAAGACAGCTAGTATTGTAACAATAAATAATAGCAAATATTCTTTTTCCAAAATAGCAAAGATAAGTGCGTAGATAAATGCAACAACAGCTGCAAAAATAGATGCAAGACTAACCATTTTAAATAATTTTAAACAAATTAAAAAGGCAATGACTAGTAAAATAAAGAGTGGCCAGTGATAACCTAATAGCATACCGCCTGAAGTTGCAACTGCTTTACCACCTCTAAAACCGGCGAAAATCGGAAACATATGACCGAATACTGCTACAAGTCCAGCGACAAGAGGATGCAAGCCACTGTCTGCGAAAATAGCTAATGTTGGTAAAAGGGTAGCAACTGTTCCTTTTAAAATATCCATAACCATTACAACAATACCCGCTTTTTTTCCTAACACACGGAAGGTATTTGTTGCACCTAGATTGCCACTGCCATGTTTACGAATATCTGTTTTATAAAATATTTGTCCGATCCATAGCGCAGAAGGAATAGATCCTATTAAATAGGCTAAAACCAAAACTAGAAAAATAATCATAAAAAACTCCTTCTTACTTAGTAGTTGGTACTATTATAATGTACTAATAGTTTATCATGAATTCGCTAGAATACACAATACAACAACTTTATTTCTTCTTTATAATAATATTCTTATTTTCTTTTCGTTTCAACGTTTGATACAATAAATGCTGTATGTAAATAAAAATGCAAGAAGTTGACAGTTCTAAAGTTTGTGTTTAATATGAATAGAAGTAGAACGGGTGTTTGTGTTTAGGGGGAATTTTTTTGACAAGTAAACAGACAATCACGTCTTACAATGAAGATGATATTCAAGTACTAGAAGGATTAGAAGCAGTTAGAAAACGTCCAGGTATGTATATCGGTTCAACAGATGGTAGAGGTTTACACCATCTAGTGTATGAAATCGTCGATAATGCTGTGGATGAAGTACTAGCTGGTTTTGGTAATCATATCATTGTAAAAATACACGCTGATCAAAGCATTAGTGTACGTGACTATGGACGAGGTATGCCAACAGGTATGCATAAAACAGGTAAACCAACTCCAGAAGTAATTTTCACCATATTACATGCAGGTGGGAAATTTGGACAAGGTGGCTACAAAACAAGTGGTGGATTACATGGTGTAGGTGCATCCGTCGTGAATGCATTATCATCATGGTTAGAAGTAATTATCCATCGTGATGGAAGTAAATATCGTATGCGTTTCGAAAATGGTGGAAAGCCCGTAACAACATTAGAGAAAATAGGTTCTACAAAAGAAACAGGTACATTTATACATTTCAAACCAGATGCTATGATATTTTCTACAACAAATTATAATTTTGACACATTAGCAGAACGACTACGCGAATCCGCATTCTTATTGAAAAATTTAAAAATAGAGTTAATCGAAGAAGCTACAGAACGTCATGAAGTATATCATTACGAAAATGGTATAGAAGCGTTTGTAGCATATTTGAATGAGGAAAAAGATGTTCTTCATCCGGTTAAATACGTAGAAGGTACACAGGATGATATTGAAGTAGAATTTGCATTCCAATTCAACGATGGCTATTCTGAAACCATTTTGTCATTCGTCAATAATGTTCGAACTCGTGATGGCGGAACACACGAAACTGGTACAAAATCAGCAATGACTCGAGTATTCAATGATTACGCAAGAAAAATTGGTCTATTAAAAGAAAAAGATAAAAACTTAGACGGTTCAGATATTCGAGAAGGCCTATCTGCCATAATTTCCGTTCGTATTCCTGAAAATCTATTACAATTTGAAGGTCAAACAAAAGGAAAACTAGGTACTTCAGAAGCACGTGGAGCAGTTGATGCTGTAATTTCTCAAAAGTTAATGTACATTTTAGAGGAAAATGCTGAGTTAAGTGCTTCACTTGTCCGCAAAGCTATTCGTGCACAACAAGTTCGTGAAGCAGCACGTAAAGCAAGAGAAGATGCCCGAAACGGTAAAAAGTCAAAAAAACAAAGTACAATTTTATCTGGAAAGTTAACACCAGCACAATCTAAAAATGCTGCGAAGAACGAATTGTACCTTGTCGAAGGTGACTCTGCCGGTGGATCTGCAAAACAAGGACGCGACCGTACGTTCCAAGCAATCTTGCCGCTTCGAGGTAAAGTTATCAATACGGAAAAAGCTAAATTGCAAGACATTATGAAAAACGAAGAAATTTCAACGATTATACATGCAATAGGTGCGGGTGTTGGTTCTGATTTTAATGTAGAAGACTCAGCTTACGATAAAGTCATTATCATGACCGATGCTGATACCGATGGTGCGCATATCCAAGTATTATTATTAACATTCTTCTTCCGTTACATGAGACCGCTTGTAGAAGCAGGGAAAGTGTATATTGCACTACCACCGCTTTATAAAGTATCAAAAGGTACTGGACGAAAAGAAGTTGTGGAATATGCTTGGACAGAAAAAGACTTACAAAAAGCCATTAAAAAAATCGGTAAAGGTTATATCTTACAACGCTATAAAGGTCTTGGTGAGATGAATGCCGACCAACTTTGGGAAACTACGATGAATCCAGAAACTCGTACATTAGTACGTGTTAAGATTAATGATGTAGAACGCGCAGAAAAAGGCGTAGCGACATTGATGGGGGACAAGGTTGAACCTCGTCGTAAATGGATTGAATCACATGTAGATTTTGGTTTAGAAGAAGATAACAACATTTTAGAAAGTGATTTTATTCAACAAGAGGAGGAAGAGCTTAAATGACACAGTCAGAGAAATATCAAGACTTGCCTTTAGAAGAAGTCATCGGTGATCGTTTCGGTCGATATAGTAAATATATTATTCAAGACCGTGCTCTTCCAGATGCAAGAGATGGACTTAAACCCGTGCAACGTCGTATTTTATATGCGATGTTCATGGAAGGAAATACACATGAAAAACCATTCCGTAAATCTGCTAAAACAGTAGGTAATGTAATTGGTAACTATCATCCACATGGTGATAGCTCCGTATACGAAGCCATGGTTCGTATGAGCCAAGATTGGAAAGCACGCCATGTACTGATCGAAATGCATGGTAATAATGGTTCTTTAGATGGTGACCCACCAGCAGCAATGCGTTATACAGAGGCAAGACTTTCTACTATTTCTGCTGAAATGTTACGTGATATTCAAAAAGAAACAGTTGACTTAGTGCCTAACTTCGATGACCAAGACATGGAACCAACTGTATTACCATCACGTTTCCCGAATCTATTAGTGAATGGTTCTACTGGGATATCTGCTGGTTATGCTACCGATATTCCTCCACACAACTTAGCTGAAGTATTAGATGCAGTTTTAATGCGTTTGAAAAACCCAAATGTAACAATTGATGAGTTAATGACTGTGATTAAAGGTCCAGATTTCCCTACTGGTGCTATTATTCAAGGTATCGAGGGCATTAAAAAGGCATACGAAACAGGTAGAGGAAAAATAATTGTTCGAGCTAAAACAGAAATTGAACAATTAAAAGGATCGAAAGAACAAATTGTTATCACTGAAATACCTTACGATGTGAATAAGGCTAACCTTGTTAAGAAAATGGATGAAATGCGCCTTGATAAACGTTTAGAGGGAATTGCAGAAGTTCGTGATGAATCTGACCGTACAGGATTACGTATCGTTGTTGAACTGAAAAAGGATATTAGCGGTGCACCAATTCTAAAATATTTATTGAAAAACACAGATCTTCAAGTAACTTATAACTTCAACATGATTGCCATTTACAATCGTCGTCCAACGATGATGACTTTACCACTTCTTTTAGATGCATATATCGATCATCAAAAAGAAGTAGTTATTAGACGTTCGAAATTCGACTTAAAAAAGGCAAAAGATCGTTTACATATTGTTGAAGGTCTGATGAAAGCATTATCGATTTTGGATGAGGTTATTGCCACCATCCGTTCTTCCAAAGATAAAAAAGACGCAAAAAACAATTTAATACAAAAATTTGCCTTTACGGAAGTTCAAGCCGAAGCAATCGTTTCGTTACAATTGTATCGCTTAACTAATACTGATATTACTGAATTGCAAGAAGAACAAGATGAACTAAACAAGAAAGTACTTGAATTACAAAGCATTTTAGATAGTGATGCAAAATTAGTAAAAGTACTTCAAAAAGAATTGCAAGATATTAAGAAAAGATTTGCTGAACCTAGACGTTCAATTATTCAAGAAGAAATTGAAGATATCAAGTTAGATATGGAAGCCCTTATTCCAAGTGAAGAAGTAGTCGTTACAGTTACGCAAGATGGTTATATCAAACGTACAAGTATCCGCTCGTATAATGCTTCAAATGGTAAGGACATTGCCATGAAGGAATCAGATTATTTATTATATGAATCTACGTTAAATACACAACAACACATATTGTTATTCACTGATAAAGGGCATTATATTTTCCAACCGGTGCATGAGTTACCAGACATTCGTTGGAAAGACCTAGGACAGCATATTTCTAGTATTGTGCCACTTGATGCAGATGAAAATATTATCAATGCATGTGGTGTAACAGACTTTAAAGCAGATCAATACGTTCTAACAATTACAAAAAATGGGCAAATTAAGCGCACAGCATTAGCTGATTTCTTTGTCCAAAGATATACAAAACCATTGAAAATGATGAAGGTTAAGAAAGACGATTTAGTTATTTTTGCTGACATCGTAGAACCAACAATTGAAGTTTATCTAACAACTTATTGTAGTTATGCTATTCGTTTCAAATTAGACGAAGTACAAGTTACTGGCATTAAAACTGCTGGTGTTAAAGCGATGAATTTAAAAGATGATGATTATATTCAAGCGGCTAATGCTATCCCTGAACATCACAAAGGAAAAGTAATGATTGTGACTCAACGCGGAGCAGTGAAGAAGATGGCATTAGATGAAGTAGAAACAGGTAATCGCGCATTACGAGGCGTTCTTACTTTACGTGAATTAAAGAAAAATCCACATAGAGTTTGTGCTGTTGTTTATGTTGAAGAAGGGGAAGGAATTCAACTTACTACTGAAAAAGGAATTCAAGAAGAACTTCGAGAAGGTCACTATCGATTGGCCGACAGATTTTCAAATGGTTCCTATGCAGTGGATGTTGATACAGACGGCGAAATTATTCACGTTCAAAAACTTCCTGCGATTGATGCAAAAAAATCATAAAAACATTAGGTAGTCTAAATATTCGATTTAAGTTACAATATCATTATGAGTTATGAAAGGAACTGGTATCAGTTCCTTTCTTTTTTGGAGGTGAAAGTATGCTGAAAAATCGCAATGTTTGGATTATTTTGAGCGGTGAGTTGATTGCAGGTTTAGGATTATGGGCAGGAATCATTGGAAACTTAGAATTTATGCAGGAAAAAGTACCGTCTGATTTTATGAAATCTCTTATTTTAGCAAGTGGATTATTTGCAGGGATTTTAGTAGGGCCAATGGCAGGAAGAATTATTGATCAATCTAACAAAAAAACAGTAATGATTTATTCAAGTGCTGCCCGTATAGTAAGTATAGTGTTTATGTTTATAGCGTTAGCAACAGATTCTATTATGTGGATGGTTATTTTTCTAATCACTATACAAATTGCAGTTGCATTTTATTTTCCAGCCTTACAAGCGTGTTTACCGCTTATTGTAGAGGAAAAAGATTTATTGCAACTTAACGGCTGGGATATGAATATCTCAACAATTGCAAGGGTAGCAGGTACTGCACTTGCAGGCTTAGTTCTTGTATATGCACCACTTAGTGCACTGTACGTAATATCGATGGTAGCGTATTCTGTCATGTTGTTATTTACTTTTATGCTGAAACTACCCAACACGCAAGAAAGTCTTCAAAAAACGGCTAAGAAGGATGCTAAACGTAATTTTAAAGAAGTATTCCCATTATTAAAACGTGATCCGGGCATTAAATATACACTTATTTTGTCTTTTATCCCTGTTTTATTTTTAGGGTCATTTAATTTACTCGTTATTTCTATTAGTGAAATTCAAGATTCATCTTCGATTAAAGGGCTTATTTATACAGTCGAAGGGGTTTGTTTTATGATTGGATCGTTTGTTATTAAATATATCGGTTTAAAGTGGAAAACAAATCACATATTATTCTTTGCATTGTTTATCGTTGGAGCCGCTGAATTATTGCTGCATTTCGCGCATCTTCCTATTTTATCCCTTATAACATTTGGTTTAGTAGGTTTCTCAGTAGGGTGTTTCTACCCAACTGTCATGACGATATTCCAACAACAAGTGCCAAAAGAGTTTCATGGTCGTTTCTTCTCTTTTCGCAATATGTTAGATCGCACTTCATTTCAAATCGTTTTATTGTCAACAGGTGCATTATTAGATCTCATAGGACTTGAAAATATGGTAATGTGTTTTGGAGCTTGTAGTCTTTTGATAACTTTATATTATTTATGGAAAATGAAGAAAGATAAAATTCAAATAGAAACAGGACAAAAAGCAGCTGCCTAATAGCTGCTTTTTTGGTTTAGAGATTTCTATCTATAATTCTATTATGTATAATAGATATTATATTCTGAAATTTCAGTATTTTAAAAGGGGGAATAGTATGAAGAAAGTGTTATTGTACATTTTTATGGTGTTAGGGGTTATTGTTTTGAGTGCTTGTGGGAATAAAGATACCGGAAACAAAGGCGCAGATTCGAAAGAAAGTTCTCTTGTTTATGGCCGGGGCACCGATTCAGTTTCTCTTGATCCAATTACGATTACAGACGGTGAATCGTTTAAGGTAGCTCGTAATATTTATGAAACGCTCGTACAATTTGGGGAAGATGATACATCGATTAAACCAAGCTTAGCGAAAGAATGGGAAATATCTGAAGATCAGTTGACCTATACATTCACCCTGCAAGAAGGTGTTAAATTTCACGACGGAACAGTTTTTAATGCAGAAGCAGTTGTCAAAAACTTTGAGCGTTGGATGAATGGCACTGTTGATCAATTTCCATATTACGGTGATATGTTTGGGGGTTTTGTAGATGATAAAAACCATATTATTGATACGGTGAAAGCATTAGATGAACATACCTTCGAAATAAAGTTAAAAAAACCTTCTGCAGCATTATTAAATAATTTGGCAATGACAGCATTTTCAATTGCAAGTCCATCGGCTATTGAAAAAGAAGGAGATAAATTCGGTGAAAATCCTGTTGGAACTGGACCATTTAAATTTAAAAGTTGGAAGCGAAATGATTCAATTGAACTTACAAAGAATGAAGATTACTGGCAAAATGGATATCCAAAAGTGACAAAGTTAATCTACCGTACATTGCCAGACAACGCTGCTAGATTAAATAGTTTGGTAACAGGTGAAATTGATATTGCAGATGGCTTAAGTCCAAGTGATCATAAGCGTATTGAAGAAGATTCAAATCTACAATTACTAAAAAGGCCTTCGTTTAATGTGGGGTATTTAGGAATGACGATGACTCAAAAACCGCTTAATGATTCAAAAATAAGGCAAGCTGTTAGTTTAGCAATTGATCGTCAAGCAATTGTAAGTAGCTTTTTTGAGGGATTAGCGACAGAAGCAAAAAACCCCTTACAACCGACTTCTCTTGGCTATAACGAAAATACAGAGCCATATACTTTCGATGTAGAGAAGGCAAAAGGATTATTAAAAGAATCTTCGTATGACGGTAAAGTAGTAGAATTATGGGCAATGCCGGTACCACGTCCATACATGCCTGATGGACAAAAAGTTGCAGAAGCAATCCAAAAGAATTTAGAAACTATTGGGATGAAAACAAAGATTGTTACGTATGAATGGGCAACTTATTTAGAAAAAACGAGAAAAGGTGAAGCACAGTTATTTTTACTTGGAGGTACAAGTGATAATGGGGATCCGGATAATTTGCTATCCTTATTCTTTGATGAATCAGGATCTTTGAATAATTCCCAACTAAATGATGTGAAGATACAAAACTGGTTAGCAGAAGCACGTTCTACGACAGATGAAACGAAACGAGAAGAAATTTATGGAGAAATACAAAATCGTTTACGTGAAATTGTGCCTGTTTTACCGCTGGTTCATTCAACGCCTATAGTAGGTGCAAGAAGTAACGTGGAAAATTACAAGCCGCATCCTACTGAAGCAGATGATTTGAAAAGTGTAATTGTGAAATAAAAAAAGCGTACGGATTGTCAGCAATATGTTATAAAGCACCTATTTAACTAATAGGTGCTTTTGATTCCAACGTAAAGATGTGACTTCTAATGAGGAAAAAAGAGAGTTAGTCTTCTTCTAAAATATATAATAAGATGACTATCGATTCACTAAACCTTTAAAGATATATTCAAAATTTGAGGCGAATGGCAAAGATAAAATACAAAATATTGAAAATTTATAATGAAAGCGTTTTATGCAATATTGCGTTAGAAAACATTACATTATTTTAAAAAATTCAGAAAATTGTATTGACTATTAATCATTTATGTGTAAAATTAAGATTAATAGCAAACATGTTATAAAACCTAACATGCATTTGTTTATAAAAATAACATAAGAAATGGAGTTGATGTTCATGGATGCAATGTATCTGATGAATAGCTTGTGGACGATGGTAGCGGCAATTTTAGTTATTTTTATGATTGGTGGATTTATATTATTAGAAGCCGGTTCCACAAGAATGAAAAATGCGGGGCACGTAGCTGGTAAAACAATTTTCACTTTTGGTTTGGCGTCAATAGTATTTTGGGCACTCAGTTACGGTTTAATATTTGGCGGTAACGCGAACTTCTTAGTAGGTATGACAGACTTTTTCTACTCAGGTGATTTAGCTGAACCAGAAGAAGGAGGTCTTGCTACAACAGTATTCTTCGTATTCCAATTAGCATTTGCAGCTATTTCCGTAACAATAGCTCTTGGTGGATTTGCAGAACGTGCGAAGTTTTCAGCTTATGTAGTCTTTACCATTCTTTTTGGAATTTTAGTTTATCCCGTTATTGCTCACTGGATCTGGGGTGGCGGTTGGTTAGCAGAACACGGTAAACAAGATTTTGCCGGTTCTACAGTAGTTCACTTAACAGGTGCAATGGCGGCTCTTGCTGCAACAATTTTATTAAAACCACGTATTGGTAAATTCAACAAAGATGGTTCTTCAAATAACATTGCAGGTCATAACCAAGTATATACTGCATTAGCAGTTCTAATTCTTTGGGTAGGTTGGTTTGGATTTAACGCTGGTAGTACTGTATCAGTAGATGGTGCATTCTTCGGATTTGTAGCTCTTAACACGAACTTAGCTGCAGGAGCAGGTGCGGTAGCAGCAACTTTAATCTCTTGGTTTGTATTAGGTAAACCTGATATTCCAACGATTTTAAATGGTGCATTAGCAGGATTAGTTGCAATTACAGCGTCATGTGCATTTGTTGATGTATGGGCTTCAGTCGTAATTGGTTTTGTTGCTGGTATTTTAACATTCTATGGTGCTCGTTTCTTAGAAAAAAGAAAAATCGACGATCCAATTTTCGCTGTTTCAGTTCATGGTATTCCTGGTATCTGGGGTACATTATCAACAGGATTCTTTGCGACAAAAGAACTTGCTTCAGTTGGTAAACCAGGACTGTTCTACGGCGGTGGTTTTGACCAACTAGGTGTTCAATTTATGGGTGTAGCAGTTTCTGGAATCTACGCATTTGTCGTTTCATTCGCTATTCTTTGGGTTATGAAGAAAGTTATGGGAGGAATTCGTGTATCTGAAGAAGAAGAAATCATGGGGTTAGATATTAGTGAACATGGTAGCTATGGCTATCCAGAACAAATGGATAAATTAGCAAAAGAAGCAAATGTTGTTGCTAGTAAAACTCATGTAAGTTCATAAGTAAAAAGCCTAATAGGTAGGCTACTCGCCAAAAGGAAGTGCTATTGTTGGACACTGGGGTGTTAACATACAAATCGATTAAGATTTGGAAAGAACAAAATATTTCTAAATACAAGGAAGATCTTTCTGGTCTGAACGCTTTTCATGATCAGATTATGAGAAAAGTATTAGAGGTGGCAATCGTCAATTTAAAAAAGGGATTGCCGCCTTGTGCTTTTTCGTGGTTTATAACTGGAAGTGGGGGAAGGCTCGAACAAGGTTTTATCAGTGATCAAGATCACGGTATGATTTATGTGGAAGATACTGAAGAATGTCATACCTATTTTAAAGCTCTTGGAGAAGAACTTTCAGATGGTCTTGCGTTGGTTGGCTATCCGTATTGTAAAGGCTATATCATGAGTTCAAACCCGCTTTGGTGTAAATCTTTGAAAAGTTGGAAAGAACAATTACTAACATGGATGGAATCAGAAAGTTGGGAAGCTATTCGGTATTTGCAAATCTTTTATGATGCTAGAGTTCTTGTAGGTGAAACACTATATATTAATCAGTTGAAAAATGTTGTTTACAAATATCAATTAGAACAACCTAATCTTTTAAAACGGTTTATGGCAAATATTATGCATCTAAAAAATACAATTGGACCTTTGGGGCAAATATTAGTAGAACGTTACGGTCCATATCAAGGGTGCATAGATTTAAAGTACTCTGCCTTTGTACCATACGTTAATGCCATTCGAATATTGGCGATTAAAGAAGGCATTTACGAAACTTCAACATTATCACGTATTTCCGAACTAGTAAAAAAAGAAAAGTATACTAATTTATTAAGAAACTGCAATGACAATTTTGAACTTCTTTTAAAGTATCGACTCTCACTATTTAAAGTCGATGATTATTTTGATACGCACTATCTAAAAATTGCAGGACTTAGTAAAGCGGAGAAAAAACAGATTAAACAAATTCTTAAAACGGGAATTCGAATTCATGATGAAGTAATCGAACTTATTGAAAAAGGGTGTTAAATATGGTTTTTGAACCATTTCAGCAATTACTAAGATCTATACAAGGAAAACGTAATACAGGTGGATTAGGGGAAGTGCAAAACGCTCAACAAATTGCCTTTTTAAGAGGATTGCAAAAAGAAATACAGCCAGAAGAAGCGTTAGGAATCCCTTTAACTGAACTAAAGGTAGTTGTTTTCGATATCGAAACAACAGGCTTTTATCCCGAAAAGGGAGATGAAATATTATCCATCGGTGCAGTAAAGATGAATGGATCGCAAATTCTCCTAGATGAAACATACTATTCACTCATGTATACAGAAAAAGAAATTCCACCTGAAATCGTGAAACTAACGGGAATTACAGACGAAGCCATTAAAGCTGCTCCTCCAGCTTCTAATGTATTACTTGAATTCCTCGAATTTGTAAAAGATTCTACACTAGTTGCTCACCATGCGAATCATGAAAGAAGTTTTATGAAATATGCAAGCAATCATTATTTTAGAACACCTTTTAAATATAGAATTGTTGATACAGCATTTTTGTTTAAAATAGTGGAGCGTGACCTAAATATGATTAAACTAGAAGATTTTTGTGCATATAATGATATTCCAATCATGAATCGTCACCATGCATTAGGTGACGCTCGCTTAACGGCTGAACTTTGGAGTCTCTATATTGAAAAGGCCAAAAAAATTGGTTGTGAAAATTTGCAGGATGTCTATGAACGATATGCGCGATTATAGCCAAAAGTAAAAGTACAAACCAGTATGGTGGATTTGTACTCTTTGTATCTGTAGATTTAATTTTTCTTACTATGTTTTAAAAAGCTAAAGGTGGGATTCCCTGCTTTATTTGGATATACCTATAAGTAAAAGTTGTAGGATTACTTTCAAATTAATTTTGAACGTTATAATGCAAAAATCTTATTTGTGTCATAATTATGCTGCTTTATGATATAATATAATTACTATTTAATTTAATTTAAATAGAAAATTTGAAAAGGAAGTGGTTCTTTGTTAAAACTCAACATCTATAAGGATAATATGCATTATGTTGTGGAGTCTGTTTCTAAGATGGGGCAACAGGTAGACCATCATTCTAAAGATTCTCTTTATGAAAGTATTTATAAGCTGGGAAGACATATCCATATCAATAATGTCCACTTTTGCATTCCACGTGATTTAAGCCGATCATTGTTATCGTTCCTATCCATTGAATTCCCAGGAGAGCTTTATGAACATAAAATTACCATCAACGACTAATCCCATCCTACTTAATCTAAAAATTTATACCCATTTCATATTATAAACAGATGATCTAAAAAGATTTAGGTCATCTGTTTTGTTTTCCTCTGTTTCGATAGTAAATGGATAAATTGACATAAAATTTATGCAGAACTACAATTATGTTATGAACACTTTAAGATAAACTGTGATTTAACTTAATAGAGGTGGTCATAATGGGAAACAGTTTATTATCAATAGATTGGGATTATTTTATTTCTTTAGACAATCAAAACGGTTCATCATGTATTGAAAATGAAAGAACAATAAACGATTTATGGTATAAGCGTTACTTTCAATTGAAAGCACAAGGTAAAGACATTCAAGAACGATATGAGCTTTCTAATGAGGTTGACAACTTTTGGCGCGAGATGAAAGAAATTTTTGAGTTCGACTCTCATATACATGTATATGTATCGGACTCACATGCACTATCTTATAAAATCGCGCATGAGTTTAACTGTGATGATGTTTACCTTTTCGATGCTCATTCAGATTTGGGCTACGGAGGATTACCATCACTTGATTTTGAACTAAATTGCGCAAACTGGCTCGGAAAATTGTTAAAAAACAATGAAGTAGATGAGGCACATATTGTTTATGGACCGTACACTGCTGAAAAACCTGAGTACTTTAAACAAATGAATAAGCGCTTTCATATCGAATATCCAAAGCTAAATGATTTACATCCTAAGGAGAAGATTTCAGCAATTCATATTTGCCGTTCTGGAGCTTGGACTCCGCCATGGTTAGATGAAAAATTTGCTGAATTTATTCAAAAAATGGGCATTCCTTATACAGTTGTCGATTGCCAATTAAGAAAATGGAATCCATCTGACTTAACCTATGCAGATCAAGTACAATATTTGATGGAATAAAAAAATTTCTTACAAATTTTATGAAATGGATTATTTGTCCAATTATATAAAGTTATAAATCTAAAAAGATGCAGATTCAGTGCCATTGAATTTGCATCTTTTTGTAATTTATTCAAGAAAACTTTTAACACTTTCTTGCATATAGTACAGAGATTGAAAGATGATTTATACTGTATTATTTTAAAAGATGATTTTACATTAAAAACGTGGGATGTTATATATTGAAACATCAAACAGAATATTTATAATACAGTTTTAGAGGTTTCTAAAAAATTGCGAAAAAATAAAATAATTAATAATAGAATTTTTGAAATTTTTATAAAAAGGGTTTGACAGTTTGTATAAATTCCATTAATATTAGCTTCAGCATAAATAAAGTTGCTCTTATTAGTAACCGTTGAGACGAGGGGTCTAGGATACGGTGGCAAACCTGTCTGATTATTTTATCAGACGTTGGGGCTCAACCTGAGCGCAAAATGTACAAAGTTTTGTGAACGATAAGAGGATAAGCAGTTGATATTATATCGAAGCTTTCCTTCTAATGGTTGGAGAGCTTTTTTCTATGCTAAAAATGACATTTTTTAGTAGGAGTGATAAATATTGACTGTTTTTAATTTACCAAGGAATCATTTTATTGAAAAAGGGTCTACTCAAAAATTGCATTATTCTATAAAAAAGCTAACGAATGTACATTATTCAAGATTACTTCAAAAATCATTTGAGGAGGGTATTGAATAATGAACAGCATCCAAGAACAGCTACGTATGAGTGAGTTACCGAAAGATCAAGAAAAAATGCCATTATTTGATGCGCTTGTCCATTATGCCAATAGAAATACAATACCTTTTGATGTTCCAGGACACAAAATGGGCGCACAGGCTAGTCCTTTAAAAAATATACTTGGTGAAATGACGATGAAAATGGATGTCAACTCTATGAAAGAGTTAGATCTTCTTAGCCATCCACAATCAGTCATAAAAGAAGCACAACAACTTGCGGCAGATGCTTTCGGTGCAGACCACGCATACTTTTTAGTAAATGGTACAACATCAGGGATATTGGCGATGATATTAGCTACTTGTAAACCAGATGATGTATTAATCGTACCGCGAAATTGTCATAAATCAGTTATGAATGGCTTAATATTGAGTGGGGCTAAACCTGTATTTATCGAACCTGAAGTGGATGTACATTTCGGCATTTCACATGGCATTTCAGTTAAAAATGTCATAAAAACACTTTCTGCATATCCGGAGGCAAAAGCAATTTTAGTTACATATCCAACCTATTTTGGCTCCATGAACGAATTACGAACAATTTGCAAGTTAGCACACGATCGCAATATAGCTGTTATCGTAGATAGTGCACACGGGGCACATTTACCATTTATGCCGGAGCTAATAGATCCAATCACTGCTGGTGCTGATATCGTCACCATGAGTATGCATAAAACAGGTGGTTCATTAACCCAAAGTTCAATTTTGCTTTTAAATGAAGGGCGTATTTCAGCGAAAACTATGCAAAAAACATTGAACATGATCCAAACAACTAGTGCGAATTATTTGCTTATGAGTTCTTTAGATGTTGCAAGACATGAACTTGCACTTTATGGATATGAACGCTATCAAGCATTAAAACCACTAGTTGAGAAAACAATTTACGAAATTGAAGAGCATACTTGTTTTGAAGTACTAAAAAAAGATTTTGTGAGAAAGCATAATATGCAGTCCTATGATTGGACGAAACTTGTTATACGTGTCAATGATAGTGGATTAACTGGTTTTGAGGTTTACACATTATTAAAAGAAAAATACAAGATTCAAATGGAACTTGCTGAAGGATATGTCGTTATGGCAGTCATCACAACAGCAGATGATGAAAATTCTTTAAAAAAATTAGTATGGGCTTTGCGAGAGATAGAGCGACTATATAACAGAAAAACACCTATCTATTCTACAAGTGTCACGCCAACACATGCCAATATACTATTGTTAAGTCCAAGAGAAGCCCATTATGCTGAGCATGAACTAATGCCTATTGATAGGGCGCTTGGTAAAATAAGTGCTGATTTGTTAATGATTTATCCTCCAGGCATTCCGCTTGTTATTCCTGGGGAATTGATATCTGAGGATGTCATTCAGCAGTATCATTATTATTCTCAGACTTTTGGAAATGTTTTGACGGAATCCGCACTTGAACATCATATAACTGTAGTAAAAGAATAAGAAAAGTAGAAGAATACCATCAAGCAAATGAAGGAGTAAATTATAAATGCAACATAAATCATTAAATGTTTCAACATTCATAGGATGCGACAATCAGTATGAAGAATCAGACCTTGTACTTTTCGGTATTCCGTTTGATGGTACGACAAGTTTTAGACCAGGCACACGTTTTGCCATGCAAGCAATTCGACCAGACTCATATGGTTTAGAAACATATTCTCCATATCTTGATCGAGATTTAGAAGATATGGCGATTTATGATAGTGGAGATGTAGAACTTCCGCTCGGAAATACACAAAAAACAATGGATGCAATTTTATCTTATACACGTTCAATTGTTGCGGATGACAAAAAATTCGTCATGGTTGGAGGAGAACATTTAGTAAGTTATCCAACCATTCAAGCAGTCTATGAAAAGTATCCAGATTTACATGTAATTCATATAGATGCACATACTGATTTACGTCAAGACTATATGGGTGAAAAGTTATCTCACGCCTCAATTATTCGACGTTGTCATGAGTTCCTAGGGGATGGACGAATCTTTCAGTTTGGTATCCGTTCAGGGCTAAAAGAAGAATTCGAATGGGCGAAAGAGCATACTTATATGGAGCGATTTACAATTGATACATTGGGAAAAATTGTAGAAAAATTAGAGAATCTTCCTATATATATAACAATTGATTTAGATGTACTTGATCCTGGAACATTTCCTGGTACAGGAACACCAGAACCAGGGGGGATTACGTATAACGAATTATTAAACGCAATTCAGCAATTGCAAAAACTAAACAATATCGTTGCAGCCGATGTTGTTGAACTATCACCATCCTATGATCCATCTGGCGCTTCCACTGCAGTTGCATGTAAAACAATCCGTGAAATGTTACTCACTGTAGGGAAATAAACAAATAATGTGTAACTTTTATTTTAATTTCAAAGAAAAATTCACAAGACAGGACTGTTGAGATTATCAGCAATCCTGTTTTTTTGTATAAAAATTCACAATGAATATGTGTTTAATATAGAAAGTATTCGGAAGTGTCAAATATCCACACTTTATTTAAACTAAATATTTCTATTTAGTGAAAAATAAGGTATATAAATACCTAAAAATTATAAAAAACAAAGAAATTTATATATTTATTTTTAAAAACCTATTTACCTTTTTAATATTTATGATAATATATGTATAAATATTAAATTAATTATTTTCAAAAAATTATTGGAGGAATTACGATGGAAAGTTGGCTCGATTTATATGACAATATGGGGAATTATTTAGCACCAAGTATGGCTAAAGATCACCCAAATTTACCTGTAGTAAAAGAGGAAGGTTGTTACTACTACGGGGCAGACGGTAAAAAATATTTAGACTTTACATCAGGAATTGCAGTTGCTAATACAGGACACCGTCATCCTAAGATCGTGCAAAGCATTAAAGACGCTGCTGATCAATTGATCCATGGACCATCTGGGGTCATCATGTATGAATCAATTTTAGAACTTTCCAAACAACTTGGTGAAATTCTTCCAGGAGATTTAGATTGTTTCTTTTATGGAAATAGTGGAACGGAAGCCGTTGAAGGTGCTTTAAAACTTGCTAAATTCACAACGCAACGTCCATATGTGATTTCCTTTACAGGTTGTTTCCACGGACGCTCAATGGGTGCACTTGGTGTAACCACTTCGAAAGCAAAATATCGTAAATTTATGCAACCATCACATCTGTCTTATCAAATACCATATGCAAATGTGAAAGAAGCACCAATGGGTCAAGACCCAATTCAATATGTAGTGGACAAGCTAGAACACGATTTTAACCAATTGTTCAAACATCAAGTAACACCAGAAGAAGTGGCAGCGGTAATTGTAGAACCTGTTCTTGGTGAAGGTGGTTATGTAATTCCACCAAAAGAATGGTTACAAAAAATCCGTGAAATATGTGATCAACATGGAATATTATTGATTTTCGATGAAGTGCAAACAGGTTTTGGACGAACTGGTGAATGGTTTGCAGCCCAAACATTTAGCGTAACACCAGATATTATGGCTATCGCAAAAGGTATTGCCTCAGGTCTACCACTAAGCGCAACAGTCGCAAGTCACAAACTAATGAAAAAATGGCCAATCGGTTCTCATGGTACTACATTTGGAGGAAATCCAATTGCTTGTTCAGTAGCACTTACTACACTCGAAGTTTTCAAAGAAGAACATCTTGTTGAAAACTCTAAAGAAGTTGGAGCATATGCGGTTGAACAACTTAAGAAAATCCAAGATAAATACGATTGTATCGGAGAAGTTCGTGCAACAGGTTTAATGATAGGAATTGACGTCATTGATCCAGAAACTGGACTTGGAGACGGAAAAGCTTTAAAAAGAATCCTAGATTTAGCATTAGAAGAAGGGGTGCTTTTCTACCTTTGCGGGAACGAAGGGGAAGTAATCCGAATGATTCCACCACTTACTGTTACAAAAGAACAAATTGATGATGGACTAACAATGTTAGATAAAGCTATACAAAAATACAAAGAAGAATTGAAATAAGGGAGTTTTTAACATGAAAATGAAGAAAAAATGGTTATTCGCAGCAGCAGCAGTATTATCACTATCATTAGCAGGATGTGGTTCAAACAGTTCCGACAAATCAGCAGATAATACAAAAGAAGAAAAAGTATTAGTAATGGGTACAGCAGCAGATTATGCACCATTTGAATACATTGATGCAAAAGTATCTGACGATATTATCGGTTTTGATATTGACCTTGCCAAAGCAGCAACTAAAAAAATGGGTTATAAATTACAAGTAAAAGATATGGAATTTAATAGTTTAATCCCGGCATTACAAGCTGATAAAGTGGACTTCGTATTAGCTGGTATGACACCTAATAAAGATCGTGATAAAGTAGTTGATTTCTCTAAATCTTACTACGATACAAAAGAGTACATGGTTGTCAAAAAGGATAGTGGTATCAAATCAGATGCCGATTTAGTAGGGAAAAAAATTGGCGCACAAACTTCTTCTATCCAAGAAGATTTAGCTAAATCATTAGCTAAAGAGATTAAAGGCGTGAAACTTGAAAGTCGTGACCGTGTCCCAGAATTAATACAAGAAGTTAAATTAGGTCGTATCGATGCATTAGTAACAGAAGATATTGTTGCTGAAAACTACTTGAAACAAAATAAGGAACTTGGTTACTATGTGATTGAAAACCAAGAAGACCAATCAAAAGCAGCTGCATTCCCAGAAAACAGTAAGTTAACTGCTGAATTTAACAAAGCATTGGATGAACTTACGAAAGAAGGAAAAGTTGACGAATTGAAAGCTAAATGGTTTAAAGTAAAATAATTCTGAAGGTAACAATCCCAAACCCCTATTTCTTAATGTGAAATACATTGAGAAATAGGGGTTTTTTTATGCATATTTAATTTCTGATTAACAAATGATTATATTTCGCTATAATGAATGATGTAACTTTTAAAAGGTCGTGTTTAAATGTATTATTTCGTTTTTTTCATTCTGTATATCTGGATATTGATACAACTTTTTATACGTAAAGGAGTTCATTCAATTCCAACAAATTCAGGTGCAATCATAATGGCATTTGGAATTATGCAGATTGGTTTAATTCAAAAATTCGCTTTTTATAATGAGCGAATTGAAACTTTATTGGCAATACTATTATTTGGTGCTTATGGATGTATTATTTCGTTATTATTAATGGATATAAAAAAGGGGACTTTTTATAACAATCATCTAAAAGATCCGATTAACAGTTTCACAATAGGAACTTGGGTTGCAGCAACATCCGTCATCATATTGAATATAACTTATCATTTTCCACATTTAACGACTGTAAGCATTGGACTTTATATCATCGATTTTCTAATTTGGTTGTTTTATTTAGGAATTATTATACGGAATTATTCAATTTATATAAGAAAACCAAAATTTATAGAAAAATTAAATGGCGTGATCATTTTATCATGTGTATCAACGCAATCTTTAGTAATAGGTGGAGAAACAATATTCAAAGCGGAATTTCCTATTGAATTTGCGTTCTTATTGATCGTTGTTGGTGCCATATTTTATATCATTAGTTTGACATTGATCGGGCGCAGTCTCTATTTGATGAAAAATACGCTAAAGACTGCAATATTAAATTGGAAAACGACTAATTGCACGATACATGGTGCATTATCAATTACTGGATTAGCGTTAATCGTTACATTTAGTTTTTTAGAGAAATGGCTCATTTATTATTGGGTAATCGTGACGGTCGTATTTTGCATTGTAGAAAGTATAGAAGGAGTCCGCAGTATTTTTCGTATTCAACAATTTGGTATAAAGGACGCTCTGTTCATTTATCATCCAACTCAATGGGTTCGGAATTTTACTTTTGGTATGTATGTAAACTTTACCATTCATTTACCGGCAATAAGTTTATTGGGAAATGCAAGAACAATTGTTATTGAGGGTGGAAATTATATTGTTGTCAGTTTATTTATAATTGAGGTATGTTTGCTAGCACAGTATAAATTGCGTAAACGATGGGACTAGCATTACTTTAGATGTAAGTATTAACCTATAAAAAGAGATAAAAGTACAGGAAATATTTTAAAAATATTACCCGAGGAATAAGAAAATGCGACAAAAATCTCATAAAAGACGATATTTTTTCGACATAAATTATACTTTTGTGAAACATAAATCAAAAAAAATTGCACATTATTATGAAAAGGACTTTAGTTTTAAAATATTTATGTTATTATATTTATAAAACTAAATTAATATATATTCATTATTTGTAGTATACCCGTATGAAAATCAGATACTTAAAACACTCAAATGAAAGAATATATATAACAACAATAGAATGGAGTTTTTCAACATGAAAAAGAAATGGTTATTTGCAGCAGCAGCTGTATTATCACTTTCACTAGCTGGATGTGGATCTAATTCTGATAAAACTGCAACAGATAACAATGATAATCAAAACAAAAAAGTATTAGTAATGGGAACATCAGCAGACTTTGCCCCATTTGAATACATTGATTCTGCTAAATCAGATGAAATTATTGGTTTTGATGTAGACTTAGCAAATGCAGTCACAAAGAAAATGGGATACCAACTAAAAATTCAAGATATGGAATTCAACAGTTTAATCCCAGCAGTACAAGCTAAAAAAATAGACTTTGCAATGGCTGGTATTACACCAAACGAAGAACGTGCAAAAGTAGTAGACTTTACTGATTCTTACTATGATACACAAGATTTTATCATTACTAAAAAAGACACAACTTTTAAAAGCATTGACGATTTAAAAGGTAAAAAAATTGGCGCTCAAGTATCTTCTATTGAAGAAGACACAGCTAATGCTATTAAAGATAAAGTGAATGGCGTAAAAGTTGAAACTCGTGACCGTGTACCTGAGCTAATCCAAGAAGTAAAACTTGGTCGACTTGATGCAATTGTCCTTGAAGATATCGTCGCTAAAAACTATGTGAAACAAAATAATGATTTAAAATACTCAAACATTGAAGGCGTTGAAAATCAAAAGAAAGCAGCTGCTTTCTCTAAAGACAGTAAATTAGTTGACGAATTCAACAAAGCTGTTAAAGAATTAGATGACGCTGGAGAAATTGATAAAATGAAAGCTAAATGGTTCAAAGTCGATTAATAAGGGAAAGAGGTTCTATAAATGAATTTGGATTTCACGCCAATTATACCTTCGATTCCCTATATTCTTAAAGGGATCGTCGTTACATTAGAAATTGCTGCAATTGCGTGTGTCCTCGGTTTTATTCTTGGAGTTTTACTATCACTAGTCAAATTAAGTGGCATTAAGCCACTTAAATGGCTAGCTGACTTTTATACTTCCGTATTCCGTGGTACACCACTTGTTTTACAATTAATCATTATTTACATGGGAATTCCACAAATGTTCCCAAATGTTGATATTCAACCTATGCCTGCTGCAATTCTAGCATTCTCATTAAATTCAGCAGCTTATATCTCAGAAATTATCCGTGGTGGTATCATGGCAGTTGATAAAGGGCAAAGCGAAGCAGCTCAAGCTCTAGGTGTCTCTTATGCTAGCATGATGAAAGATATTATCTTACCACAAGCATTAAAAAATATTATTCCAGCTCTTATGAATGAATTTATTTCATTAACAAAAGAGTCTGCAATTGTAACAGTAATCGGTGCACTTGATGTCATGCGTCGTGCCTACATTGTCGGTGGTGCAACATTCCACTATATAGAACCATTGCTAATTGCAGGGGTAATCTACTATATTATCGTACTAATTTTATCTTATGCTGGTAAATTAGTTGAGAAAAGGATGAGAGTCAGTGATTAATGTACAAGATTTGCACAAGTCGTACGGCAAAAACGATGTGCTAAAAGGCATTTCAACAACAATTCAAGATGGCGAAGTTATTGCAATCATTGGTCCTTCTGGTTCTGGTAAATCTACCTTTTTAAGATGTATCAACTTACTAGAAATGCCAACGAGCGGTAAGATAATTATTAACGGACAAGATATCACGGAGAAAAAAACGAATTTGATGAAAGTTCGCGAAAAAGTCGGTATGGTTTTTCAACACTTCCATTTGTTCCCGCATAAAACCGTGATGGAAAACTTGACATATGCTCCTATGAAAGTAAGTAAATTATCTAAAGCTGAAGCTGAAAAACGTGGTGGAGAACTGTTAAAACAAGTTGGCTTATTTGATAAAAAAGACGAATATCCAAACCGTCTATCAGGTGGTCAAAAACAACGTGTTGCCATCGCAAGAGCGTTAGCAATGGAACCAAATATTATGTTATTTGATGAACCAACATCAGCACTTGACCCAGAAATGGTTAAAGAAGTTCTAGATGTTATGAAATCATTAACAAAAACAGGTATGACGATGCTAATCGTTACACATGAAATGGGCTTTGCCCGTGAAGTAGCGGACCGTGTATTCTTCTTAGATGGAGGCCATTTAATCGAAGATGCAGCTCCTCAAGAATTCTTCAAAAACCCATCAACACAACGTGCAAGAGACTTCTTAGAGAAAGTTTTATAATCTAATACTCGAAACACCTAATTGTCAGTGATGATGATTAGGTGTTTTTTTGCGTTTTCATTAAGAAATTCGGTTCTATACTAATTGTTGGGGTTGTCAAACAATTTAGGGTAAAAAAATACACGTAAGCTCCAAATATCTTATACTAAAGTTACCAAAACAAAAGTTAAGATAGGAGTTACGTGTTACATGAATTCTAACATAATATTACCGGGATTTGAAGAAGTAACAATTTTAAAAGCTCAAGAAATAGAAGGTCAATATATCATTCACTTTGAAATGCCTATTAAACCGCATAAATGCCCTGAATGTGGAAAATTGACTTCACATATACATGATTACCGTTTAACGAAAATTAAACATCTAAAATTCTCAGAAAGAAAAACAATTTTATTTTATAGAAAACGAAGATATAGATGCACATGTGGGAAACGCTTTGCAGAACAAAATCCTATTGTAGAGCGCTATCAAAGGTTTTCTAAAGAATGGAATCAAATGGCGCAAGTCCGTGCAGTAAAAGGGAAAACAATCAAAGAAATGAAAGAATTACCGCCGGTAATTGCGATTGATGAGTTTAAAGGGAATGCCGATAAAGAAAAGTTTCAACTGATTATCGCTAACGCAGTAACAAGGGAACCGATAGATATTCTCCCAAATCGGAAAAAGGAAACGATTGAAGCTTATTTACACCAGTATGGAGAGAATGTACAAACAGTGGTAATGGATATGAGTCATAGCTTTAAAGCCGCTGTTACTAAATCATTAGGAAAGCCAATTATTATTGCAGATCGTTTTCATTTTGTACGCTATATCAACTGGGCAATAGAAAGAGTAAGAATCCGAGTTCAATCGGAATGGAATGATTATGATCGAAAAAAGATAAAGAGGAAACGCTTTGTTTTTCTAAAAAAATCACAAAATTTAACGGATTATGATCAATGGTATTTAGCCCGTTATTGTACTTTTTCAGATGAATTGAAATTGGCTTATGAGTTAAAAGAACATTTTTATCGCTGGTTCGAGGCTGCAAAAGTGAATGGAAAAGAAAAAATGAAACAAACGAAAAAGGGATTACAGAGGTTTTATAAAAAGGTTGAAAGATCAAGGATTCCAGAGTTTATTCGTACGATTCAAACCTTCAAAAACTGGGAGACAGAAATCTTAAATTCTTTTTCTTTTGGCTATTCAAATGGTTTTGTCGAAGGATTAAATAATTTAACAAAAGTATTAAAACGAAATGCATTTGGCTTTCGACGGTTTGATCGATTACGAGCCAAAATATTATTAACACATCAATATAAAGATATAGGTAACACAATAGGATAAGGGCGGAGAATTGTGTCCCCACCCCAACTATTTACAAAGAGCCATTATCTTATGATTACAATATATATTTTATAAAAAATGTTGACAAATTATTTCTTACATGATAAAGTATAAAAGGTTAATGAATACAAAGTTTGTGGTTGAAGTAGAGGCTGCCCGCTTCTCACCTGATTGATCTAAGAAATTAGTGTTGACAGGTTACATGATAGAACGGATCACGCATTTCGGCGTGTACATATATCTTGCGGGCGGACATTTCGACTATGTCCGCCCTTTTTTAGTGGACATCGAAATACCCGTACCGATCATCGGGCAACTAGCCCAAACCATGTATTCGCGACACTACTTGGAGGTGGATTGTTATTAGCAAAGACATGTATGTAAACGAAGGCATTCGCGCTCGTGAACTTCGTCTAATCGATCATAATGGTGATCAGCTTGGAGTTAAATCACGCAATGAAGCCTTATCAATTGCAGAACGTGCAAATTTGGATCTTGTCCTTGTGGCTCCTCAAGCCAAGCCACCAGTCGCTCGTATCATGGACTATGGTAAATTTAAATTCGAGCAACAAAAGAAAGATCGCGAAGTACGCAAAAACCAAAAAGTTATCGTGATGAAAGAAGTAAGACTAAGTCCTACTATCGATGAACACGATTTCCAAACAAAATTGCGTAACGGGATCAAGTTCCTTGAAAAAGGGGACAAAGTAAAAGCATCTATTCGTTTTAAAGGCCGTGCTATTACTCATAAAGAGATTGGTCAAAAAGTGTTAGATCGCTTTGCAGAAGCTTGTGCTGAAGTTGCAACGGTTGAACAAAAACCGAAAATGGAAGGCAGAAGCATGTTCTTAGTATTACAACCTAAGAACGAAAAAAAATAAGTTTTTAGTCGAACAGTTTAGGAGGAATTCGAAATGCCAAAAATGAAAACTCACCGTGGCGCAGCTAAACGTTTCAAAAAAACGGGTACTGGTAAATTAAAATATGACCGTGCTTACGGTAGCCACTTATTCGCAAACAAATCTACTAAAGCAAAACGTCACTTACGTAAAGCAAATATCGTATCTTCAGGTGACTTCAAACGCATCAAATCTTTACTTGCGAACATTAAATAATACGAAAATACATTAATATTCATGTAATTGAATAGCAGGAGGTAATTAGTATGCCACGCGTAAAAGGCGGTACTGTAACACGCGCACGTCGTAAAAAAGTTTTAAAATTAGCTAAAGGTTACTTTGGTTCTAAACATACATTATATAAAGTTGCTAACCAAGCAGTTATGAAATCAGGTCAATATGCATATCGTGACCGTCGTCAAAAGAAACGTGATTTCCGTAAATTATGGATCACTCGTATCAACGCAGCTGCTCGCATCAACGGTCTTTCTTACAGCCGTTTAATGCACGGTTTAAAACTTGCTGAAATCGAAGTTAACCGTAAAATGTTAGCTGATCTTGCTGTAAATGATGCAGCTGCATTCGCTCAATTAGCAGACGCTGCTAAAAAAGCAATCGCAAAATAGTATAACAATAGATAACGTAATGTTTCTATCGTATGATTAGAGACACTATTCCTTATATATTTGTTATGCTTAATTAAAGCCTATGAATATTTAATATTCATAGGCTTTTTTTCGTGCAATTATGCCCTATAAAAGTAGATATGAAGATTTAAATCGTTAACTGGTTAATCGGAAAATAATCCTTAATATACCTTTATAGTAATTTACATGATAAGATTTAAAATAAATGATTGTTAAAAGGGGGAGTCACGATAGTAAAGTTTGCATTTTGGTTTATTGGGGCCATAGTAATTGCATTTTTAATGAGAGCAATAGGGGACTTGATATTACAAAGGGAAAATGGAAAAACAAATCCTAAATACATCCCTCATTTTATCAAAGAAAAATTAAATAGTGGGAATGTTGCTTTGTCCATAAGACACAATGATCAAACTTGGATAGATATTAACCCAAATAAGCCACTTCCTCTAGCAAGTACAGTCAAAATTATCCTAGCAATTGAATATGCAAAACAAGCAGCAGAAGGGAAAATTGATCCAAATGAGAAAGTAAAACTAAAAGAGCTAGATAAATTCTATATTCCGAAGACAGATGGGGGAGCACATGAAGAATGGATTAAACAATTGAAAGGAAATAAGATAGATAGTGTTCCATTATATGAAGTAGCCAATGGAATGATAGCTTATAGCTCTAATGCAAATACAGAATACTTAATTGAGGTACTTGGTCTTCAAAATATCAATTGTGTTCCAAAGAGTCTAGGAATCTTAAATCATGACCCTATGTATCCAACTGCAAGTGCATTATACATCCCTACTCAATTGAAAAATGAAAAAATAGGATTGTCAAAACAAGAAATACTAAAAATGATGAAAGAAATGGATATGGCTGAATATCGTAGAAGAGCGATTGATATTCATAATAAATGGGTAAAACAACCACTCTCTAATCAAGAAAAAAAACAATTATTAAAGACTTTAGATATGGATTTCCAAAAAATTTGGTCTGATCGATTGCCTCACTCTACTACAAGAGATTATGTATCGATCATGAATAAATTGAATGGTAAAACCTATTTTAAAAAAGAGGTGTATAAATATCTTGATCCTGTAATGGAGCAATTAATGAAAAACCCTAAAAATCGGGAGTGGCTTACCCATGCGGGACAAAAGGGTGGTTCTACTGCATTCGTTCTTACAATTGCAATGTATGCAACAGATAAAGAAAAAAATAAGACAGAGATTGTATTCTTTTCAAATGATTTAAGTATATTAGAGCAAAAAAAGCTCTCACAAAATCTTAATGCATTTCAATTAAAATTTTTAAAAGATGAAAAATTCCGGGCAGAAATCAAAGAAATTATCTGATTATTCTGCTTTTGTAATAAACAAGAAATTCTTGCGAGAAAAAACCTTTCGTCCAGAAACTTTACTGGA
Organism: Rummeliibacillus sp. TYF005; assembly: GCF_003844195.1. Classification (NCBI taxonomy): domain Bacteria; kingdom Bacillati; phylum Bacillota; class Bacilli; order Caryophanales; family Caryophanaceae; genus Rummeliibacillus; species Rummeliibacillus sp. TYF005. The sequence continues at coordinate 93,143 of NZ_ML122541.1, forward strand.
TGAAAGGTTTTTTGATTGATTGTTATGTTACTCTTCATTAAAAAGTAATGAGGCTAGTTCTTCTTTTGAATGTAGAAAATCCCCTAAAGAGTATTCATCTAGAACAGCCAAATAGGCTTGTAGTGCCTTATTTAAAGCACCTTTTAAATTACAAACTGGAGAGATAATACATCCAACTGATTCAGGATTAAAACAATCCACCAAGTAGAAATCTTCCTCTGTTCGTCTAATTACTTGACCAATAATAATGTCTTGAGGCTTCATAGCAAGACGAATACCGCCACCACGACCTCGAATTGTTTCTATATATCCAAGCTTACCAAGCTCATGCGTTACTTTCATCAAATGATTCTTTGAAATTCCATATGCATCCGATATTTCTTTAATCGTGGCTAGTTTCTCGGGATTCATAGAGCCAAGATAGAGAAGGACACGCAAAGAATAATCGGTATATAATGTTAATCGCATCCAATCCACCACCATTTCAATTACTATTATAGCATGTAAAGTAAAAATCAAGGCGATTTCAAAAGATATATTTTAAATGTGTCTTTTCTGTTAAAGATGTATTTTGAATATTGCTTTAAAGAAAATGAAGGTGTATCTTTAAATTGTTAAAAGAAAAGGAGTGTTGAACATGTTATCTCAACAAACAATGGATATTGTAAAATCTACTGCACCAGTATTAGAAGTACACGGAAATGAAATCACTAAAACTTTCTATAAAAATATGTTTGCTGCACATCCAGAATTATTAAATATTTTCAATCATGCTAACCAAGCAAAAGGACGCCAACAAGCAGCATTAGCAAATACAGTTTATGCAGCTGCTGTTCATATCGAAAATCTTGGAGCCATTATGCCAGTTGTACACCAAATTGCTCAAAAGCATCGTAGTTTAGGTATAAAACCTGAACATTACCCAATTGTTGGTGAGTTTTTATTAGGAGCTATTAAAGAAGTTCTTGGAGATGCAGCAACTGATGATATTATAAATGCGTGGGCTGAAGCATATGGGGTAATCGCTGATGCATTTATGTCAACAGAAGAAAATATGTATCAAGAAGCAGAAAATAAAGAAGGCGGTTGGAGATTCTTCAAAGAATTTGAAATTGCTGATAAAGTAGTTGAAAACGAAGAAATTACATCATTCTACTTAAAACCAGTTGATGGTAAAGTTTTACCTGAATACAAACCAGGACAATATATTACAGTGAAAATTGATATTCCGGGTGAAAAATTTACGCATCGTCGTCAATATAGTCTATCAAGAGCTACAAACAAAGATGCATTCCGTATTTCTGTAAAACGCGAAGATTTAAGCAATCCAGAAGGTAAAGTATCTGTTTACTTACATGAACAAGCAAAAGTTGGAGATCGTATTGAAGTAAGTGCTCCAGCAGGTGACTTCCAATTAGATTTAGCATCAAAAGCACCAGTTGCATTTATCGCAGGCGGAGTTGGAATTACACCATTAATGGCAATGTTTGATACTTTAGCTGCACTTGATCCAAATAGAAAAACAACTCTTATTCATAGTGCACGTACAGCAAAATTACATGTATTTGACAAAGAAATTTCTGCGAATTTAGAAAAAATGTCAAATGCTAGTTATATTGCTTTAAATACAGATGAAGTTGGTTACATCACAAAAGAATTTTTACAAGAAAACGTAAGTTTAGATTATGACGTATATGTTTGCGGTCCATCCGTATTTATGGAAGCAATCATTAATCACTTATACGCAATTGGGTTTAAAGAATCTCAAATTCATTTTGAATTCTTCGGACCATCACAACAATTAAAAGTACAAACAAATGCTTAATATAAAAATTCGTAAATAAACATATAGTAAAGAGCTCAAGTAGTCAGAAAAAATTTTCTGACTACTTTTTTAATTATTAATGGATGTATAACCTTAATTTTCTATTAATGAATCCTTATACCTATAAAAAATTTGTTATTCTATTACTATAGAGTTAAATACATAGAATAATTAAAAAAAGGAGACTATAAGGATGAAGAATGTGAAATTGTTAACCGCGATATTGGTTGCTATGATTGTCTGTACAATTAGTATCCATCGTGCGCATGCTCAAGAATTTGGTCCTGCTAACCCGGATAGCACGACAAAATGGGAGACAACGCCAATTATCGTCGATACGAAGAAAACTGATAAACTTAGATTATTGAAATCCGAACCACTTATTGCAGATATATCAAAATGGCAAGGGAATATAAATTGGTCAAAAGCTAGTCAAAAACTAGATTTGGTTATTATTCGTACACAACATGGCAGTACTGAAGAAGATACATATCATAAGAAAAATGAGGCTGGTGCTAAAAAATATGGAGTACCATTTGGTGTCTATGCATTTAGTTTAGCTGAATCTACAAGTGATGCAAAAGTTGAAGCAAATAATTTTTATAATCGAGCAGACAAAGATGCACAGTTTTATGTCATTGATGTAGAAAAAAACACTAGTAAATCTGGCGAAAGTATGCGAAAGATAACTAATGCATATATTCAACAACTACGAAAAAAAACAGATAAGAAAATTGGATTATATATTGCCCATCATCTATATAAAAGCTTTAATCTAGATACATCAAAAGCAGATTTTGTATGGATTCCACGATATAGTACATCTAAACCCGATTTTGCTTATGATTTATGGCAATATACAGATAAAGGTAGAATTGATGGGATTAACGCAAATGTAGATCTAAATCGATTAAATCCAAATCTAACATTGGCTGAATTATTAGCTCCTGTTAAATCGATAGAGGATACAAAAACGGATACAAAAGAAAATGAGCAACCTGTAACAGAACCAGCAAGTGTCCATACCGAATATTATTCTGTAAAACCTGCATTTATTATTACAAAAACAGCTGTTGGTGCCTATTCTTCTACGACATTTAATAACCAAACTAAGATTGGCAATGTTAAAAAGAATACGATTTTAACAATACAAGGTATCGAATATAGTTCAACTGGGTATCCAAGGTTAAAAACAATTTCAGGTAGCTATATTACAGCGAACAAATCGTATGTCATTGGACTAACATCAAAGTATAAAAATTATGTTATAACAAAACCTAACTATGTAAAATTAATAAAAAATGTTAATCAGTATAGCAATATTTCATTTACGAATTCATCAAAAGTGTCTGTCCTAAAAAAAGGAGTGACTCTTAATATAAAGGGAATTAGTTATACAGCTGCAGGTACTCCTCGCCTTCAACTCACAAATGGTAATTATATAACTGCCAATAAAAATAGTTTGATAGCATACTAAGATCCTAATATTTAGCGCAGGTTTCCAAAAGGAAATCTGTGCTTTTTTTCTGGAAAAGTTAACGATTTTTAATAGAAATGTAACTTTTGCAATGTATTTGAAGGCAAGATGTTTTATATTTTCTAGTAATAGTTTGTTATTCTTAAAATTAGCAGAAACTTATACATATAAGAATTTGTTAGAAAAATATTAAAGGAGAAAAGAGAAGTGAAAGTACTGAGGAAATTAGCGTTTATCGTAACAATGTTGATAGCAAGTCTTGTAACCTTACATACTGTATCTGCAGAAGAACTAGCACCTGCGAACCCTGACCATACAGAAAAGTGGGAAACAGAGCCAATTACAGAAAATCTATTAAGAAAAGCTTCTTCAGAGCCGACTATTGCAGATATCTCTTATTATCAAAAGGATATCGATTGGAGTAAAGCGAGTAAAGTTTTGGATTTAGTAATTATCCGAACTCAATATGGTAGTACCTTTGAAGATCCAAAGCATGCGACATATGAAGCAGGTGCAAAGAAATATGGAGTACCATTTGGTGTCTATGCATATAGTTTAGCTGAATCCTCAAGTGATGCTAAGACAGAGGCGAATAATTTTTATAATAGAGCAAGTAAGAATACAAAATTTTATGTACTTGATGTAGAAGAAAACACAAGTAAATCCGGCGAAAGTATGCGAACGATTATTAATGCATATGTAAAACAATTACGTACGAAAACAGATAAGAAAATTGGGCTGTATATAGCCAATCACTTATATGATTCATTTAATTTAGATACGTCTAAATTTGATTTTGTATGGATTCCAAGATATAACAACAGTACTGCAGCGCCATCTCATCCCTATGACTTATGGCAATATACAGACCAAGGTACAGTTTCAGGAATTAGCACATATGTAGATTTAAACCGTCTAAATCCAAAAGTTAGTTTGAGCTATCTAACTGGGACAAGTGGTATCACAACTGCAAGTAAGCCAAGATACTATACGACAAATCCAGTAAAAATAGCAACTAAGATAAAATTGAATCAATACTCATCTACAAGTTTCACTGAAGCCACAAAAGGTAAATCTATTGCAAAAAATACTTTGTTAAATATAACAGGTATTGAAAAAACATCTGCTGGTACACCAAGATTAAAACTAACAAATGGACAATATGTAACTGCTAATCGAGATTATGTCGTGAAAGTTACATCTTCAATTGATCAATATTACACAACAACACCAAGTAAAGTTCTCGTTAAATCCTATTTGTATGCATACAATAATGTCAATTTAGAAAAGAAACTTGTTGGTGTAAAGAAAAATACAATATTGACGATTAAAGACCTTGGTTATTCAACAGGTGGTACGCCTCGGCTTAAAACAGCATCTGGATCATATATTACGGCAAGTAAGGATTATGTAAGAGTCGTGACACCTAACATTACAAATTATATATATGTAAATCCAGGTAAAGTACAATTAAAGAAAAAGGTTTATCAATATACCAGCACTACCTTTACATCCGCAGCAAGAAAAACAGCACTTGCTAAAGGAAAGACGTATACAGTTAAATCTATTGTATTTAACTCTAACGGGATTCCGCGATTAAAATTAGCAAATGGTAAGTATATAACTGCTAATAAATCTTATGTAGTAGCAAAATAAGATAGTTGTATATCTGCATATAGAGAAAGTTTCTCTATATGCTTTTTTTATCAATAACTTAGTTTTAAAAAGGAGAATTTATGTCCACTAATCTATTGGATTTGGTAAATAGTTACTTTTTAATCATGTTTATCGTCGGATTTACCTTTATGGGTATTGATAAGTGGAAAGCTATAAATAGTCGATGGCGCATTCCGGAAAGACAGCTATGGTTAATAGCATGTATTGGTGGAGCAGCTGGTACGTGGCTAGGAATGATTATCTTTCGTCACAAAATTCGTCATAATCATTTTGTGTATGGTTTTACAATGCTGACTATTATTGAAGTCTTTATTCTTTATGTTATTTAGAATATTCATGATTTCTGTTATATTTCTTTTCAACATCTAGTTTTTCCTATACGATGAGTGAGGATTATATTATTTAAGAAAAAAGGTAGGCTAAACGATGGAATACACATTAAAAGTACAACTTATTCATAAAGATGCGAAAATGCCATTTCGAGCTAATCCAGGGGATGCAGGATTAGACTTATATGCAGTTGAAGATCAAATTATTAAACCAGGAGAGTCTGCATTAATTCCTACTGGGATTGTAATTGAACTACCACAAGGAACGGAAGCACAAGTTCGTCCTAGAAGTGGGCTAGCACTAAAACATTCCATTACCGTACTAAATAGTCCTGGTACTATTGACGAAGGTTATCGAGGGGAAATAAGAGTCATATTAATAAATCATGGTAAAAAGGATTTCTTAGTAGAAAAGCATATGCGAATTGCTCAAATGGTTATAGCACCCGTACTTCAAGTTCAAGTCGAACAAGTCGAACAAGTTTCAGATTCAACTCGTTCTGCACAAGGGTTTGGGTCTTCAGGCAAATTTTAATTATTTTTTGAAAATAGAGACAAATGGTATTATAATGGACATGAACAAATACTTAGGGGGCCGAAATAATGGTTCAATATGATGAAACATTAACGATGTTAAAAGAGTTAACAGATGCTCGTGCCATTGCAGGAAATGAAAAAGAGTCTCGTGATGTCATGACTAAATATATAACACCCTATGCAGATCAAGTGGAAAACGATAACTTAGGTGCTGTTATTGCTAAAAAAGTCGGCGATCCAAACGGACCTAAAATTATGGTTGCAGGACACCTTGATGAAGTCGGTTTTATGGTAACTCAAATTGATGAAAAAGGTTTCTTGAAATTTCAAACAGTTGGTGGCTGGTGGTCACAAGTAATGCTTGCTCAACGAGTGCAAGTTGTTACCCGTAAAGGTGAAACAATAGTCGGTGTCATAGGTTCAAAACCTCCGCATATTCTGCCTGCAGCTGCACGTAAAAAGCCGTATGAAATTAAAGATATGTTCATCGATATCGGTGCAACTTCAAAAGAAGAAGTAGAAAGCTGGGGCATTAAACCAGGTGATATGGTAACACCTTATTTTGAATTTACGGTGATGAAAAACGAAAAACACTTACTCGCAAAAGCATGGGATAACCGAATCGGTTGTGCAATTGCCATTGAAGTCTTAAAGGGTTTAAAGAATACACAACACCCGAATATCGTATATGGTTGCGGGGTTGTTCAAGAAGAAGTTGGACTTCGTGGCTCTAAAACAGCTGCAAACAAGATTAATCCTGATATTGGTTTTGCTGTTGATGTCGGTATTGCTGGTGATACTCCTGGAATCACCTCAAAAGAATCGAATAGTAAAATGGGTGCCGGTCCACAAATCATTATTTATGATGGCTCGATGGTGGCTCATAAAGGTTTGCGAGATCTTGTTGTGGATACAGCAGAGGAGAATAATATTCCTTACCAATTTGAAGCAATCCCTGGCGGAGGAACAGATGCAGGTTCCATTCACTTAACAGCAAACGGTGTACCTGCATTATCGATTGGTATTGCAACACGTTATATTCACTCACATGCAGGAATTTTACACCGCGATGACTTTGAAAATACAGTCAAATTAGTGATTGAAGTTATTAAAAAATTAGACCGTGAAACAGTAAATAAGATTACTTTTGAATAAAAGAAAAAGAATGAACGAGTATAAATTATTTGATTTCTTTCGCTTCTACGAATTCAAATAAAACTTAGTTATTAACTACCTCCTAACTAAAATTGTTAGGGGGTAGTTTTTTTCTTTTGCGTAGTGAAATAGTGATGAATGGAGACTGAGCGTAGCGAGGAAGAAGCTGAGGACGTGCTCGCGGAAAGCGTCTGTCTGGAACGGAAATCCGCGGCTTTAAATGAAAAAAGCGAGTACGAGAACAATTAATTCGTTCTAATACTCACAATAAGAATTAGAAAGGACTTCTTCAGTATCCTCAGTCTTTTTAGATAATAATTGTTGTCGTCTAATACTGATAAGTGATACGATTAAACAAATAGAAGAAATGAGGTGGCAGATTGGGTAGGGACCGTAAGTTTTCAACAATTGATATTTTCATAGCTACAAAGAAACAAATTCTTCAAGTTGGCTACGATGGCTTTACGATCAGCCATTTAGCAGAGACTTTAGAGGTATCACGAGCAGCCATTTATAAACAATATATAAACAAAGACGAATTATTAATGGATTTTATGTTGTATGAGATGGATAAAAGTGTAGGCGATTTAAAACAAGTAAGACAAGAAGGTACATTTGAACAACAGCTTGAGGATTTGTTGAATCGTATGGCTCATTTCAATGAGTTACATCAAATTCTAGGGATGGTTGCACTTATTCAAGATGTATCTGAGGAAATTATTCAAAAAAAAGCAAAACTATCATCTATGCATAAGGATTTGTATGAGCCTTTATTAAGGATTGTTACAAATGGTAAAAGAGAAAAGAATATCGATTCAACAATTCCTGACTCACTAGTATTGGGATTTATTTTTCAAACCATTGATATCCCTAAACAACCTAATTTATCTACAGAAGAACAACTTCAATATATTAAACGATTAATATTACACGGCGTATGCGGAGAAAATAAGTGACACAAGTGTAACTTATGTGTATAATAGATTTGTAAGTATTTTTGATTTTTTTAAAGTCAAAAGTGACATGAGTGTAACTTATAAGGAGGAAATAAATCCATGTTTTTAGCATTAAAAGAGTTAAAACACGCAAAACTGCGCTATACATTGATGAGTATCATCATCGTATTAATCGCATGGTTAGTCTTTATTTTATCTGGACTTGGTAATGGTTTATCTACACTAAGTGCAGCTGCAGTAAAGAATTTAGATGCAGATTATGTAGTATATGAAGATGGTGCCAAAGCAACATTTAGTAAATCGTTAATATCTAATTCGTTAGTAGACGATGTTAAGAAAAATAAAGACGTCAAAGATGCAACACCATTTGGTGCATCTATGGCTGCCATTTCTCATGGTAAAAAAGATGAGGAAAAAACAGATATCGCTGTATTAGGTATTAATCCAGGTGAATTTATCGAACCTAAAGTAATTGAAGGTAAACAATTAGATCCAGATGTAAAAAATGGAGTACTTGCTAACGATACTTTAAAAGATAAAGGATATAAAATTGGTGACGAAGTTCAAGTAGATAGCTCTACTATTAAACTAAAAATTATTGGTTTCGTAGAAGGAGAAACTTATAACCATTTACCAGTATTGTTCTCAAACGTTGATCAATGGAGAGATTATGCATTTGCTGCACCAGGATCAAACAACGGAATCAAAGATGTGGTAAATGCAATTGTTGTACAAGCACCAGATTTAGACCCAGCACAATTAGATAAATCTATTAATGGTATTGAAACTGTAACAAAAAGTGCGGCAATTAACGGTATGCCAGGTTACATGGAAGAAAACGGAACGATTTTAATGATGCTTGCATTCTTAATCGTTATTTCTGCTTTTGTTATCGCAGTATTCTTCTATGTTATTACAATTCAAAAAACACAACAATTTGGTGTAATGAAAGCTATTGGTGCAAGTAGCGGATTCATCACAAAAGCCATCGTATCACAAGTATTCGTTTTATCAGTTATTGGTATTTTGATAGGGGTTGCATTAACCTACTTAACAGCTCTTATCTTCCCAGAGAATATGCCATTTGATCTAGACGGCAAACTAGTTGTTTTATATGGTATCGCCTTACTTGTTATTAGCTTGTTAAGCTCACTTATTTCAGTCCGTCAAATCGCCAAGATTGATCCATTAACTGCATTAGGGAGAGTGGAATAAATGAATGGATTGCAGATTAAAAATGTTACAAAAACCTATAAAGAAGGAAATTCTTCTATTACAGCATTAAATCATGCTTCTATGGATGTAAAACCAGGAGAATTTGTAGCTATTGTTGGACCATCAGGTTCTGGTAAAAGTACACTTTTATCTATTGTTGGCGCATTATTAAAACCAACTTCAGGAACTGTTAATATCAATGATAAAGAAGTTACTAATCTATCTTCAAAAGCGTTGTCAAAATTCCGTTTACAAGAAATTGGTTTTATCCTACAAAGCTCAAATTTAATCCCTTATTTAAGCGTAGTAGATCAACTAATTTTAGTGAAGAAAATGACAGGTAAAGTAACAAAAGAAGATCAAGAAAAAGCTAAAAAATTATTGACTGAACTTGGATTAGGCGATAAATTGAAAAAGTATCCAAATGAACTTTCCGGTGGGGAACGTCAACGTGTTGCAATCGCTCGTTCATTGATGAATGACTCTAATGTTATTCTAGCTGATGAACCAACTGCTAGTTTAGATTCTAAACGTGCACACGAAGTCGTAAAATTAATCGCGGATGAAGTAAAAAAACGCAACAAAGCAGCCATCATGGTAACCCATGATGAACGTATGTTAGCATACTGCGATAAAGTGTATAAAATGGAAGACGGTACTTTAACTTTACAAAAATAATTTTAACTGTGTTACATGTTTTTTCATGATTGTAATACACTAAAATAGATAAAAAATACGAAAATTAAGGAGAGATTTAACATGTTCGTTATTACAAACCGTATTAAAACTAAAAAAGGATTCGCTAGTCGTATGGCACCAGCTTTCACAGCTGATAAACAAATCGGGGAATTCAAAGGATTTATCAAAACTGAAGTTTTAGTTTGCACATCTAATGAAGAATTCGATGAAATGGATGTTAATATGTATTGGGATAATTTAGAAAACTTTAATGCTTGGCGTGAAAGTGATGCTTTCAAAAATGCACACAAACAATCACCTAGTGATGCTGCAAAAGAATCACCTTTACTTGGTAGCCAAATTGTAATTTCTGAAATTGCTTCTTCTACTGAAAACAAATAAGTAAATTATTTGTAAGAGTTAACAAATTTAGAAATTGAATGTATATGTTACTTTAAAATAGCATTCCTTTAAAATCCTTTACGTTATATCGTAAAGGATTTTAATTTTTTGAAAAAATTATAAAAATACAATTGATTTAATATTTATTCATATGTATAATGGTTTTTATCACAAGAAATGTAAGGAGCGATTTTGATGAAATTATTAGAACTTGTTCAACTTAAATTGGTGACTTCTTTAAAAGATAAAGATTTACTAGCACTTGCAGACTACACAAGCGAGGAAGTAAAAGGTTTACTTGATCTTGCTATGAAGCTAAAAGTGATTACAAAAGAAGGCAGTTGTCCTCCGTTATTAGAAGGCAAAACATTAGGAATGATTTTCGAAAAAAATTCAACTCGTACACGTATTTCATTTGAAGTTGGGATGAATCAACTAGGTGGTAAAGGGATGTATATGAATGCACGCGACTTGCAAATCGGTCGTGGTGAATCTATTCATGATACAGGTCACGTATTATCAGGCTACCTAGACGGAATTATGATTCGTGCAAACTCACATGAAATGGTAGAAGAACTAGCAGAACATGCTTCAATTCCTGTTATCAATGGCTTAACAGATCTTGCTCATCCTTGCCAAGCTTTAGCAGATTTAGAAACAATCGCTGAAGAAAAAGGCGAATTGAAAGGTTTGAAATTAGCTTATGTTGGTGATGGCAATAATGTAGCTCACTCTCTTGTAGTTGCATGTGCACATGTTGGAATTGACGTTGTTGTTGCAACTCCGAAAAATTACGAACCTAATGAAGCAATCATGAAAAAAGCATCAGAAATTGCATCGAAAAACGGAAGCACTGTTGCACATACTTATGATCCTGTAGAAGCTGCAAAAGATGCTGATGTTATTTATGCAGATGTGTGGACATCAATGGGCCAAGAAGAAGAAGCAGCAAAACGTTTAGAAGATTTCAAAGGATATCAAATTAATGATGAACTTGTAGCGCATGCTAAAAAAGATTACATGTTCCTTCACTGCTTACCTGCCCATCGTGAAGAAGAAGTTGCAACATCTGTTATTGATGGACCGAACTCTTTCATCTTCCAACAAGCAGAAAATCGCCTTCATGCACAAAAAGCAGTTCTTGCCTCTATTTTAGGGGAATAAAAAGTACATGTAATATAAAGGTCGGTAAGATGCTAACTAATAAAAGTTCCATTATATAAATAAAGTGCCGTATTTCATTGTATTCAATTGAAATACGGTAATTTTATTAAAAAATCGTGTTCCAAGAGCAGAGTAATTCTACTGCTCTTTTTTTACTACTTAGAATTTCCCAATCTAAAAATATACCTATTAAATCTATGCATAAAAAAGTTAAAGAATAATAAATTTATAAAGAACACTACTAAAAGAATATTAATAAAAAATATCAGAAAATACTAATAATTTAGAAATTTCTATTTACATATCAATGTAAATGTAATTTAATAGAACTTGTATCAACTTAATAACTTCAAGGGGGATTTTTATGAATACGATTACAAAGAGAATATTTACGCTATTATCAGTATTTATGTTGATTTTTCTAGCGGGATGTGGTAGTTCTGACTCTGACAAAAAATCATCTGGAAAGTCCGGTGGTAAGGTTGAAGCAAAAATAGGGGTAATTGCTTATATGACTGGTGCTGGAGCTGCTTATGGTGAAGCCATTACAAATGGGCTTAAACTAGCACAAAAAGAGATTAATGCAAAGGGCGATGTTAACATCGAACTGGTTACAGAGGACTCTGCAGGGAAACAAGAACAAGCATTATCTGCTGGTCAAAAAATTATGGCTGATAATGATATTCTTGCAATTATCGGACCGACATTAAGTACCGAATTTAAAGTAGTTGCTCCAGAAGCCGAATTAAATGGAATACCAATTATGGGAACATCCACTACTGCAGAAGGTATTCCACAAATTGGCGACTATGTTTTTAGAAATTCAATACCTGAAGCACTAGCTATTCCAGCTGCAATGGAAAAAGTGGTTGCAAAAACAAACGGAAAAAAAGTAGCAATTATTTATGGAAATGATGATGTATTCACAAAGTCTGGCTATGACACGATGAAAAAAGAAGCTGAAAAAATGGGCTTAGAAGTTGTTACAACAGAGACATTCCAAAAAGGACAAAGCGATTACAACGCACAGTTAACGAAGATCAAAAGTAAAAAACCTGATTTTATCTTAGCTTCTGCTTTATATAACGAAGGTGCGGTAATTATGGATCAAGCACGAAAAATGGGTATTGATGTACCATTTGTAGGTGGTAATGGTTTTAACTCGCCACAAGTGATTGAAATTGCAGGAGATGCTGCAAATGGGTTAGTTGTAGCAACACCTTGGTTTGGTGATTCACAAGAACAAAAAGTTGTTGATTTTAACAACAAATATAAAGAAGCTTACGGTAAGTTGCCAGATCAGTTTGCTGCACAGGCTTATGATGCTTTATATATTTATGCAGACGCTTTGGAAAGAGCTGGTGAAGCAGATCGTGAAGCATTCCATAAAGCTTTAGCTGAAACAAAAGACTATGAAGGGATTTTAGGTAAGTTTTCATTTGACAAAGAAGGTGACGTTGTCATGGACCCTACAGTTGTAGAAATTAAAGACGGAAAATTCGTTGAATTTAAGTAATTAGAATTGCAAGCTTTGGCTATTTTTAAGTCAAAGCTTGTAGTCTCATAACTGAAAAACATAAAAGAAAAGGGTGATTAAATTTGCTGCTTGAGCAATTAGTAAATGGAATTACGTTAGGAAGTATTTATGCGATTGTGGCACTGGGTTTTACCCTTGTATTTGGCGTATTAGGCATTATCAATATGGCGCATGGTGAAATTTTTATGGTAGGTGCTTATGTAGGCGTCATGACCACAGGTGTACTTGGATGGCCGTTATGGTTAGGATTTATCGCGGCGATACTTGTTACAGCATTTTTAGGATATCTGTTGGAAAGTCTTACATTAAGGCCTCTTCGTGGTAAAAAAGGGGTTTCACATTTAGCTCCTCTAATAAGTACGATAGGGGTTTCGATATTTTTGGAGAATATGACACATCATTTATTTGGTGCAGGAAACAAACCTTTTAGAACACCTTTTGCACAACTTAGCATTGAAATTGGATCAGTTACCATTTATGTAGTACAAATCATTATTTTTGTTATTTCTATTCTTTTAATGATGGGGTTATCCATCTGGTTATCAAAGACAAAAGCGGGAAAAGCTTTGCGTGCAACCGCAGAAAATTTAGAAACAGCAAGTATATTAGGTGTTGATACGAAGCGCACCATCATTATGACTGTTGTCATTGCATCTGCTATGGGTGGTATTGCTGGCGTTTTAGTAGGGATGGCATTTAACTCCGTAAGTCCTCAAATGGGACTAGCAATTGGTTTAAAAGGTTTAGCAATTATCATCCTAGGTGGTATGGGGAATGTAAAAGGCGCAATGGTTGGTGGTTTAATACTTGGATTAGCTGAAACCTTCCTTGTTGCATATGGAGATTCAGGCTATCGAGATGCAATTGCCTTTATTATGATTATTATTATTCTTCTATTAAAACCTCAAGGGATTTTCGGGTCAAAAGCTGTCCAGGAAGGAAGGTGATCATATGCTAGGAGAATTGTTAAATCCATATCAATTGCAAATAGCTTCATTTGTACTGATTAATATTATTCTAGCAATCAGTGTGTATGTTACATTGTCTTCTGGGCAATTATCACTGGGAAGTGCTGGGTTTATGGGGATTGGTGCATATACATCTGCATTAGTAACCATTCATTTTGAGTTTCCAATTATTGTAGGTGTATTGGTAGGAGCTGTGGTGGCTGGTATTCTTGGAATTTTAATCGGCATTCCTGCTTTGCGCTTATCGGGTGTATATTTGGCTATTGCCACTTTAGGTTTAGGTGAAGTTATTCGTGTGATTTTTGTTAATTGGGAGTCTCTAACAAATGGTGCTGTTGGCATTTCGAATATACCTCAGATTGGTAGAGAAATTGTTTTTACGACTAGAGATTTAGGTTTTAATGCGACGTCATTAGGATTGCAAAATAACCAGTTTGCAAGTTTAAGTGTCTTTTTAATCTTATTTGTTTTAAATATTTTTATCATCTGGTTTATCGTAAGACAAAAGAATTCGCGTGTTGGTAGAGCTTTTTCTGCCATTCAATTAGATGAAAAGGCAGCTGAATCTATGGGGATCAATGTTACATACTATAAGGTTTTATCATTTGCCCAAGGTGCAGTTTTAGCGGGGCTTGCAGGTGCATTGTTCGCCCATGTAATGGGATATATTTCGCCATCTGATTTTGCCTATCATCGTGCGGTAGAGATTTTGATCTTTACAGTATTTGGTGGTAGCGAAGTGATTGTGGGTTCGGTATTTGGTGCTGCTTTCTTAACATTGATGCCTGAAGTTTTACGTTTTATTAGTGAATACCGGTATATTATCTATGGTGTACTTCTAGTAATTTTAATGGCTGTACGCCCTCAAGGAATCATTGATGCAAATATACTGAAAAGGTTGAAACGGTCGAAAGGGGGAGACGTTCATGGTTCTTAAGATTAATCATATCTCTAAAAACTTTGGAGGAATCTCTGCATTGACAGATGTTTCGTTTTCTATAAATGAAGGAGAAATTTACGGTTTAATCGGTCCAAATGGTGCAGGTAAAACAACGATGTTTAATTTAATAACAAATATCTTCTCTCCTTCCTCTGGTGAAATAATTTTTAAAGAAGATAATATCACAGGGATTAAACCGCATAAGATTACAGAAAAAGGAATCTGTAGAACCTACCAGAATATACGCCTTTTCTCACAAATGTCTGCTTTAGAAAATGTAATGGTGGGTGGGCACTGTCGAAGTGAATCAGGTGTTATGAGAAGTGTTTTTCGTACAAGGTATCAACGTTCAGAAGAGAAGACATTAAAAGAAAATGCTGAAGAACTTTTAGAAATTGTTGGATTGATCAAATATAAAGATGTCTTGGCAGAAAATTTAGCATATGGTCAACAAAGAAGATTAGAAATAGCACGTGCATTAGCGAGTGATCCAAGTTTACTACTATTAGACGAACCGGCTGCCGGTATGAATGAAAATGAAACAGATAGTTTGTTTGACTTGATCAAACAAGTACAAGCGAGAGGGATTACTGTCTTAATAATTGAACATGATATGCCACTTGTGATGAAATTATGTGACAGAATTACCGTATTAAACTTCGGGGAAAAATTAGCAGAAGGTACACCACTTGAAATTCAAAACAATGAAGCAGTTATTGAAGCCTATCTTGGGAAAGAGGAGGAAGATGACATTGCTTAAAGTATCCAATATTGAAACATTTTATGGGCAAATCCAAGCGTTAAAAGGGATAAGTTTAAATGTTGAAGAAGGTAAAATTGTCACTCTTCTCGGTGCAAATGGTGCAGGAAAATCAACAACGATGAAAACCATTGTAGGACTTCTTAAACCTAAAAAAGGCTCGGTTGATTTTTTAGGAGAGAACGTAACCGGATTACGTCCTGATCAATTACTTCGAAAAGGTGTGGCTTTAGTTCCTGAAGGTCGTGCTATTTTATCTAGTATGTCTGTAATTGAAAATCTAGATATGGGTGCCTATCATCGAAAGGGCAAAAATATTGAGAGAGATATAGAAGAAGTAATGGAACGTTTTCCTATACTGAAAGAGCGACAATCACAGTTAGCAGGTACATTATCGGGTGGACAACAGCAAATGTTAGCCATTGCTCGTGCTTTGTTATCTAAGCCTAAGCTTTTATTGTTAGATGAACCATCAATGGGGCTTGCACCACTGATTGTAGCGGACATCTTTAAAATCATTCGAGAAATAAAGGATGCTGGAACAACTGTCCTTCTTGTAGAACAAAATGCGAAACAAGCATTGAAAATTGCTGATTATGGTTATGTTATGGAAACCGGTAAGATTATTATAGAAGGAAAAGCATCAAATTTATTGGAAGACCCAAGGATTGTAGAAGCATACCTAGGAAGAAAATCGACTTCTACATCTGCTTAACTTGAAAAAAGGAAAAAATTGCTCTTCATATTAAAATGTGAAGAGCAATTTTTTATAGTGTAATAGAAAAATTCCTTCCTTACTTGAAGTTTGTTGGATTAGTTTTTAATATCTATTAATTTACCAGGATTCATAATATTCTTTGGATCTAGGGCTAGCTTAATAGTTTTCATCACATCCAGGGATGTACCGTGTTCTTTTTCTTGATATTGCATTTTGCCTATACCAACACCATGTTCTCCAGTACACGTTCCGTTCCGTTGTAAACCGAATTCAACTAATGCGGCATTAAATTGCTTTGCTCTTTCGACTTCTTCAGCATTGTTCATATCAATCATTACTAAAGCATGGAAGTTTCCATCTCCGACATGACCTACCACGCCACCTGGCAAACCTGCTTTTTCTAATTCAGTACGTGCGAAAAGAACAGCATCTGCTAAGTCAGTAATTGAAACGCATACATCTGTACTCATTAACTTTTTCCCTTTGTAGCCATGGATAAATGCATAGGCTAAGTTATGGCGAGCATCCCATAACTTGTTGCGAGCGGCGGTATCAGTTTCAAATTCAATTTCTAAACAGCCATGATCATTCATAATTTCCTTTGTAAACTCAACGTCTTGTGCAAGTCCTGCCTCATTCCCATGAAACTCTAAAAAGAGTGTTGGTTTAAGTGGGTAATTTGTTTCACTATAGTGATTTACTTGCTCAATAGATTGTTCATCAACAAGTTCTACACGTGCAATTGGAATTCCAGCTTGTAAAATAGAGGTAACCGCATCAACAGCAGATTTAACAGTTGGAAATACAGCACGAGCAGCTGTTTCAAATTCAGGAATTCCGTAAACTTGTAATGTTAGCTCTGTAAAACAGCCAAGCGTTCCTTCAGAACCTACAAAAAGTCCATTTAAATGGTAGCCTGAAGATGATTTAGCAGCAAGGTTGCCAGTATGAATAATACGACCATCAGCAAGAACAACTTCTAAATCACGTACTTGGTCACGCATAACTCCGTAACGAACGGCAGTAGTACCACTTGCATTTGTCGCTGCCATGCCGCCTAATGATGCATCGGCACCAGGATCTACCGAGAAGAAAAGACCATATTTTTTTAGTTCTTTGTTTAACTGAGTTCTTGTGACACCAGGTTGAACACGTACTAGTAAGTCCTCCGGGCGAACTTCGATTATTTGATCCATTAAAGAAAAATCGATTGTAATACTTTTCTTTACGGGAACAATATGTCCTTCTAAGCTTGAACCTCTTCCAAATGGAATGACAGCGATTTCAAAATCATTTGCAACTTTTAGAATGTCACTGACTTCCTTTGTAGAAGAAGGGAAAACAACCACATCTGGTAACTGACCTTCGTGATAAGATTCATCTTTACTATGTAATTCTCGAATGGTTTCATTTATCGAAACTTGTTCATCTTTTAAAAAGCTTTTTAATGTAGACACGACTGTTTCTGTAGTAATCATATTTGAATCGCCTCTTTCTTTGAAAAATCTGTATTTTCTAATAATTATATAGTAGATAGATCGAAACTTCCATATGGTTTTTAGACGCTCGAATATATAGAAAAAAATAAAAAATACATGTAGTCTCAAAGGGACTACATGCATTTTCTAAGCCAAAGCTTTTGATAGCTCGTTCATAAAACTGTCTTGTTCTTTCTTGTCAGCTTGTTGCCACCAAGTTTCAAAGAATACACCTAGTCCAGGAAGTAAATGTTCTTCACCGCGACTAATCGCGTCTTCCACAATATCTTTTAACTGATCTGGACTATTTCCTGTAACATTTTGTTTGATGGCATCGCGAATTTTGAAATTCATTTAGCATCCCTCCTAAAGATATTTTTACCCACAGCTCGATTGTTATACATACATTTGGTACACTTAAAAAAGAATAATTTTGTGATAAACAATTACATACAAGGGGGAAATGTTTTTATGAAAGCAGTTGTTTTTGAAAAAGGTCAATTGTTAGTGAAAGATGTTCCAACACCAAAACTAAAATCTGGTGAAGTATTAGTAGCTATTAAAGCAGCAGGTTTAAATCGACGGGATCTATACACGCCTGACCGTTTAGGAAATAACAGTGAAGCATTAATCCTTGGTTCAGATGCAGCAGGTGTAGTCGAGGCAATTGGTGAAGGTGTAACAGATTGGAAAATAGGTGATGAGGTAATTATTAACCCATCATTACGTTGGTATGAGCAATCTGATTTTCCGCCTGAAGGCTTTGAGATTTTAAGTTTACCAGATAACGGAACATTTGCAGAGAAGATTGCAATTCCTGCAGAACAATTAGAAAAAAAGCCATCTCATCTAACGCTTGAAGAAGCTGCAGTAATTGGTATTTCACCATTAACAGGCTATCGGGCATTATTTACAAAAGGACAAATTCAAGCAGGGCAAACTGTCTTTATCCCTGGAGCAGGTAGCGGCGTTGCAACATTCCTTATTCAAATGGCCAAAAACGTAGGTGCACGAGTAATCGTTTCATCACGCTCAGAAGAAAAGCGACAAGCTGCATTGAAAATCGGTGCAGATCTTGCAGTTGATACAAATGGTGATTGGTTAAAAGAGCTTGAAAATGAAACAATCGATTTAGTCATTGAAAGTGTTGGCCGTGCAACGTTCAACCGTTCTTTGTCGGTTTTGAAAAAGGGTGGTAAAATAGTGGTATTTGGTGCAACAACTGAGGATGTAGTAGACTTTGACTTACGTCAATTTTTCTATGGTCAATATACATTGCTAGGTACGACAATGGGAAGTCGTGAAGAATTTAGAGCTTGCATCGATCACTTGGAAAAGTATGATACGCACCCAATTTTAGATCGTAGTTTTTCAATGGATGAAGCACAAAATGCACTAGATTATTTAAAGGAAAATCGTCAATTTGGCAAAATTGTCTTAACGATTTCATAATATAAAGGCGGTAAAGAATACATGAAAAGAATCGAATCTCCACAAAATTCCCTTGTGAAGTATTGGAAAAAACTAGCGACTACTCGTAAAGAACGTGATCGCTCTGGCGAATTTCTAATAGAAGGTTTCCACTTAGTGGAAGAAGCTATAAAAAATAAAAGCGAAATACTAAATATAATTGTGCGTGAAGATGTAGATATACCATCAAACTGGAATATCGATAATATCTATGTTGTAGAAGTTACTGCTCAAGTTGCAAATGAATTTGCAGAAACTGAACATTCACAAGGTATTTTCGCTCAAGTTAAACAACCTACAGTATCAAAAGAGGAGCAAACTAAGTGGAAGAAACTTTTACTAGTTGATGCCGTTCAAGACCCAGGTAATATTGGTACAATGATTCGAACTGCCGATGCTGCTGGAATTGATGCTGTTATTTTAGGAAAAGGCTGTGCTGATCCTTATAATCCAAAAACAGTACGATCAACACAAGGTTCCATTTTCCATATACCTGTAGTACGAGGGGATTTAAGTGAATGGATTGATTCATTAAAAGAAAAAGCCATTCCTGTTTACGGTACTGCATTAGAAAATGCAGTGCTTTATCATCAAGTGAAAAAAGAAGGTAAGTTTGCACTCATAATGGGAAATGAAGGCAGTGGCATTGATTCAGATATTTTAGCGAAAACAGATGCCAATGTAATTATTCCTATAATGGGTGAAGCTGAATCATTAAACGTTGCTGTTGCAACAGGAATTGTACTTTATTATTTCTCAACAGATGAATTCTAAACTTGAAGTAAAGACTTGAATTGCGTATAATGATTTAGAGTAAATAATAAATAAAATGCAATGAGCGGGAAAAGTACATTGTTTGACCTTTTTAGGGAGTGCATGTCATAGACTGAAAGCGTGCATATTGTGTTGATGGATGGAAGTTCACCCCGTTAGCAGCCACCGGGACCAGTATAATTACTGTAAAGGATGGCCGGTGAAACGCCGTTAAGTAATGAGTGATTGTAAGTTTTTTCTTGCAATAACTAGGGTGGTAACGCGAATATAACCTCGTCCCTTTTTAGGGGGCGAGGATTTTTTTATTTTTTCTATGTATTTTGTAGAAACTAATATAGCAAAACGCCCTATCTTAATGGTTTCACCTACTATTTGTTTCAATCTTGGAAGGAGGAATTTACAAATGGCAATGATCGAGCAACTAACTCAACTAAAAGAAGAAGTTATAGAAAAAATCACGGCAACAGAGAATATTAAACAATTAAATGAAGTCCGTGTTGCTTATTTAGGTAAAAAAGGTCCAATTACAGATCTATTAAAAGGTATGGGGAAACTTCCTGCAGAGGAACGTCCTAAAATGGGTGCTTTAGTTAATGAAGTTCGCGCAGAAGTTCAACATATTCACGATATACGCAAAGCTACATTAGAAGAACAAGCAATCCAAGAACAATTAGAAAAAGAAGCAATTGATGTGACACTTCCAGGTCGTCCTGTAAAAGTAGCAAATGCACATCCTTTAACTCGTGTCATTGAAGAAATTGAAGATTTATTCATCTCTATGGGGTATGAAGTTGCTGAAGGTCCTGAAGTTGAAAAAGACTACTATAACTTTGAAGCATTAAACTTACCAAAAGGTCACCCTGCACGTGATATGCAAGATACTTTCTATATTTCAGAAGAAATCCTAATGCGTACACATACATCTCCAGTACAAGCACGTACAATGGAGAAAAAACAAGGTGCCTCATTTAAAATTATTTGTCCAGGGAAAGTATTCCGTCGTGACAATGATGACGCAACTCACTCACACCAATTCACTCAAATCGAAGGTTTAGTAGTTGGTGAGAACATTCGTATGAGTGACTTAAAGGGCACATTAGACATCTTCGCTAAGAAAATGTTCGGTGAAGACCGTGAAATCCGTTTACGTCCAAGCTTCTTCCCATTCACAGAACCTTCAGTTGAAATGGATATTTCTTGCTTCAAATGTGGTGGTGAAGGCTGTAACGTATGTAAACATACAGGCTGGATTGAAATTCTTGGTGCTGGTATGGTCCACCCAAATGTACTTTCAATGGCTGGCTATGATCCTAAAAAAGTTTCTGGATTCGCATTTGGAATGGGACCAGAACGTATTGCAATGTTGAAATATGGGGTGGATGATATCCGTCATTTCTATACAAATGATGTAAGATTCTTATCACAATTCCATCGCACAGAAGAGTAGGGAGGGGAAGGCATGTTAGTATCTTTAAAATGGTTATCACAATATGTCGATTTACAAGGTTTAGAAGCTGAAGATTTAGCAGAAAAGATTACCCGTTCAGGGATTGAAGTTGAAGGTGTACATCACCTATCAAAAGGTATTAAAAAAATTATGGTTGGTCAAATCAAGGAAATTAAAAAACATCCTGATTCTGATCATTTAAATATTTGCCAAGTAGATTTCGGTGAAGATGAGCTTTCACAAATTGTATGTGGTGCTCCAAATGTTGCAGAAGGTCAAAAAATTGTTGCTGTTCGTCCGAATGGATATGTAGGCGGCAAAAAAATTAAAAAAGGGAAACTTCGCGGTGAAGTATCTAATGGTATGATTTGTTCCTTACAAGAATTAGGTATTGAAGGTAAAGTTGTTCCGAAAAAATATGCAGATGGCATTTATGTTTTACCTGAAGAAACTCCAGTAGGAATGGATGCAATCGAAGCTTTAGGTTTAGATGATGTCATTTTAGAATTAGGTTTAACACCAAACCGTTCAGATGCCATGAGTATGTTAGGGGTTGCATATGAAGTTGCAGCTATTCTTTCAGAAGAGATTAAACTCCCAGAAACAGCTCATGAGGAATCAGCCCAAAAAGCTGAAGAAGTTTTAAAAGTTCGTGTAGAAGCAAAAGATGTCAACCCAATGTACACTGCTAAAGTCGTGAAAAACGTCAAAATCGGTGAATCACCATTATGGTTACAACAACGTTTAATGGCTGCTGGTGTACGCCCATTAAATAATGTCGTTGATATTACAAACTACATTTTAATGGAATATGGTCAACCACTTCATGCATTTGACTATGATGCACTAGGTACTGGTGAAATCGTTGTTCGCTTAGCAAAAGAAGGAGAACCGATTAAAACATTAGATGGTCAAGATCGAGTGCTAAATGCAAAAAATCTTGTCATTACAAATGGTAAAGAACCTGTAGCAGTAGCAGGTGTTATGGGTGGCTATGACTCAGAAGTAACAGATAAAACAACAACTGTAGTAATTGAATCTGCATACTTTGATGGTCTATCTGTTCGTTATACTGCAAAAGATCTTGGCTTACGTAGCGAAGCAAGTGCCCGTTATGAAAAAGGCGTTGATCCAAACCGCGTCATTCCTGCTGCAGAACGTGCTGCTCAGTTATTAGCAGAAATTGCAGGTGGAGAAGTATTATCAGGTGCTGTTGTTTTTGATGAATTAGATAAAACACCTGCCAAAGTTGTTGTTTCACCTGATTTTGTCAATTCACGTTTAGGTATGAAAATTTCTCTTAACGAAATGGTAACTATCTTAACTCGTTTAAAATTTGACGTTGAAACTGCTAATGGTCTTCTTTATATCGATGCACCAACACGTCGTCAAGACATCAAAATTGAAGAAGATATCGTAGAAGAAATTGCTCGATTATATGGTTATGATGAAATCCCTGCAACAGTACCAGTTGGTGAATCTAAAGCTGGTGGCCTTAATGCATACCAAGCAAAACGTCGTCTTATTCATCACCAATTACAAGGATCAGGTTTGTATCAAGCATTGACTTATTCACTTACTTCAGATGAGCTTTCACAAAAATACGCATTAGAAACAGCTCCAACAACTCGCCTTTTAATGCCAATGAGTGAAGAACGCAGTACATTGCGTCAAAGTATTTTGCCTCATCTAATTGAAAGTGTTACTTATAATGTATCTCGTCAACAAGATTCTGTAGCTCTTTACGAAATTGGTTCCGTATTTTTAGGAGAAACAGAAGAAGGTCTTCCACGAGAAGAATCACATCTTGCGGCTGTTATGACAGGTAATTGGTTGAATAACGCTTGGCAAGGTGAACATAAAAAAGTCGACTTCTTTGTACTCAAAGGAATTTTAGAATCTTTATTTGCTAAATTAGACTTAACAACTCGTATCACTTACGAAACGGCAGTTGTCGATGGTTTACATCCAGGACGCACAGCTAACATCCTTTTAGATGGCAAGAGAATTGGTTTCTTAGGTCAATTGCACCCAGCGGAACAAAAAGCAAACGGCCTTAAAGAAACGTATGTGATGGAACTAAACTTAGAAGAAATTATTGCAGCATCTATTGAACCATTAGTATATGTTCCAGTTCCACGTTTCCCATCTATTTCACGTGATATTGCATTAATCGTTGATCGTACTACAAAAGCAGCAGATTTAGAAGCAACAATCCGTAATGCTGGTGGTAAATTACTTAAAGAAGTCAATGTATTTGACCTTTATGAAGGAGAAAAAATGGAACTAGGCAAAAAATCAGTTGCCTTCACATTAACTTACTTCACACCAGAACGAACACTTACTGATGAAGAAGTTGTAGCTGCACATGATAAAGTTGTAGCCGCTCTTACTGAATCTGGAGCAGAATTACGTTAATATGTAATAATCCTTATTTTAAAAAGGTGATAACTTTTAGTTATCGCCTTTTTATTTTGAAAAAATGGTTTATGTAATATTTTTCACATAAATTACTTGAATATATAATATGATATACAAAGCAATTCTATTAATGTAAATAAATAGTAAAATATTATTGATAATTAATATCAGTATGCTATAATGGATAAAAATGTTGTCAGACCTTAATGTTATATATTGATATACTTATAATATATAAAAATTTCAGAATATTGTAATAAAAAGATAGACAAAATTCTATTTTATGTTATTTTAGTAAAAATAATATATTTAGAAAAACGAAATATGTCGATTGTTCTCTACATAATGTTTATTGGTTCAACTTTAATATTTTTAATATTCAAATTATTAAGGGAGGGCATATATTTGAAAACCTCAGAAGAAGTACTAGCAAACAATTTGAAATCCTCAAATGAAATACTCAAAATCAATCATTTGCGCACTAGTTTCAGAATAAAGGACAGTTACTACGATGCTGTAGATGATGTTTCACTATCACTAAAGGAAAATGAAGTTCTAGCTATTGTTGGAGAATCTGGCTGTGGTAAAAGTACATTAGCAACTTCCATTGTAGGTTTGCATAATCCATTAAATACAAAGGTAACTGGAGAAATCCTATATAACGGAAGTAATATTGTGAAGCTTAAAGAGGATGATTTAAATAAGATTCGTGGAAATGATATAGGGTTTATCTTCCAGGATCCACTTTCCGCATTGAATCCTTTAATGAGAATAGGGGATCAAATTGAAGAGTCCTTGTTTTTTCATACAAAGCTGGATGAACAACAACGAAAGAAAAGAGTGCTTGAGCTTTTAGATCAAGTAGGAATTATCAATCCAAAACGCGTAGCGAGACAGTTTTCACACCAATTATCAGGTGGCATGAGACAACGTGTCATGATTGCAATCGCGATTGCATGTAAGCCTAAAATAATGATTGCAGACGAGCCTACTACTGCACTTGATGTAACAATTCAAGCCCAAATCCTAGACTTATTATTAGATTTACAAGCAGAAACAAACGCAGGAATTATTCTAATTACTCACGATTTGGGAGTTGTAGCTGAAGTAGCAGATCGAGTAGCAGTGATGTATGCAGGACAAATTATTGAGATTGCATCCGTACAGGAATTATTTAATAATCCAAAGCATCCATATACTCGTTCATTGTTAAATTCTATTCCTCAAGTAGAAAGAGAAAGTGAAAAACTAGAAGTAATACAGGGAATCGTGCCAACATTGACAAAGCTATCCAAACACGGCTGCCGTTTTTCACCTCGAATTCCGTGGATTGATGAAAGTAAACATGAAAAAGAACCGCAGCTTCATGAAATTTCTCCAGGGCACTTTGTCAGATGTACCTGTTGGAAGAACTTTCATTTCGATGGGGAGAAAGGAGGAAGCCATCTATGAGTAGCTTTATGGAAGTAAAAGATTTATGTGTGCACTATCCAATTCGCGGTGGCTTTTTTAATACAGTGATTGATCATGTATATGCAGTAGATGGCGTATCTATGGAATTTGAAAAAGGAAAGACATATGGATTAGTTGGAGAGTCAGGTTCAGGTAAATCGACAACTGGTAAAGCAATTATTGGACTAGAGAAAATTACTTCTGGAAAAATAATTTATGAAGGTGAAGACGTAACGCACCAACGCCGTAAGCGTGATAGTGCTTATAACAGAGATATTCAAATGATCTTCCAGGATTCACAGTCAAGTATGAATCCGAGAAAACGTGTGCTTGATATTATTGCAGAGCCTATTCGTAATTTTATGAATATGACAGTTCAAGAGGAACGTAAACGTATTATTGAACTACTAGAAATTGTCGGAATGTCAGAAGAAGCAATGTACAAGTATCCTCATCAGTTTTCAGGTGGTCAACGTCAACGTCTTGGTATTGCGAGGGCAGTTGCTTGTAATCCTAAAATGATAATAGCAGATGAACCAGTGTCAGCTCTGGATCTTTCTGTACAAGCCCAAGTATTGAACTTTATGAAGGATATTCAAAACGAATATGGTTTGAGCTACTTATTTATTTCTCATGACTTAGGGGTTGTCCGTCATATGTGTGATCATATTTCTATCATGTATAAAGGGCGCTTTGTTGAAACTGGAAGTAAAAATGAGATATTTAAAGATCCACGGCATATTTATACCAAGCGTTTATTGTCCGCAATTCCGAATATTGCACCCGAATCACGCTTGGAAAGAAAACATAAGCGACGACAAGTAGAAGTTGACTATAAAAAAGAACAACATAAATACTACGATGAAGATGGTAAGGTATATCCGCTTAGTAGTGTTTCCTCTAATCATTCTGTTGCAATAGGGAGCATTGAGAAAGGAGGTTACGAAAGTGTGGAAAACAATAGCTAGACGCTTTTTAATCATGATACCGCAACTATTTGTTTTAAGTATTTTTATATTCATCTTAGCTCAATTTATGCCAGGTGATCCTTTTTCGGGATTGATAACACCACAAACCGATCCAAATCGTATTGAGGAATTACGAGAATTGGCAGGATTAAATGATCCGGTATACGTTCAATATTGGAATTGGATTGTTAATATGTTCCAAGGCGATTTTGGTGATAGTTATACGTTTAAAGTGAGCGTAGCTTCTCTTATTGGTGATAGAGGATTAAATACACTTTGGTTATCTTTATTAAGTGTTTTCTTAGTGTATCTTATTGCAATTCCATTAGGTGTTATAGCAGGACGTTATCAAAACTCATTAAAAGATAAAACAATCGTATTGTATAGCTTTATTAGCTATGCGATTCCAACATTTGTATTAGGTTTGATTTTCGTCTATGTTTTCGGCTACAAATTACAGTGGTTTCCTACTTCAGGAACAAAAGATGTAGAAGAAAAGGCGGGAACACTTGGTTATTATTGGAGCATTATATACCATCTTCTACTACCTGCAATTACATATGCTGTACTTGGTACAACAGCTATTATTCAATATCTACGATCAGAAATTATAGATGCACAATTACAGGATTATGTAAAAACTGCAAGAAGTAAGGGAATTCCGATGAAAAAAGTATATTCACGCCACATTTTTCGAAATTCGCTATTGCCAATCGCTGCATTCCTAGGTTTTACCATTACTGGATTACTAGGTGGATCGTTTTTTATAGAGACCATTTTTGGATATCCAGGTATGGGGAAATTATTTATCGACTCGATAATGGCCCGTGACTATAGCGTTATTACAACACTTATTATGCTATATGGATTCTTAACATTATTAGGTAGTTTGTTATCGGATATTATTTTAAGCATTGTTGATCCACGTATTCGAATCGAATAAACTACAAAAATATTAGAAAAAGAGGGGTGAATCTAATATGGAAAAAGTGTTAGAAAAGAGTCCAGATAGAGAAGTGGAAGCATCAAGTTTGCCCGTCACGGGATGGCGTGTTATCTGGCGTGAATTTAAAAAAGATAAATTAGCTATGTTTTCACTTCTTATATTGTTTGTAATTATATTTGGCTCTATTATTTGGGCACCTTTTATCAATCAAGAGGAACTGATGAAAATTAGTTTACTAGATGAATTTGCAAGACCAGGTGAAAATGGTTTTATATTAGGTGCTGATCAAGGTGGTAGTGATGTATTAGGCCAATTGGTCATTGGGGCAAGGAATTCTCTGATTATCGCAATTGCGATTACGATCATTACTGGAATTCTTGGAATAGGTGTAGGAATTTTAGCAGGCTATTATGGTGGCATAGTCGATAATATTCTAATGCGCTTAGTTGATTTTGTCATGACTTTACCAACTATGATGATTGTCATCGTTTTTGTGACAATCATTCCAAAATATAATGTTACATCTTTCGTCTTAATATTGAGTGCATTTATGTGGGTTGGAACAGCAAGGCTAGTACGAAGTAAGACATTATCTGAGTCAAAACGAGATTATGTTAATGCTTCTAAAACTATGGGGACAAGCGATTTTGCCATTATGTTGAAGGGCATTGTGCCAAATTTAAGTTCTATCTTAATTGTAGAAATGACATTAAACTTTGCAGGAAATGTAGGGATTGAAACAGGTCTTTCATTCTTAGGTTTTGGTTTACCTGAATCTACGCCAAGTTTAGGCACACTTGTCAGTTCTGCATTTAACCAAACAGTCTTAGCTGAAAAGTGGTGGGTATGGTTACCAGCATCTATGCTAATTTTAGTATTGATGTTAGGAATAAATTATGTTGGGCAGGCATTACGTCGTTCAGCAGATGCAAAACAAAGAATAGGATAAAAAAGAGGAGGAGATTGGATGAAGAAAAAGAAATGGCTTTTACTATCTTTAGTATGTGTATTAATGTTGGCACTAGCTGCATGTGGAGGATCAGATTCTAAAGATAAAAGCAAAGGAGAAGATACTAAAAAGGAAAAGGTAGATACAAGTAAATTACCTTTTGAGGCAAAAAATGATGGTGATTCGATTGAAGGAGGAACATTAAAAGTCGGCTTAGTGACAGATTCACCATTCCAAGGGATTTTTAACTGGGAGTTATATGAAGATGGAAATGATAAGGATATTCTGGATTACGCCTCAAATTCAATTTTTGATACAAAAGAAGACTTTTTAATTGCTGATACAGGTCTAGGACAACTTAAAGTAGATGAGGATGCAAACAAAGCAACTGTAACAATTAAAAAAGATGTTAAATGGTCAGATGGTAAGCCATTTACAATTGATGACGTTATTTACCCTTACTATATTATCGCTGATAAGGATTATACTGGAGTTCGTTATGATGCAGACTTCCAAAATATCGTTGGGGCTAAAGAATATCATGATGGCAAAGCAAAAGAGATTTCTGGTATCAAAAAAGTGGATGATTATACAATGGAAATTTCATTCAAAAAAGTTTCACCAGCAATCTACTCTGGCGGTGATGGCCTTTGGGGTTATGCTGCACCAAAACACCAATTAAAAGATATCAAAATCAAAGATTTAATTAAATCAGATGCAGTTCGTAAAAATCCAGTAACAGTGGGTGCATTTGTTATCGATAATATTGTAAAAGGTGAATCTGTAAAATTTAAAGCCAATCCAAATTATTTCAAAGGAAAACCTAAACTTGATAGTGTTGTAGTAGAAGTTGTACCATCATCATCTTCTGCAGCTGCTATTAAAGCAGGTAAATATGATGTTGTGAAGAATTACCCAGCAAATGATTATTCTGCTATTAAAGATGCGTCAAATACTACAATCTTAGGTCGTCCAGAGTTAGCTTATTCTTATGTAGGCTTTAAACTAGGTAAATACGATACTAAAGAAGGCGTAAGTGTAATGAATGATACTGCGAAGATGAATAACGTGAATCTACGCAAAGCGGTTGCATATGCAATGGATATTGAACAAGTATCAGATGTATATTATGAAGGATTACGTACACGTGCTAATTCTTTAATTCCACCAGTATTCTCTAGCTTCTATGATGATTCATTAGAGGGCTACAAATATGATCCGAAACAAGCGAAAAAATTATTAGAAGAAGCAGGTTACAAAGATACTAATAATGATGGTTATGTAGAAGATCCAGATGGTAAAGAGTTCTCTATCAAACTAGCAGCGATGTCGGGTTCTGATAAAGATGAAAAAATTATTCAATTCTATATTCAAAATTGGAAAGATGTTGGCCTAAAAGTGGAACTATCAACTGGCCGTCTGATAGAATTCAACAGTTTCTATGATAAAGTACAAGCGGATGATAAAGATATCGATATGTTCATGGCTGCATGGGGTACAGGTACTAATCCATCACCTGTAGGATTATACGGAAAAGAAGCTCAATTTAACTTCAGCCGTTTCGTTTCGGATGATCTAACAAAATTATTATCAGATATAGATTCTAAGGAAGCAATGGATTTAGAATATCGTGGTAAAGCATTCAGAGCATGGCAAGAATACATGAGTGAACAAGCTACTACGATTCCAATGTACTTCCGTACTGAAATCATTCCAGTTAACAAACGTGTGAAAAACTACAATATAGATTATTTAAATGAAACTGAATTACAAGACCTTGAATTAGTAGCTGACGAACCAGTGAAATAATTTAACAGTTATTTACCTTTAAGAAAAAAGTGCTAGTGGATTTTATTTCCATTAGCACTTTTTCGTTGTTACTTTAAGTCATTGAATTATCATGATTTAGTTATATTCTTGCAATATGATTACGATATACTCAGTAAAAGTTGAAGTTATTTGAGTATCGTTATGTCTTCTGAATTTAGGTTTACTTTATCTAAAACGTTTTTTAGATGCAATACGCGAAGCTTTTTGAGTATTTGCAAAATGCCATTTTGTGACACTGTAAAGGGTATCTTCCCCTTGAGCTAATAATATTTTTGCTGCAACTTCATCTACTTGATGGCCGGCACCTTTTGGCAATGAGATACCGATTTTTTTGCTTAGTTTGTCCATTTCGTGTAAGAAAGCACAGCGAGCTAGAATGGATGCAGCAGCGACAGCAACATGGATTTGTTCAGCTTTTGTTGCAAATAACACATTTTCTGATACGATTTCTTTTTCATTTTTTATATAATTATAGTAGGTATTTCTTTCAGCAAATTGATCGATAAGTACGTGAGCTGGTCTTTCTGGCTCAATTTCATTGAGAACTTTTCGAAGTGCTTGGTTATGAAGTAAGGCTTTCATCTTTCCTTGGGAAAATCCCTTTTTTTGAACTTCATTATACTTTTCGTTAGGGAGTGTTAATACACAATTAGGAAGTGTCGCTTTTAAATCTGGTGCTATTTTGAGCATGTATTCATCGGATAGCATTTTTGAATCTTTAACACCTAATTCTTTTACCAATTCAATTTTGTCTTGTGGTACATAGACAGCTGCTACAGTTATTGGACCAAAATAATCTCCGGTTCCAGTTTCGTCAGAACCCAATACAGATAAAGAGGACAAGTTTTTAGGCAACGAATCACCTTTAGATGACGTCATAGAAGGTGTGTCTTCAGCTTGTGACTTCCAATGATTGGCTTCACGTTCACAACCGCTACCTTGGAACATGACTTTACCAGATGAATAGGCAGTAATGGCGCAATCTGGTAGTTTTGCAGCAAAAATAACGCCAGGAGCCTTTCGTTCGATAATATTTTGAGAATAATAGTTCATAACTTCTTTTTGTACCTTTGTAGTTAACTTAATGACAATATTAGACATATTTAATATTCCTTTCTTCTCAAATTATTCACAACTTAGACACTTCATGCTATCATAAGAAATAGGACTTTGAAGGAGGTTACGGCTTTGTCAGAGCAACAAAAAAATAAAGTTTCAGTTGAAATCTATGGTCAAACATATAATATAGTTGGAATAGAGTCTCCAGGACATATGCGATTTGTAGCAGCAAGTGTTGATGAACAAATGCGTATGATTAAGCGAGCAAACCCAAGCCTCGACAGTGCCAAATTAGCCGTCCTTACTGCCTGTAATGCAGTAAATGATTACTTGAAATTAAAAAAACAAGTAGAATTACTAGAATCACAATTGAAAAAATTAAAGGATGAAGTGAATGGTTGATTTAATCATAATTATATTATTACTTGTTGGATTAGTAAGCGGTGCTAGAAGGGGTTTAATCGTACAACTAATCCAAATGGCTGGCTTTTTGATCTCTATTATTGTAGCTTATTTATATTATAAGCCATTAGCGGAAAAATTAGTGTTATGGATTCCATATCCTTCCGTTGATGAAAATACTACATTAAAATTTGCAGTAGAGCAATTAGATTTAAGCCAGACTTTTTATCAGTTGCTAGCATTTGCATTGATCTTCTTTGTTGTGAAATTTGCTATACAAATTTTCGCATCATTATTTGATTTTTTAAGACATATCCCAATTCTAGGTGGCTTAAATCGGATATTAGGTGGACTTTTTGGAGTTATTGAAGCTTACTTACTTATTTTTATCGTACTTTATGTATTAGCTTTGTTACCATTAGCTAGTATTCAAAAATACGTAGATAGCTCATTTTTAACGACATTAATACTAGATTATACACCTATAATTTCTAAAACATTCCAAAATCTATGGTTTGTTTATATGAAGTAAATGATAGACTTCTCTCTATAGAGAGAAGTCTTTTGTCGATTAGGAGGTAAATGATGAATAAAAAAATAATTATTAACACGCTTGAGAAAATAGCACTCTATTTAGAACTTCAAGGCGTTAACCCATTTAAAATATCTGCATTCAGAAAAGCTGCTGCAGCATTAGAAGCGGACACACGAAGTATAGATGAGATTGAAGATATTACAGCTATAAAGGGTATCGGTAAAGGAACAGCAGCTGTTATTCATGATTTGTTAGAAAATGGACAATCTGAAGTGCTGCTACAATTGGAAAATGAAGTTCCAAAAGGCTTGCCACCATTGTTAAAATTGCCAGGTTTAGGTGGGAAAAAGATAGCAAAACTTTATCAAGAACTTGGAGTGGACTCAGCAGAAAGTTTAAAAGAAGCTTGTGAAGATGGAAAAGTTTCAGCACTATCTGGATTTGGTAAAAAAACAGAAGAAAAGATACTAAAAGAGCTAGAATCTTTTGGCAAAAGAGCAGAGTTTCATCCTGTATGGTTATTAGAAGAAGTTGTCTCTGGAATTGAGGAGATCCTAGAACAGATACCGGAGATTCAACAATCTTCTGTAGCTGGTAGTTTTAGACGTGTAAAAGAACAAAGTAAGGATGTTGACTTTATCATTGCAACAAGTAAGCCGGAAGTAGTGAAGGAAGCATTATTGTCTAAATTGGCTGTAAAAGAAATCATTGCGGCTGGAGACACGAAAGTATCTGTCACGTTACAAACAGAAGATGTGAATGTTGACTTTCGCTTAGTATCACAGGCTGAATATGCAACAGCGCTTCATCACTTTACTGGTTCAAAGGAACATAATGTTCGAATGCGACAAATCGCTAAAGAGCGTGGCGAGAAAATCAGTGAATATGGTGTAGAACAGCAAGATGGATCTATTTTAACTTTTAATACTGAAAAGGATTTCTTTGCACATTTTGATTTGCCTTTTATCCCTCCAACTGTACGTGCAGGTACTCACGAATTTGAACGTCTTGATGATATACCAAATCTAGTGCAACTTAGTGATATTAAATCTGATTTGCATATGCATACGACTTGGTCAGATGGTGCGAATGCAGTTCGTGAGATGGGGGAAGCTTTAATAGCAAAAGGTTATCAATATGCAGTCATAACAGATCATTCCCAATATCTAAAAGTAGCGAATGGTCTTACACCAGAGCGATTAATCGAGCAACGAAAAGAAATTTGGTCCTTCAATGAAAAACATCCAGATTTCCGATTATTAGCGGGAACTGAAATGGATATATTACCAGATGGTTCGCTTGATTTTGAAGATGATGTAATGGCTGAATTGGATTTTGTGATTGCATCAATTCATTCTAGCTTTTCACAACCCCAAGAGAAAATCATGGAGCGATTGCATAATGCGATGAAAAATCCTCATGTCGATATGATTGCACATCCAACGGGGCGTGTGATTGGTCAACGTGATGGGTATAATCCTGATATACCTCAACTTATTGCATGGGCGAAAGAATATGGTAAAATTTTAGAGTTAAATGCAAATCCGTATCGACTGGATCTTTGTGTAGAGCATTTAGAAATGGCTGCAAATGCGGGTGTTCCTATTGCGATTAATACAGATGCTCATGCAATCGAGCAATTACGTTATATGGAAATTGGGACAAAATACGCTCAAAAAGCTTGGTTGAAAAAAGAAAATATCGTAAACACATGGTCATTCAATGATTTTGTGAATTTTTTAGAGAAAAAATAGGAGGTGTTTTAAGTGATTGCAGAACGCGCACTAAAAACACTAGAGTTTGATAAGGTACGTGCCCAAGTGGCAACTTATTGTACATGTTCTATCGGTACATCAGCAATTGAAAAATTAGTACCTGAAACAGATTTAGCAACAGTGAAGAAATTATTAGATGAAATGGATGAAGGGTTATCTATTTTACGTGTAAAGGGATCTGTGCCGATGGGAGGAATATTCGATATTCGCCCTCATGCAAAACGTGCACAAATTGGTGGTATGTTGAGTCCTCAAGAATTGATGGAAATCTCAAGTACCATTCGAGCGAGTCGCATCTTCCGTGAATTTATCGAAGTTATTGAAGATGAAGATGTGATTCAAATTCCGCATTTTATACAAAAGAAAAATGATATTCCTGTGCTCACTGGATTACAACATGAGATTAATTCTTGTATTGATGAAAATGCAGCAGTCATGGATTCTGCAAGTTCTGAATTACGCTCAATTCGTCAACAATTGCGTGCGCAAGAAGGCAGTGTACGTGAAAAGTTGGCAAGTTTAACTCGAGGTAGCAACGCTTCTAAAATGCTTTCTGACTCAATCATTACTATTCGTAACGATCGTTTTGTAATTCCTGTAAAGCAAGAATACCGAGGACACTATGGCGGTATCGTACATGACCAATCTGCATCAGGACAAACACTTTATATTGAGCCTGATGCTGTAGTTCAAGCTAATAATGAAATTCACCGTCTAAAGGCAAAAGAAAAAGTAGAAATTCAAAAAATATTGCTTCATCTTTCGGCTTTGGTTCAAGAGGTTGCACACTCGTTATTCGAACTAGTTCAGTTATTAGGTGAAATTGATGTTATATTGGCCAAAGCAAAATATGGACAGGCCAACAAATGTACAATGCCTATTATGAATGATGAAGGTTATCTTAAATTAGGAAAAGCACGTCATCCTTTATTGCCAATAGACGAAGCAGTAGCCAATGATATCGAGTTTGGTCGTGATATTACAGCAATTGTTATTACTGGTCCAAATACTGGTGGTAAAACAGTTACTTTAAAAACAGTAGGCTTATGTACTTTAATGGCGCAGGCTGGAATTCCTGTACCTGCATTAGATGGATCGGAGTTATCTGTATTTACAGAAGTATTTGCTGATATTGGTGACGAACAATCCATTGAACAAAGTTTATCTACATTCTCTAGTCATATGGTGAATATTGTAGATATCCTTCAAAAGTTTGATGAGCGTTCATTAATCTTATTCGATGAATTAGGCGCAGGTACTGACCCTCAAGAAGGTGCAGCGCTTGCAATATCTATCTTAGACGAAGTTCATGGACGAGGTGCTCGTGTTATGGCAACAACACACTATCCTGAACTTAAGGCTTATGGCTATAATCGTGAAGGTGTTATTAATGCCAGTGTTGAATTTGATATTGAAACACTTAGCCCAACTTACCGTTTACTAATTGGTGTCCCAGGACGCAGTAATGCTTTTGAAATTTCAACTCGACTAGGATTACCAGAACATATTATTAATAGTGCCAAATCTTTCACAGGTACAGATCGACATGAAGTCGAATCGATGATTGCTTCTCTTGAAGAAAGTCGCCGTCGTTCCGAAGCTGATGCAGAACGCTCTCATCAATTATTAGAAGAGGCCGAAAAATTACAAGCAGAACTTGATAAAAAGTTAAAAGAATATGAAGAAAACAAAGAAGAGCTTGCTAAAAAAGCAAAAGAAAAAGCTCGCAAAATTGTTGAGGATGCAAAACGAGAAGCAGAAGAAGTAATCGATGAACTTCATAAAATGCGTTTAAATGCAAACAAAGTCGTCAAAGAACATGAAATCATTGAAGCACGTAAAAAACTAGAAGAAGCTGCTCCAGAAGAAAATCGCATTTTGAAAAAACAACGCCAAGCGAATGCTCGTGCTGTCAACTTGCAAAAGGGCGATGAAGTTAAAGTACTAAGCTACGGTCAAAAAGGCACATTACTAGAAAAAGTTTCAGATAAAGAATGGATTGTTCAAATTGGTATTTTGAAGATGAAGCTCGAAGAATCTGATTTAGAATATGTGAAACCTGAAAAAGTGAAAGATACAGTATCAGTTGCCAATGTTCGAAATCGTGATTCTTATGTGAAATTGGAATTAGATTTACGAGGAGAACGCTATGAAGATGCAATGATTCGTACTGAAAAATATTTAGATGATGCATTATTGTCTAACTATAATCGAGTATCCATTATTCATGGTAAGGGTACAGGTGCTCTTCGACAAGGAATCCAAGCATTACTAAAACGACATAAACGAGTGAAATCATACCGTTACGGTGAAGCTGGGGAAGGCGGATATGGTGTTACCGTTGTGGAATTGAAATAATAGAGAATTATGGAAGTGGGGGATTTTATGTTGCTAAGTAGCTTTTGGCATCATCCAATTGTTGAGACAGCAGGCTATTTCAGTATTGTTGTACTATGCCTCGTTGTATCAATGGTAATATTTGAGCTAGTTACAAAATATAAAAACTGGCAAGAAATAAAGAACGGCAATATCGCTGTGGCCTTAGCAACTGGCGGTAAAATCTTAGGGGTGTGTAATATATTCCGTTATTCGATCGAGAGACACAATTCATTGATAGAAATGATTGGTTGGGGATTGTTTGGATTTATCTTACTGATCTTCGCTTATATTCTTTTTGAATTTTTGACACCAACATTTAATATTGATGAGGAAATTGAACAGGATAATAAATCTGTTGGTTTTATTTCCTTTACAATTTCAGTTGGTTTATCATTTGTGATAGGTGCAAGTATTTCTTAGCAGTTTAGGAGAGTTCAAATGGAAACTTTAGCAAAAGTTTTAATGGTGGTATGTGGTCTTTTCATTATTACAGGAATTGTCTATTTAATGATGAACTAAAAGCCAGTTAGACGATGTAATTATAGATTAATATATAAAAAGCTAGGCTCAAATTAGATGCGAGCCTAGCTTTTTATTTTAAGGCTATTCTTTAAATGATAAAGATGATATGTTAATTAAATTCTCTATTAATCAATTAATTTCTAGAAAAAACGTAAAATTGGTGAATATTAATTGAAAGCGCTCCCTATTTTCCTTATAATTAAAATTAGCAATATTCTAAAATTTTGCATGGTAAAGGAGGCGTATCAATTGACCGAAAAAATTTGGTTAAAGAACTATCCTCCAAATATTCCTACAACAATGGAATACGAGGAAATTCCATTACAGGAATATTTGACGAGGGCTGTAGAAAAAACTCCTACGAAAATTGCGATTCACTTTCTTGGTAAAGAATTAACTTATCAAGAGTTATATGAATCCTCATTAAAGTTTGCAAATTATTTAGTGAAAATTGGCATCGAAAAAGGGGATCGCGTAGCAATTATGCTGCCAAACTGTCCGCAAAGTGTTATAGCTTATTACGGTATCTTATATGCTGGGGGTACTGTGGTTCAGACAAACCCACTTTATACTGAAAGGGAGGTAGAATATCAACTTAAAGATTCAGGTGCTAAGGCAATTGTTACATTAGATATACTTTATCCTCGTATTATGAAAGTGCAAAAGAATACAGATTTAGAAAATATAATTGTAACGGGCATAAAAGATTATTTACCATTCCCGAAAAATCTGTTGTATCCTTTTGTTCAAAAAAAGGAATATGGTTTTAAAGTGACAGTTGAGCATAGTGGCATGAATCATCTTTTTACTGAAATTATGAAGATTGGCCAAGTGAAAAAGGTTGAAGTTTCAACCAACAATGAAGATGATATTGCGTTACTTCAGTATACTGGAGGTACAACAGGTTTTCCGAAAGGCGTTATGTTGACGCATAAAAACCTAGTGGCCAACGTACAAATGTGCAGTGTCTGGATGTCTGAATGTACACCTGGTGAAGAAGTAATTATGGGGGTATTACCATTTTTCCATGTGTATGGTATGACAACTGTTTTACTACTATCAGTAATGCGTAAAGATAAAATGGTGTTAATGCCTAAATTTAATGCAACAGATACGTTAAAAGCCATTCAAAAACAAAAAGCTACTCTGTTCCCTGGTGCACCAACATTATATATTGGCCTCCTGAATCATCCAGATATTGATAAATATGATCTCTCATCTATTAAAGCATGTATAAGTGGATCAGCTTCATTACCTGTTGAAGTACAAGAAAAATTCGAAAAAGTTACTGGAGGAAAATTGGTAGAAGGATACGGATTAACAGAATCTTCACCGGTAACACATGCCAATTTCTTATGGTATGGAGAACGTGTAAAAGGTTCTATAGGTGTTCCATGGCCAGATACAGATGCGGCTATTTTTAAGACAGATACATTAGAACAGTTGCCTGTAGGTGAAGTGGGTGAAATTGCAGTAAAAGGCCCACAAGTGATGAAAGGATACTGGAATCGTCCTGAGGATACAGAGATGACTTTACGTAATGGCTGGTTACTAACAGGTGATTTAGGCTATATGGATGAAAACGGGTATTTCTTCGTGGTTGATCGGAAAAAGGATATCATAATTGCTGGTGGCTTTAATATATATCCACGTGAAATAGAAGAAGTTTTATATGAGCATGATGCGGTACAAGAATGTGTTGTTGCAGGTGTACCAGATCCATATCGCGGTGAAACAGTAAAAGCATATATTGTATTAAAAGAAGGTTATCAAGTAACCGAAGATGAGTTCAATGAATATTGTCGTGCAAATTTAGCGGCATATAAAGTCCCAAGAATATATGAGTTTCGTTCAGAACTTCCTAAAACAGCTGTAGGAAAGATTTTACGTAGATCTTTAGTGGAAGAAGAAAAAGCAAAACAAGAACAGTTAAACTAAAAATTGTACGATGCTTGACATCCTCCGGATGAAAATATATTATAAAAATATGAATGAATGGTCATTCATATTTTTAAAAAACCGGTGGTGATCAGATTGAAAAAAAACAAGCTTAAATACAAACAGATTATTGACGCTGCTGTCATCGCAATAGCGGAAAATGGTTATCACCAGGCACAAGTTTCCAAGATTGCGAAACAAGCAGGTGTAGCTGATGGAACAATTTATCTATATTTCAAAAACAAAGAGGATATTTTGATATCTGTTTTTCAAGAGAAAATGTCAGTTTTTGTTGATAACTTGCGGGAAATTATTAATGATAGTAATTCAGCTTCTGAAATGCTCTATCGAATGATTGAAGGACATTTTAAGGTGCTATCGAATGATCATCATTTAGCAGTTGTTACTCAATTAGAACTTCGTCAATCCAATAAAGAACTTCGTTTGAAAATTAATAGTATTTTAAAAGGATATTTAAAATTGCTTGACGAAATATTACAAAAGGGTATTGAAGATGGAGAGTTTCAAGAGAATATTGATATTCGTTTAACAAGACAAGTGATTTTTGGAACGATAGATGAAGTATCTACAACTTGGGTAATGAAAGAGCAAAAATATGATTTAGTTGAAATGGCACCACGCGTTCATCAGATTTTACAAAAAGGGATTCAAAAGGGGTAATAAAAGGTGGCAAAGTGTCACAACTTTGCCACATACATATTTTTTCACAAAGGAGGAAATAGGGAATGGAATATCTAAATTATAGAGTGGATGAAGGTGTTGCTATTGTGACGATTAATCGTCCACCTGCAAACGCTTTATCTAGCGGACTAGTTGAGGAAGTAAATCGTCTTTTAGATACAGTTGAAAATGATCCAGATATACGAGTAGTTTTGTTACATGGGGAAGGTAGGTTCTTTTCAGCTGGAGCAGATATAAAAGAATTTACTGAATTTTCAACAGTTGATGCTTTTTCAACATTATCAACTAGAGGACAAGATGTCTTCGAAAAACTGGAAGCCTTTCCTAAACCAATCATAGCAGCAATTCATGGTGCGGCTTTAGGTGGAGGGCTTGAACTTGCAATGAGCTGTCATTTTAGATACGTAAGTGAGACAGCGAAATTAGGTTTACCTGAATTACAGCTAGGTCTAGTACCAGGGTTTGGTGGCACACAGCGCTTACCACGTTATGTTGGTGCAGCAAAAGCGGCAGAAATGATGTTCACTAGTGATCCTATATCTGGTATTGAGGCTGTAAAATGGGGGCTTGCGAATCGAGCGGTACCCGAAGAGTCCTTATTAGAAGAAGCACTTAAAACTGCTAAGAAAATTGCAAAGAAAAGTCCAATTGCTTTAAAAACAGCAATCGAACTACTGCAATTTACAAAACCCGCATCTTTCTATGAAGGGATCTCTGCTGAAGCTGAAGGATTTGGAAAAGTTTTTGCAACAGAAGATGCGAAAGAAGGAATCCAAGCATTTATCGAAAAAAGAGAGCCTGTTTTTAAAGGTCAATAAAAGTATTGGGAGGTTAGTTATATGAATATTTATGTATTAGTAAAACGAACTTTTGACACTGAAGAGAAAATCGTATTAAACGGTGGCGTTATTCAAGAAGACGGTGCAGAATTTATCATCAATCCTTACGATGAATATGCAATTGAGGAAGCCATTCAAATCCGTGATGCACAAGGTGGAGAAGTGACAGTTGTTACAATTGGCGGAGAAGACGCTGAAAAACAACTTCGCACAGCCTTAGCAATGGGTGCCGATAAAGCAGTACTAATCAATGCAGAAGAAGATGTAGAAGATTTAGATCAATTCTCTGTAGCATATATTTTAGCCGAATACTTAAAAGACAAAGAAGCAGACCTGATTATAGCTGGTAATGTTGCAATAGATGGTGGATCTGGTCAAGTAGGTCCACGTGTTGCTGAATTATTAGATATCAATTATGTTACTACAATTACAGACTTAGATATCGATGGTGATACTGTTAAACTTGTGCGAGATGTAGAAGGTGATTCAGAAGTGATTGAATCTTCGTTACCATTATTAGTAACAGCACAACAAGGTTTAAACGAACCTCGTTATCCGTCTTTACCTGGAATCATGAAAGCTAAGAAAAAACCATTAGAAGAACTAGAATTAGATGATTTAGACATTGATGAAGATGACGTTGAAGCAAAAACAGAAACAGTAGAAATCTTCTTACCAGCTCAAAAAGAAGCTGGTCGCGTGCTTCAAGGTGAATTGCAAGACCAAGTAAAAGAACTTGTTCAATTACTACATTCAGAAGCAAAAGTTATATAAGCTGATTTAATATTGCTGAGGAGGAAATCGTATGTCAAAAAAAGTACTAGTTTTAAGTGAAGTACGTGAAGGAACTTTAAGAAATGTTTCGTTTGAAGCAATTGCATCTGCAAAAACAATTGCTGATGGCGGTGAAGTAGTTGGCGTTCTAATTGGAGATGCAGTAGAAACTTTAAGTGCAGAACTGATTCAATATGGTGCTGATCGTATTGTGACTGTGGAACATCCTCATTTAAAACAATACACATCTGATGGCTTTAGCCAAGCATTTGTTGCAGTAGCAGATGCAGAAAAGCCAGATGCTATTGTGTTTGGTCATACAGCACTTGGTAAAGACTTGTCACCGAAGATTGCAAGTAAATTACAAAGTGGATTAATCTCAGATGTGACAGCAATTGAGGGTGAAGGTGATGATGCTTTATTTATCCGTCCAATTTACTCAGGTAAAGCATTTGAAAAAGTAAAGGTAAAGGATGGCTTAGTATTTATCACAATTCGTCCAAATAACATTGCGCCACTTGAAAAAGACGAGTCTCGTTCAGGTGAAGTTTCTAGTATATCAGTAGATATTACAAATTTACGTACTGTTATTAAAGAAGTAGTACGTAAAACTACAGATGGAGTAGATTTATCTGAAGCAAAAGTAGTGGTATCTGGTGGCCGAGGTGTTAAAAGTGCTGAAGGCTTTGCTCCATTACAAGAATTAGCAAAAGTTTTAGGCGGCGCTGTAGGTGCTTCACGTGGTGCATGTGATGCAGATTATTGCGATTATTCATTGCAAATTGGTCAAACTGGAAAAGTCGTAACTCCAGATTTATATATTGCTTGCGGAATCTCTGGAGCAATCCAACATTTAGCAGGTATGTCTAATTCAAAAATCATCGTAGCGATTAACAAAGACCCTGAAGCTAATATTTTCAAAGTAGCAGATTACGGGATAGTTGGAGACTTATTTGAAGTCGTACCAATGTTGATCGAAGAATTCAAAAGTGTTGCTGTAAAATAATGATTCGAAAAGCTCTGTGAACTTTTGCAGAGCTTTAATTTTTATTAAAACAAAATATTATGTTAAAATAGTGCAATAGTGAGCAGAACAGTCGCCTCATAATTTCTTTTATGCTACACTACCGATACATATAGTATTAAGGAGGAAATATAAAAATGGCAATTGTACATTCAACAGACGCAACATTTTCAAATGATATTGCAAATGGATTAGTATTAGTAGACTTCTGGGCAACTTGGTGTGGACCATGTAAAATGATCGCTCCAGTACTAGAAGAACTTGATCAGGAATTAGCTGGTAAAGTGAACATTGTAAAAGTAGATGTTGACCAAAACCAAGAAACTGCTAGCCAATTTGGTATTATGTCAATCCCAACACTATTATTGTTCAAAGATGGCGAACAAGTTGATAAAACTGTTGGTTTCCAACCAAAAGAAGCATTAGCTGAATTCATCCAAAAACACGCGTAAGTTTTTTTGGGTTATAAACGAAACCGGGTTCCTACTAGGTACCCGGTTTTTTTTAGAGGTGATTTGATGAATGATTTAATCAAACAAAAGCTATCTATCTTACCTGACCAACCAGGATGCTATTTAATGAAAGATCGACAAGGTACTATCATTTACGTGGGAAAGGCAAAAGTACTTAAAAATAGAGTACGTTCATACTTTACTGGAACGCATAATGGTAAAACACAACGACTTGTTAGTGAAATTGAAGATTTCGAATACATTGTAACTTCCTCAAATAAAGAAGCCTTTTTGCTCGAACTAAATTTGATAAAATTACATGATCCAAAATACAACATCATGTTAAAGGATGATAAAACATATCCTTATATCAAAATCACAAACGAAAAACACCCACGATTATTGACAGTTCGGAAAGTTAAAAAAGACAAAGGCAAATACTTTGGACCATATCCAAATGTCTATGCAGCAAATGAAACTAAAAAATTGCTTGATCGCTTATATCCTTTACGAAAATGCCAAACCCTTCCTAATCGTGTTTGCTTGTATTACCATATCGGTCAATGCCTAGCCCCTTGTATAAAAGATATAGAAAAAAAGGTATACGATGATATGGTTCAGGAGATTGTGAATTTCTTAAATGGTGGCCACGCAAAGGTTAAAGAAGAATTACAGAAAAAAATGTTAGCTGCTTCTGAACAGCTAGATTTTGAGCGTGCAAAAGAATATCGAGATCAAATAGCTCATATCGAGTCTGTAATGGAAAGACAAAAAATTACGACAACTGATTTTACCAATAGAGATGTATTTGGCTATGCGGTAGATAAGGGATGGATGTGTGTCCAAGTATTTTTTGTAAGACAAGGAAAACTTATTGAACGAGATGTATCTTTATTTCCTTCATATGGTGAACCGGAAGATGAGTTTCTAACTTTTGTAGGCCAATTTTATGAAAAGGCGGAACATATTAAACCGAAAGAAATTCTTATTCCCAAAGAAATTGAAGGAGATATGTTGCAACAAGTCTTAGATATCAACGTGTTACAACCACAAAGAGGAAATAAGAAGGAATTGCTTGATCTAGCATCAAAAAATGCTCAAATAGCAATTTCAGAAAAATTCCAACTAATCGAGAGACAAGAACAAAGAACAGTGGGTGCTTGTGAACAACTAGGTGATGCGATGAATATTGCTACTCCACTACGAATTGAAGCGTTTGATAACTCGCATATTTTCGGGGCTGATACTGTTTCAGCCATGGTTGTCTTTATAGATGGTAAACCTAGTAAAAAAGAATACCGTAAATTTAAAATCCAAAATGCAAATGCACATGATGATTATGGTGCAATGAGAGAAGTTATTCGTCGGCGTTATTCGAGAGTTTTAAAAGAAGGTTTACCACTTCCAGACTTACTGGTGACTGATGGAGGGAAAGGTCAGATGGAAGTGGCCAGAGAAATTTTGGAAGATGAGCTAGGGCTAGATATACCAATAGCTGGATTGGCAAAAGATGATAAGCATCAAACGTCTCAATTGCTTTATGGAAATCCGCCTGAGATTATTCCATTAAAACGAACTAGTGAAGCGTTTTATCTATTACAGCGTGTCCAAGATGAAGTGCATAGATTTGCAATTACATTCCATAGACAATTACATGAAAAAAATGCTATTACATCTATTTTAGATGAGATTCCAGGAGTAGGCCCAAAAAGGAAACAACAATTACTAAAACATTTTGGATCGATTAATAAGATTAAAAAAGCAACTTTTGATGAATTGCAAAAAGCTGGTGTACCTAAAAAACTAGCTCAGACAATAATTGACTTTTTTTCGGAAAAACGATTGCAAGGGAAGTAAATGATATGGTATCTTAGTGTCACCAATTAAAAATCACTGATTTAGTGATGATAGAGGCGCGGATTTC
Organism: Rummeliibacillus sp. TYF005; assembly: GCF_003844195.1. Lineage (NCBI taxonomy): Bacteria > Bacillati > Bacillota > Bacilli > Caryophanales > Caryophanaceae > Rummeliibacillus > Rummeliibacillus sp. TYF005. Next base: position 137,541 of record NZ_ML122541.1, read on the forward strand.
AATAGTACCCGACCGGAGGATGATTAGATTCTTTGAAAGTCGGTGAAAGGGGAAGCCGCCGAAGTTGCAAGTTTGCTAATTCCAACTTGCTGCTGGTTCTACATTGAAGAAATGTAGAATTGTCAGAGTCGAAAATAGATTCTGGAGGGCTATCTCACATGAATGTTCTTTTGAACGTGCATGCTAAGAGCAGCCTATTCACTTTATGTGAAGAGCTGCTCTTTTTTCATTAGAAGTCATTGTGAAAGTCGCCCACACATTCTGATGTAGGGGGAGCGTTTTGATGAGTACTTTAGTAGTGAAATTTGGCGGAACTTCCGTTGCAACAACAGAAAGAATTATGCATGTTGCTAAGCGCATTCAGCGTGAGAAACAAAATGGATATGACATTGTCGTTGTCGTATCAGCAATGGGTAAAACAACGGATCAACTTGTGGATATGGCCCACGAAATTTCCGAATCACCTTCAAAGAGGGAAATGGATGTATTGTTGACCACTGGAGAACAAGTGACGATTTCATTGTTATCAATTGCATTACATAAGTTAGGAATCGAGGCAAAATCATTTACTGGCTGGCAAGCAGGTATTGTTACAGAACATGTACCAAGTAACGCGAGAATCGAGAACATAAAGCCAAAAGCAGTCAATGATGCGTTAAAAGCAGGGGAAGTGGCTGTCGTTGCTGGCTTCCAGGGGATAGATGACGAAGGAAATATTACTACGCTTGGACGTGGTGGTTCAGATACGACTGCAGTTGCTATTGCTTCAGCGTTAAATGCCGAACGTTGTGATATTTATACAGATGTTGATGGTGTTTATACGAGTGATCCACGATTTGTAAAAGGTGCTAGAAAGTTAAAGGAATTGTCTTATGACGAAATGCTTGAACTAGCGAACCTAGGAGCAGGTGTCTTACATCCACGATCTGTCGAAGTAGCAAAAAATCACAACATTCCTATGTCTGTTCGTTCGAGTTACGAGGATGTTGAAGGTACAATCTTGAAGGAGGAAATCGAAGTGGAAAAAGATTTAGTAGTACGTGGTGTTGCGTTTGAACCGGATATTATTCGTTTAACAGTATATTATAAAGAGGCCTATAATGGTTCGTTAGCTAATATTTTTACAACATTAGCAAAAAATCATGTCAATGTTGATATTATTGTTCAAACGATTATTCAAGGAACACAACCATCTGTATCATTTTCAGTAAAAAAAGAAAATTTACAAGATACATTACAAGTTCTATCTGAACATAAAGATATCCTTGGATATGATCATATAAATTACGAAGGCGAACTAGCAAAAGTTTCAATTGTAGGATCAGGTATGGTATCAAATCCAGGTGTAGCAGCTTCCATGTTCGACCGTTTATATCGTGAAGGTATACCAGTAAAAATGGTAAGTACTTCTGAAATAAAAGTATCAGTTGTAGTACCACAAGAAGATATGTTAAAAGCTGCGAATGCACTACATGAGGAATTTGGTCTTTCATTAAAAGAAAAGGTTGCACAATAATAAAAAAGAAATGTATAGATAAGTTAAAAGGACTTCACAAAAATAGTTTTAGTGGAGTCCTTTTGCATAAAAAGACTCTCTCACTAATATTCAATGAGAGAGTAATATTTTTTTGAATACCCGACGTATACTTAGATTATTATGTAATATAAGATTTTAAAGACATGCTAATCTTCTAAGTGGTATTAATCTATTATTCTTCTATTTTATCTTTTAAGTCCCATTTAATATGGAATTTGACTTGACCTTGCTTAACTTTTTTCTCTTCATAGCATTCCGTTAAAAAGCCACTACATTTTTGTTGGTTTTGAGCTAAAAAACCCGCTTCTAGACGAAAACAACGTTGGTCAAATTTAAGAATCTCTGGATCACCAGTTAAAGTACAAAATGCTTCACTTGCGGAAACCTTATCGATAGTCAAATCTCCCCAACCAGCTTCATGGAAGAAAGGGATTGCTTCTTCTAATTCATAGAGTGGAAATTTCCGGGCTAATTCTTTTCCGCTCCAATATAGAATATCTTCTTCATTTTTGCCCAAAATAGAAGATAGTACGTGATCACGGATTAATTCATATCCAAATTGTGTTATTTCATGCTTTTGTTGAGTAGACATTGAAGGTCCTTCTTTCATATTTTTTTGCCTATATTATTTCTAAAAAAGAAATATCAAATGCCAAGTAGGAAATCTCTACTTATTTAAGAATAATCTAGACAAGAACTACTTATATAAAAAGTTCATGATTCCTTGACGCTATTGTGGTATGAGAGTACAATAAACTTGTCATAATATTGTACCATTATGAAACAAGCAGTCAATAGATGTCCGGTTACAAAAACGTGGCAAAAAATTGACATCTTGTTTCCAAGTACTAAGGGGGGTAACAGTCTTGTCGAAAGATCGAGAGTTTTATTGGCGTCGTCTGCATTCTCTTCTTGGAATTATTCCAGTAGGGCTATTTTTGACGCAACACTTGTTAATCAATTTCTCAGCAACAAACGGAGAAGCATCATTTAACAAAGCAAGTGAATTTATGGGGAATCTACCATTTTTATGGTTCCTTGAGTGGTTCGTAATTTACATTCCTTTAATGTTCCATGCATTCTATGGTGTGTTTATTGCATTTACAGCATCACCAAATAACAAACGTTTTGGTACTTTCCGTAACTGGATGTTCCTATTACAACGTATTACTGGTGTATTCTTAGTAATTTTCATTGCTTGGCATATTTTCCAAACAAGAATCCAAAAAGCACTTGGTACAGAAGCTGACTTTAACATGATGGTTGATATTTTATCTAACCCAATCATGGTTGTATTCTATGCATTAGGTATTATCTCAGCTACTTTCCATTTAGCTAATGGTATTTGGTCATTCTTAGTAAGTTGGGGTATTACACAATCTCCAAAATCTCAAAGAGTTGCAACTTTCATCACAATGATTTTCTTTGTAGTGTTATCTGTAATCGGCGTTGGCGCTCTACTTGCATTTTTGTAATAGTCTAGTGAAGACTTGTAAGCGCTTGATTACTATTTGAACGAGGAGTGAGAAAAAAACATGGCTAAAAGTAAATTGATAGTCGTTGGTGGTGGACTAGCTGGCTTAATGGCTACTATGAAAGCTGCCGAAATGGGCACAGAAGTTGAATTATTCTCATTAGTTCCGGTAAAACGCTCACACTCTGTATGTGCGCAAGGCGGAATTAATGGTGCCGTAAATACAAAAGGTGAAGGGGACTCTCCTTGGATCCACTTTGATGATACTGTATATGGTGGGGACTTCTTAGCAAACCAACCACCAGTTAAAGCAATGTGTGATGCAGCACCATCTATTATTCATATGTTTGACCGTATGGGCGTTATGTTCAACCGTACCCCAGAAGGTTTATTAGATTTCCGTCGTTTCGGTGGTACACAACATCACCGTACAGCATTTGCTGGTGCGACTACTGGTCAACAACTTCTTTATGCACTTGATGAACAAGTTCGTAAATGGGAAGTTGAAGGATTAGTTAAGAAATATGAAGGCTGGGAATTCCTAGGTGTAATTCTTGATGATGAAGGCGTATGTAAAGGTATTAAAGCTCAAAACCTTACATCTTCTGAAATTAAAGCATTCCGTGCTGACGCTGTAATCATGGCTAGTGGTGGTCCTGGTATCATCTTCGGTAAATCAACTAACTCAATGATTAATACTGGTTCTGCAGCATCTATCGTTTATCAACAAGGTGCAAAATATGCAAATGGTGAAATGATTCAAATTCACCCAACTGCAATCCCTGGTGATGACAAATTACGTTTAATGTCAGAATCAGCTCGTGGTGAAGGTGGCCGTATTTGGACTTATAAAGACGGTAAACCTTGGTACTTCTTAGAAGAAAAATATCCTGCATACGGTAACTTAGTTCCACGTGATATCGCAACACGTGAAATCTTCGACGTATGTATCAACCAAAAACTTGGTATTAACGGCGAAAACGTTGTTTATCTAGATCTTTCTCATAAAGATCCACATGAACTTGACGTTAAACTTGGTGGTATCATTGAAATCTACCAAAAATTCGTTGGTGATGATCCACACAAAGTTCCAATGAAAATCTTCCCAGCAGTTCACTACTCTATGGGTGGTCTATGGGTTGACTTTGATCAACATACTTCAATTCCTGGCTTATTCGCTGCAGGTGAATGTGATTACTCTCAACACGGTGGTAACCGTCTTGGTGCTAACTCATTACTTTCAGCTATTTACGGTGGTAGCGTTGCAGGTCCGAATGCTGTTAACTACATTCATGGACTTGATAAACACGTTGATGATCTTCCATCATCTATGTACGATAAAGCTGTTAAAGAAGAACAAGCTAAATGGGATGAAGTATTACGTTTAGATGGTACTGAAAATGCATACTTACTTCACAAAGAACTTGGTGAAGTAATGACTAAAAACGTTACTGTTGTTCGTTACAACGATGGTTTAAAAGAAACTCTTGTAAAATTACAAGAATTAAAAGAACGTTGGAACAACATTAATATTAATGATACATCTAAATGGTCAAACCAAGGTGTTCAATTCACTCGCCAATTAAGAAATATGATTGCTTTAGCAAATGTTATTACTAAAGGTGCTTTACTTCGTGATGAATCTCGTGGAGCTCACTATAAACCTGAATTCCCAGAACGTAACGATGAAAAATTCCTTAAAACAACAATTGCTGAGTTTACACCTTCATTTGATCCAAAAATTAGCTACGAAGACGTTGATATATCTCTTATCAAACCTCGTAAACGTGACTATACGAAAGGAGCTCACTAATTATGGGAAACGAAGCGCAAAAATATGTTGAGGTTGAAGTTCAACGTCAAGATGATGCTAACTCTAACCCCTATTGGGAAAAATTCAGAGTTCCGTATCGTCCAAATATGAACGTAATCTCTGTTCTTATGGGAATTCGTGAAAACCCTGTAACAGTTGAAGGAAAACAAACTACTCCTGTTGCATGGGACATGAACTGTTTAGAAGAAGTATGTGGGGCATGTTCAATGGTAATTAATGGTCGCCCACGTCAATCATGTTCAGCATTGGTTGATAAATTGGAACAACCATTGAAATTACAACCTATGAGTACTTTCCCTGTAATTCGTGACTTACAAATCGATCGTAGCCGCATGTTTGACTCTTTGAAACAAGTTAAAGCTTGGGTTCCAATCGATGGTTCTTACGATTTAGGTGAAGGTCCTCGTATGCCAGAACGTAAACGTGAATGGGCATATGAATTATCTAAATGTATGACTTGTGGTGTATGTTTAGAATCATGTCCAAATGTTAACAGTCATTCAGACTTTATGGGACCAGCTCCACTTTCACAAGTACGTTTATTCAACGCACATCCAACAGGCGCAATGACTAAAGATGTACGTTTAAACGCTATTATGACACCAGGTGGTCTTGAAGGCTGTGGTAACGCACAAAACTGTGTATTAGCTTGTCCAAAAGGTATTCCTTTGACAACTTCTATCGCAGCATTAAACCGTGCTACAACTGTTCAAATGTTCAAGAACTTCTTTGGTTCTGACCATATGGTTGACTAGTAAAAAGATAGATAACGAGAAACTCCGTACTTACTTGGTACGGAGTTTTTTATTTATTAAATTGTGTTTAAAAATATCTAAATTCACATTTCGATCATCTAATACTGACTCAACAAATTCCCAACCACGATTTAGATAATATTCAGCAGCATTTTCAGTTTTAAGATACACCTCTCTAAAACCTAATGAGACTAAGTGTTTTAATAAGGCATCAATAAGGCTTATTCCGATTTTTCTTTCTCTGTAGTTCGGGTCCACGTAAAGGGAAGCTAACCAAGGCTTAAAATGTGTGCATTTCTTGAAATCATTTTCAAATATTGATACTGTGCCAACACATTGATGATCTAATATAGCTATGAATGTTATTGGGAATTTCGATGAATAAGTATCTGAAAAAAAGTCTACAACATCATCAAAAGACATTTTGCTACTCGAAGGTAATACAAATTCTTTATAGACCATCTGCGAAACAGCTTTAACAAACTCCTTGTTTTCACTTAAAAGTGTTATTTCTATTTCCAAACAAATCCCCCTAGCATGTATAAATTTGTAATTATATCTATTCAATGGATGTTTCTATATTCCTTCATTAAAAGATGTACAATAAATAATCCTGTAATAAGTTGTGAAAAACAGAAGTAGTAGTTATGTGGAATTATTTAAATGTTCTGATATAATAAAATGAATAATCATTCATTTTACAACAAGGGGGATTTTTGAAATGATAAAAAGTTATATTGAAGATTTAGAAGAGTGGCAAAAGGATTTTACTTTTTTCACGCCTATTAAAGTTAGGTTTTCTGAAACTGATTTGTATGGGCATATGAATAATACAGTACCTATTGTATATTTTGAACAAGCAAGAATTGAGTTTCTAAATAATTTAGGAATTATGGAAGAATGGCTAGATAGGGAAATAAATAACATAATTGTGATTGCAGACATACAATGTGATTATGTAAAACAGGTATATTTTGATGAACAATTAAAGGTATATGTTAAGATTGCCAAGATAGGTACATCTTCATTAGATCTACATTATCTAGGTGTAGATGATTTTGACCATATATGTTTTACAGGTAGAGGGACAGTCGTTCAGATGAACCAAGAAACTGGAAAATCAGTACCTTGGGAAGAACGACAATTATCCAAACTAAACAACCAAAAGAAAAGTAATATTATTCTATAAAAAAACTTCGGGCAAATGCCGTCACCGCTATTCAATTCCTATCATACTTTACAGTGTGAGGGGATTGGAGGGGCGCACGTAAATGAGTCGTTTTCATCATTCAATTTTGACGAAAAGAGAACACGAAATATTTCTTTTATTAATGAAGGATTATACGACAAAAGAAATTGCTAAAGAGCTAGGTATAAGTGAAAAAACAGTTCGAAACCATATTTCTAATACTATTCAGAAACTGGGCGTATCTAGTCGCGCACAAGCAATGCTTGAGTTAATCCGTTTAGGGGAGTTTACTTTAGAGTAAAAAGTACACTTGCCATTTTGAAAAAAACACTTCACAATAGGAATAAGTAATCCTTTTGAGGAGTGGAGTAGCTACATGTCAAACCAAGAGCAACAGAATAACACACATGATATTGAACAAATTGCATTGTTAGAAAAAGAGTTACGTCATATTGCAGCTCTTATAAAACAAAAAGGTAGAGAAATTTTAAGTGATTACACAATAACACCACCACAGTTCATCGCTCTACAATGGCTTCATGAGCTAGGAGACATGACAATTGGAGATCTTTCGAATAAAATGTATTTAGCGTTCAGTACGACAACCGATTTAGTTGATCGTATGGAAAGAAACGAACTAGTACAACGAATTCGGGATAATCAGGATCGTCGTGTCGTTCGTATCCATTTGCTTAAAGAAGGAGAACGTATTATTGAAGAAGTAATTGAACAACGTCAAAATTATTTGGCAGATATCGTCAAAGATTTTAAATGCGAAGAAGTTCAATCTCTTTCAATATTATTAAGCAAACTATACAAAGAAATGAACCAGGATAGAGGCGGTTAATGTGAATGCTCCCATTGGAGTAATTGATTCAGGAGTTGGTGGGCTAACCGTTGTAAAGGAAATGCTTCGCTATTTACCAAATGAATCGATAACCTATTTAGGCGACACTGCTCGTTGCCCATATGGTCCCCGTTCCAAGGAACAGGTGATTCAATTTACTTGGCAAATAGTCGATCAGCTTGAAAAAATGAATATTAAAATGCTTGTGATTGCTTGTAACACAATTACAGCAGTCGCATTAGAAGGACTACAAAAACGTTGTAAATTCCCTGTAATCGGTGTGATTAATGCAGGTGCTCAAGCAGCTGTCAAAGCAACAAAATCACATGATATTGCAGTTATTGCAACTCAAGGAACAGTTAAAAGCGGTGCATATGAAAATGCACTTTATTCATTATATTCCTCTAGTAACGTAACATCTTTAGCGTGTCCAAGATTAGTACCACTTGTTGAAAGTGGAGAATACCAAGGCGAATTTGCCAAAAGCTTGGTAGCGGAAACACTAGCGCCATTAAAAAATGAAAAGTTTGATACGATGATTTTAGGATGTACACATTATCCAATTATTCAAAGTCTAATTGAAGAAGTAGTAGGCGACCAAGTTCATGTTGTTTCATCTGCAGAGGAAACAGCAAAACATGTAAAGGAAATTTTACAGTTCCAGCATATTGCTAGAACAGACAAAAAATCTCCAGAGTATCTTTTTTATACAACAGGCTCAGTTCCTATCTTCAAAACAATTGCAAGTAATTGGTTACCCTTAAAAGAAGTCCATGTCAAACGAATAAAACTATAGTATGAAGCTCGAAAAGTTTTCTTTTCGGGCTTTCTTTTTGAGTTATTATACATAGGACGAGTAGTTTTGCTCGGCTCGTCATTGATTCTTAGTTATAAAATGTTATGTTTTAAGCTACTGGAGTTAAAGAAAGCGAAATGATAAAATAAATTGGAATATTAGGAGGAATTTTTATGAAACAAGTTGTTATTGCTACAAAGAATAAAGGAAAGGCTAAAGATTTTGAAGCTATTTTTGCACCGCTTGGCTATGAAGTCTTGACATTATTTGATGTAGCACCAGATATGGAAATTGAAGAAACAGGAACAACATTTGAAGAAAACGCAATTTTAAAGGCAGATACCGTTGCAAAACATCTCAATACATTTGTAATTGCAGATGATAGTGGACTTCAAATAGATGCCTTAAATGGAGAACCAGGCGTATATTCTGCAAGATATGCAGGAGATCATGATGATGAAGCGAATATTAAGAAAGTATTAGAAAATTTAGAGGGAGTACCTGAAGAAAAGCGTACAGCACGATTTTGCTGTTGCTTAGCTATTACCGGCCCAGAACATAAAACAAAAACTGTATTTGGTACGTCCGAAGGTATTATCTTAACTGAAAAACGTGGCAATAATGGCTTTGGTTATGATCCAATTTTCTATGTACCTTCAATGGAACGAACAATGGCTCAAATGACTGCTGAAGAAAAAGGGTCTATTTCACACCGTGGAAATGCAATTCGTAAATTAGCAGAAGAATTACCATCTTGGTTTAAATAGGAGAGGGTAGCGATGAAACTATTAGTCATGAGTGATACACATAGTGATGCAGCAGTAATTACCAATGTAATCGCGCAAAACCCCGATGTAGACGCTATTTTCCACTGTGGAGATAGCGAGTTATCATGCTCGGCGCCAGAACTCCAAGGTGTTTTAAAAGTTAGAGGCAATTGCGATCAAGATATTGAATTTCCAACTGAAATGATAAAAGAAATAGATGGTAAACAAATCTACATGACGCATGGCCATTTATATCATATAAAATCAAGTCTAACTGCGTTATCTTATCGAGCAAGAGAAGTAGAAGCAGACGTAGTCTTATTTGGACATTCTCATGTTCTAGGCGTTGAACTCGTTGATAATATTCTTTATATCAATCCGGGAAGTCTTTTACTACCGAGAGGCCGCAAAGAAAAAAGTTACGCAATCATTGAAAACATCGAAAATGGTTGGCATATAATTTTCTATACAGAAGAAAAAAAGGTAATTGAAGAAAAAACTTTATTATATTGATAAAATAGTGTTGACAATTTTATCAGAGATGCTATAATAGGAAATGTCTTAAGGATAACATATCAAAAAGACATCCTGTCTCAGTAGCTCAGCTGGATAGAGCAACGGCCTTCTAAGCCGTCGGTCGGGGGTTCGAATCCCTCCTGGGACATACAGTTTTAGCCTCTAGAGCCCTTGCTACGCAAGGGTTTTTCTGTTTTTAGGGATTCGGTCAGGGTGTCGGTCCGGAAAGAAAAATCCCTATTTTTGCACCACCTCTGGCTTAGAACACCGTTGCTCTATGCAGCTAGCCGATTTCATCTTCCATTGCAAAAAAAGAATGGAGGATTTTTTTATGACAAAAAAGTCAGGCGTTTTTGATGTTGATTTTGATGGGTTATTGCCGATTGAAACAAAAAAGAAAAATAAGAAGAAGGATATAGAATCACGTACGATAGATAATGCATTGGAGATAGTTATTAGACAAATGATAGCTAGTGGTTATCGAAAGCGTACTACTGATGATTACAGAAGAATTGTCAGTAATTTCGAAAAGGCTCAAGGTATAAAATATTTGTCGGAAATAACTATGGAAACAATATATAATTGGCTAGATAAAATGAATGTAGCAAACCAAACAAAATTGACAAGATTAAAATCTTTGAAATCCTTTTTAAGCAAGTGTTTCAACAATGGATGGTATGAGACTAAATTTTGGGCATCCATCAATGTAAAAGTAGACAAGAAGATAAAACAGGGAACCAAGCCATCAGATATTGATTTATTGTTATCTTTGTTAGACTTAAAAACATTTGTTGGATTAAGGGATGCTACTGCTATTCTTACAATGTATAAGACGGGGATACGTATTAATACATTAGGCCAGTTAGAAGAAAAACACATTGATTTTAATGAGGGGGTATTAAAGCTAGATGGGGATGTATTGAAAAATCATAAGTATCTAAAGCTACCTTTGGATAATCAATTACTTCATTTGTACAAGGTATTAATACAACAAAACAATAAAGTTAGGAATTACTATCATGAGGATAATTCATTTATCTTTATTTCATATAAAGGTAAATCGCTAAATACAAAATCAACTAATAACGCAATTTCTAAGCAGCTTACTAAATATAGTAAAAAATATGGTTTAAAAAATATCAATGCACATGCAATAAGAAGGGCTTATGCAAAGAATTTGTTGAAAAAAGGAGCAAATTTAGCTCTTATATCAAAAGCACTTGGTCACTCTAATTTAGAAGTAACTACGCAGTATTTAGATTTAGATGTAGATGAAGTTGCTGAAAATTTAAGGAATTATTTGTGAAATAATAAGGTTATTAGACGCGGGTTCGACTCCCATCGTCTCCATAAAAATAATGGCTGTAAATGCAATCATATCAACGATTTTCGAGATTAGGGATATTGAACGGGAGTTGAACTCTTGTTGAATGTCCCTTTTTTCATACCTACATATTTACACTGTTCAAGACCTTCAAATTCACTAATGAAAATGGAGGTTTTTTATTTTGTCTAAGAGTAGAAAACATGGAATCTTTGCTGTAAGTGGTGATGTAGTGGCATTAACTACAATGAATCGTGAGGAAGTTCGTAATGCTATTACTATTGAAACAGCTTTAGAAACAGTTTTTAAGCAAATGAAAATTGGGGGTAATCGTGAACGTACAATTCAAAGTTATGATTATATCTTTAAACAATTTATAGAGATAAATAAATTAGAGTACGTGGAAGAGATAACAATTGATTCAATCTATCATTATTTAGATTCAATTGAAGTATCACAGCGAACAAAGTTAATTCGTTTAAAATCAATTAAAGCAGTTCTTAGTAAGTTCTATAACAACGGTTGGTTTAGTGACCGTTTTTGGACAACAATTCAAATTAGAGTAGACAAAGAAGTAAAAAGTGGTGCTAAGTTATCAGATATTGAAAAATTATTACAGTTAATAGACCAGACTACATTTATAGGTTTTAGAGATGCGGTGGCTATTAAGTTAATGTATAAGACTGGAATTCGTATCCGTACTTTAGGGGAACTCAAGGAACGTCATATCGATTTTGAAAACTTAGTTTTAAGTTTAGATGGTTCTACATTAAAAAATCATAAACATTTAAAGTTACCAATTGATGATGAAATTGCAAATATGCTAAAAACGTTAATACAGCTTAATAATGGTATTCGTAATTATTATGGAACAGAGAACTTTAATGTATTTATTACGCAAAATGGATTACCAATGAATACAAGTAAGTCATCTAATTTTGCAATATCTAAACAGCTAAACAAATATGCTAAACGATTTGGACTACAGAATATCAATGCCCATGCTATTAGACGTGCTCATGCTAAGAATTTATTAGAGAAGGGTGCTAGTATAGCGTTAATCAGTAAAGCATTAGGACATAGTGATTTAGCTGTCACAACACAATATTTAGATTTAGATGTAGAAGAGGTGGCAACTAATTTAAGAGACTTTTTATAATAATGTCCTAAACTAAAACATATTTGAAAGTACATAACTGTGAGGGATAAATTCTTTGCACTTTTTTATTTTGGAAAAGAGAGGTGAAATAATGATTACTCCTAAAAAATCTTTTGCAACAGAAGATGGAGAAGGTTTCTACAGATATATTTCGCTATGTTGAGTTAGGTTTAATCAAACCATTCGATGTAGCTTTGTATGTGAAATATTTAGAGTTATTTAATCCTAATCAAGCCTATGCATATCCAACGATTTATCAATTAGAATTACTTCTTAATTGTAGTAGGCAAAATATAGTTACTGCTAATAAACGATTAGAACAAGCTGGTCTATTGATAATTAAAAAACACAAAAATAACGATAATATTTATTTTCCTCTACAGCCCCATTGTAAAGAGGAGTTATATAAACAAGTGCCAGACTTATTTTTAAAATTTGAAAAACGAAAGGAGAGTATTGAATCAAAAGTAGTTATGGATAAAGTACGATTAGAGGATTTATTTGAAAGTTAAAGTCACAAACCTATGTGATAAACAAGATTGGTAGTGGAATATACGGGCGAAATTGAGATGTATTCATGTACGCCACGAATACTAGAACAAATGATGAAAGTCGCAGTAAAAAATAGACTACCAATAAAGGTGATAGAAATGAAAGATAGTAAACCAATAGCTGTCCAGATGACGTTGAATGACTTCAAACAAGTGAGTGACATTATGCAAGTAGCTTAGTAAAAACTGTGCGAAGTTGTGCAAATAAAAAATACAGTATAAGCTCTACCCTAGGGGGGACGGGGATAGCTGTATCCTTTACTAGTGGATGCACAATTTACACAGTGGTTTGGAAACCTTTTTGCGCACAAAATAATACTTTCATTCCAAAATATTTCATGGTAATATTTGTATATAAAATATAAGGGGTGAATGCATGAAATTAGAAAAAGTTATCATTCATAATTTTCGTTCGTATCAAGACCTTGTAGAAATTGACTTTAATAGTTTAACAACTATTATTGGAAAAAATGATGTAGGAAAATCAACTATTTTAGAGGCACTGGAGATATTCTTTAATAACAGTACAGTTAAAATTGATAGTAAAGATTATTGTGTTACATCGGAAAATCGTAACGTCTTAATAGGATGTGTTTTTTCAGGATTTGATGAAGAAATTATTTTAGACGATACAGCACCTACAACATTTAGAGAAGAATTTTTATTAAATGAAGATGGTTATTTAGAGATTCACAAAGTATATGACTGTTCTAAGAAAAATATAAAACCAGATATTTATTTGAAAGCATTATATCCTACAGATGCAATAGAAAACGGAAAATTTCTTATTCAACTTACACAACAAGAGTTACAGCGTAAAGTAAAGACTTTGAATATTGAAAATGGACCAACAGATTTAAGAACTAATCATTTAATGCGTAAAGATATATTTAGTACAGTTGATACTAACAAATTGGAACCGCATAAAATCGTTTTACATAGAGGAAGCAGTGGTACAGTATGGGAAAAAATTGAACCTATGTTACCTATATTCACTTTATTCCAATCTGATAGACCAAGTAGCGATGGGGATTCTGAAGTTCAAGACCCAATGAAGGTTGCTATAAGAGAAGCACTAGAAGAAGTAAGAGATAAGCTAGATGATATTGAAAAGTTAGTTCAAGATAAGGCAATGAGTGTAGCAAAACAAACATTAGAAAAATTAAAAGAAATGGACCCAACATTGGCGAACGAATTAACACCATATATTTCAGAACAACCAAAGTGGCAAAATTTATTTAAATTGACGCTAGAGGGGGATAATGGGATACCTGTTAATAAGAGAGGTAGTGGAGTTAGAAGGTTAATTTTATTGAACTTTTTTAGGGCTGCGGCGGAAAAAAAAGATATAACTAATTCTAGGGACATTATTTATGCTATAGAAGAACCAGAAACAGCCCAGCATCCTGCTAATCAAGTCATGTTAGCTGATGCTTTATTGGAATTAAGCAAAAAAGATAATACACAAGTGATTCTTACTACACATGTTCCAGCCTTTGCTAGTTTATTACCTATAGATTCATTAAGATTGATATTGAATATAGATGATGGAAAAGTAGTAATGTCATCTAAAAATGACGAAACAGTTCTTGAAAAAGTGGCTGAAACATTAGGGGTATATCCATCGCCTATTGGTAGTAGAGTAAAGGTAGCAGTTTTTGTTGAAGGACCGAATGACTTTAGTATTTTAAAAATATTTAGCCAAATAATTGCAAGTAGAAATCCTAATATTGTAGATTTAACTAATACAGATGAAGTAATAATAATTCCTTGTGGTGGGGATACATTAAGAGGTTGGGTTGAAAATCAATATTTAAAACAATTAAATATACCAGAAATTCATATTTACGATAGAGATGTAGTAAAAGAAGGTGAAGAACCTAAATATGAGAAATGGTGTAGAAAAGTTAGAGAAAGAAACGATGGTTCCGTTGCATTTCTAACTAGTAAAAGAGAAATAGAAAATTATATTCATCCAGATGTAATTAAAGAATTTTATTCATTGGAAGATGGATTTACATTTGGTCCAGATGATGATGTACCTAATTTGATTGCAAGTCTAACAAGATATTCTGAAAGTAATGTGAAGAAAAAACTTAATAATCATGTAGCACAGAAATTAACTTATGAACAGATTAAAGAAATGGACACCGAAGATGATATAGAAGGAAAGTGGTTTGCATTTATTAGTCAATGTGTAAATGGAAATCTAGTTGAAACCTCTTAAAATATGATATGATTATTAAGGTCTTTGAACCAAGTTCGTAAATATGTAATACTCCCTAATGAAAAAAATGATAAATGAAGAGTAGGGAAAAGTCTCCAATCCCTTATAGCAGTAAGAGTCGGCATAAGGACTCGCGAATTGCAAATAGGCAAACTACACGCGTAGAAGTTTGAGTATTGGAGTTTCTGGACGCGAGTTCGATTCCCACCGTCTCCATAATACGAAAATAGATGATTTCAATGAGTGTCAAAATCCTTTATAGATAAGGATTTTGGCACTTTTTTAATTGCATGTAGTTTCGATAAATATAAAATGAACGTAGTCAATTACCTAGTCAAAACGTATTCATTTACGAATTTAAATATTGTTCAAATAGTTAAACAGTGTGCTTTTTTATTAAAATGAAAATTTTAAGTATGTTTATCAATAGAATGCTTAATTTATCAATCTACTATAACTGATATATACATAATGAAGTATATTATTTATCTAATATATTAAATGTTTTTTTTGACAATAATATAGGTATTTAGTTTAATATATATATAAATTATGGTATTAGTAAAAAGATACGAAGATGGAACTGAATTATCACGTGATAAAGGTAATTTTGATGAATGGTGCATTTATATAAATGGAAGAGCACCCTATGATAGAGATTATTTAGGTAGTCTTCATAAATTAGGTCAAACTTGTGGAATGGATAAAGTGTACAATGAGTTTTTAAATCTTTACAATTTAACAGGTAGAGAAGTAGAAGAAAGAATATTGAATAATGTAATACCTGAAATAGCTACTAATCTAGAAAATAATTACTTTAATAATCTTGAAATCCAAAAGTTATTCGGTACATTGTATTTGGTGATGTTAGCCGAGCAAAACCGCATGCTTGCAAATGGGGTTGAAACTAAAGTTGGTAAACGTATTAAAGGTTTAGCTGTTTATCAGTTATTCTATGAGGGTTATTCGGTTGAACAAGCGTGTAATTTTTCTATTGGGCGACCATGGAGAGAAATTGCTAATTTATGTGATGAACGTGGTTTAAGAAGATAAAATTCCAGGTCTATTTATCGGTGATGCTTGTATTAACGATAAATAGACTGTTTTTATGTATATTAAATGAAAGATGAGTTTTAAGCTTGAAAAAAATAGATGTTAATAAAAAGATGAAAATGTATGGAGAATACTAACAACGAAAAAATCTGAAAAAGAGTAAGAGATATTAACCTCCTAAAAAACTTCAAGTATTATTAGAAAAAGTGATATTAATAACCAGTAATTTACATTGTAGGGAAAGCTTTTAATGGTAGTATGTCCAATTCATTCTTCATTTTCTTTGATTTCAAAATTCAATATAAATAATGCATTTTTATTAAAAATACGATACTATTATAAGGCATGATAAGAAAAATGAATATCAAATACATTATTAAGAAGGAATGTAGAATCAATGAAATATAATTTTTTGCACCAATTAATAGAGGACATTACTATAATAGAACCAAGAAAGCTAATTCCCTATAAAAGAGAAAAGGGAATCTTTTTTGACTGTTTAGATAAATATATTCAAAATAGGTTAAAAGACTATGACGATAAAGAAAAATTCCAAATCTATTTTAGTAAAATGAAAGTATCAGAAATTAGATTGTTCAACGAAATACTATTTAAATTAATTTTCAATCCAAGATATGTTTATCAAAGTACGCTTCATTGTACTCTAGAAAACATATCTAAGCAAACTAATATGGGGATAGAAGAGATTGAAGATATATTATCTGGACTTTCATTATTGCAACTGGAAATCAGTGAGCCAACAGGTAATGTTTTTATTTTATCTTCATTATTTAATGTAAGTATTCAAGGTAAAGTTTTAAATGGCGAAGAACATAATTTTAAGCTCAACTTTAATGATGAATTTTTGGCTGCATGTAAAGATGTAGGAAAGAATACTTATTAGTACAGCAGATACGTGTAAATGTGGTAATTCAAGTTTTTATAGGAATTTAATAATTAAAATGAAGACTGCTAGTAACAATTTCTCACTTTACAACTATTACTATCTGAGTGGTAGTAGTCACTAATTTATTTTTGTTGAACCAACCTAATGCTTTACAGTGGCTTAGGGTGGTTTTTATTATAATGTGAAAAGGAGTAAAGTTGACGAATAATTGTATTTCTAGTTGAAGAGTTTTTAACTTCTATTAAAACAATTTTATTACTTCCTTCGTATCCAGCATCTACCTCTGTTTGAACACTTTCTACCTCTAAGTGATTTTTGTCGACAGAAAATTTGAACTTTGGTGTATATTTTCTTCCCCTTATTGTTAATACTAAAGAGTTATCATTAACAAATTTCTCTATAAGTCCAGCAGCAAATGCATAATCAACATGCTGCATCTCGGAATTCCCGATAGTGCTTGTAATAGGTTTAAAGGAAAGTTTTGATTTAAAAAGAATTGCATCCGTATCTATTTCTGGTATATCTATATACCCTTCACCTCGGATAATAGCATAATTACCGTTTTTTACGGGTAATAGAAAAAGGTTTTTCTCCTTAAAAACATCTGGTCTACTTTCACGTGTATCTTGTTTGCATAAAATTCTTACTTCTTTTTCCGCCACTTTCGTAAAGTCTTGGCAAGCGACTTTTATTTGTTCAGCACTTAAATAGTAAGGTGAAGTATCAAAATCATGTTGGTCTAAGTTCAAATCATCAAAGATTCTTCTCCAAGAATTGTTACTCATTATTGGCACTTCCTTTATCTATATTTTCGATTTGATAATATATATAATATGTGATGAAATACATTTATATGTTTAATAAATATTGTTGCAATTTTATAGGTTCACCGAAGGGATTAAAATTGCCATAAGGTAAAAAGCTTAAAGACGTTTATTGAACAGACATAGTAATCTATCCTATAAAACCATTTTAATAATTACATGTTATTATGTAGATTAAGAATAATAGAATGAAGAGTGAAACTAGAAACTTCTTATAGGAAGACCATAAATGGAGGAATTTTACATATGAAATTTGAAGAATATGCAAACTTATCACCTGATAAACGGTTGGCTTTTTTTATGGATACTTTATCTGTAACCAATCGTACTCCCGAGTATTATGTAAATTGGGAAAAAGTGAATCGTGAAACAAAGAAGTATGAGTTAGAATTAAATACGCTAAACTATTTAATAGGTAAAGAAAATATCTATCAAGAAACTCTTAATTTGTTCACAAAACAACCTGACTTAATCAAAGCTTTGCCGAGTCTAATTGCTAGCAGGGATAAAATTCTAGATGTTTTATCAATAGATGAAAATGATAGTATGTCGTTTTATCAACTCGATTTCAAAGATATTGATATAAATAACATTAAGTCGTATGTTGATTTTGCCGAGCAATCTGGGTTATTGAATTTCTTAGCGAATGAAGCAAATCGTTCTCTAGTTGATTATGTTTACGGCGTAGAAGCTGGTCTTGATAGTAACGGTCGTAAGAATCGTAGTGGGACAACAATGGAAGGGATACTTGAAAGAAATGTTGCAAAAGTTGCAAATAAACTCTCATTTGAACACCATCCACAAGCTACAGCTAAATGGATATTAAGTAATTGGGGGATTCACGTTCCAGTCGATAAGTCAGAACGTAGATTTGATGAAGCAGTGTTTGACCCTAATACAAAACGTTTATGGTTGATTGAAACAAATTACTATGGTGGCGGAGGTAGTAAGCTAAAAGCAGTAGCAGGAGAGTTTACCACATTAAATGAATTTGTCTCAAACTCTGGTGATGACGTTACTTTTGTTTGGGTTACAGATGGACAAGGATGGCACACTGCCCATTTACCTCTTGAAGAAGCATTTGGACATATTAATTATGTATTTAATTTAAATATGTTAAGTGAAAATTATCTGTTTGATTTGTTTAAGTAGTGCATTTTATTTAGCTGCTTTGGGTCTTCAAATATATGATGAATTAGATAATCTATAATATGACGGGAAAAGGGTGTACGATTTAAGAGAATAGAAATTGACTCAAATTAAAGGAACTTCTTGATGATGAGAAGTTCCTTTTTCAGTTTTAGCGCTAATCGATTAAATTTGTGGCATAATAAGTATCTTTTGAGCAAAGTCACAATGTGGAATATGTCTGACTATTTTAAAGGCAAATATAAATTTTTATTAAATTAAATGTTAATTTTGTTGAGGAAATAACTATATTTACTAATCAAAAAAATTCTTCATAGGTATATTATATTTTTTAGAAATACATAATAAGACATCTAACGAGACTTTTTGACATGAACCTGGAGCTTCTAGTTTGGATAAATGGCTCAAGCTAATTCCTATAGAATTACTAAAGTCTTCTTGAGACAATTGATTTGATATCCGAATATTTTTAATAACTTGACCGATTTTGTAATACTCTTTTTCAAAGATAATATCAGTTGCCATATTACTTCTCCTTCAGTATATATTTAAGTAAATTATAACATATAAATAAAACCTAAACTTTCACTCATAGTGAAAGTATGGTATTATATAAATATAAGAATTAGTAATAAATTTCAGGAGGAAAATATAATAATGAAATCAGCGCAACCATTTGTTAAGTGGGCAGGAGGAAAAAGAAAACTATTACCTGTTTATGCAGAAAAGTATCCAAAACGGTTACAGAATGGGGAAATTAAGAAATACATTGAAGGATTCGTTGGTGGTGGTGCTGTATTTTTTGATTTAATAAAAAAATATCAATTTGAAGAAGTAATATTAAATGATGTGAATAATATATTGATTTCAACCTATTATATTATTCAACAAAATGTGGAAGTTTTAATTGATAAATTAGAAAAAGTACAATCAATTTATCTGGAGAAATCTCCTGAAGAAAGAGAAAGTTATTATTATGAAATGCGTGATAAATTTAATAATATTAAGAATAAAATAGAATATGACAGCTATGGAGAAAATGTTATCGATAATACTAGAATAGAAGCTAGTGTATGTTTTCTATTTTTGAATAGAACATGTTTTAATGGACTTTATCGTGAAAATAAAAAAGGTGGTTTTAATGTTCCAGCTGGAAAATATAAAAATCCACAAATAGTAGATGCCAAAAATCTTCGTGATGTTAATGAAGCTTTAAAAAACGTAAAACTAACCAATATAGATTTTGAAAAACTATCTGATTTTGTGACGAAAGATACGTTTGTATACTTGGACCCTCCATATAGACCTTTAAATGTGACATCAAGTTTTAATAGTTATTCTAAGGGAGATTTTGATGATGAGGAACAGTGTCGTTTAGCAAAGTGGTACCGTAGTATGAGTGATAAGGGTGCGGCTATGATGCTTAGTAACTCAAATCCTAAAAATACTAATCCGGACGATACATTTTTTGAAGAATTGTATAATGGATTTAAAATTTATGAAGATATAGAAGCTGCAAGAGCAATTAACTCAAAGGCATCAAAGCGTGGAGCAATTACGGAGATATTAGTTGTAAATGAATGAGTTTATAAACACCCTTTTCCATTTAGAAAAGGGTGTTTTCAAATAAATATAAGTTATCTTCCATTGTGTGTAGCAGTGGAGATGATACTAAACAAATCATTTGTTAAAGATTTTTCTAAAATATGCCTGAACATAAAAGCACTTGTATTATTTGTTTTTTCTTGTACTGCCAAAAGTTCAGCAAGTATAATAAGAAATTCTATATCGTAATATCCATATTTACTTAATTTAGAATAGTAGTCAATATTGGAAATTACTTTGGAGGATTTTAGTATCTTAACAATAGAATTCTTATTAAGATTAGAAATTGAAGAAGAGTTATTCCAAGAGTATAATAATGCGTTAATCAGTTCATTGGTTAATTTAGGTTTACATTCTTTTTTTATTAGTAAATCTGTAACCCAATGAATATGTTTAGGAGTTCTTAGACGAGATTCTTTTCCATTAACAAATTCACGGTATTTTATTAAATAATCATTTTTTGATAATCTACCTGGGAAAATTGCCAAAACATATTTTTGATTTATATAAATATCTAATACTGATTGAAAAGAATGGGAATCCCTTTTAAAAATCTGTGTTCCAGGACTGATAAATTTTATATCCAAACCAATCTAACCTCCAAATAATTATTTTGATAATTCCATTCAGAATCCTGTTTAAACCAAAATGCATCATATTTAATATTTTTTATTAAGCATTAAATTATTGTTAAATACATTCAGTAATATTCTAAGTTTCAAATAAGTTACTCCTCTTTAAATTGAAAACTTTTTGGCGGTATGATTTATTCTGTTAATCGTGATATCTAAGTAAGTAGGATTAATATCAATTCCAATATAATTACGATTATATTCATAGCAAGCTACTCCGGTAGTGCCACTTCCATTAAAAGGGTCTAAGACAACATCACCTTCTTGTGTTGAAGATAAGATTATACGTTCTAATAATTCAAGTGGCTTTTGAGTGGGATGTTTACCAAATGATTTCTCAGACTTTTTAGTAATTGAAGTGGTCCATACATCCTTCATCTGTTTCCCACTATTCCAACTCTTCATTAAGTCATAGTTGAAATAATGCTTGGCTTTCTTGGACTTTTTTGCCCAAATAATTGTCTCTGTGGAATGTGTAAAAGTTCTACAGGCTAAGTTAGGGGGCGGGTTAGTCTTTTGCCAAGTGATATTATTCAGAATCTTATAATCTAGTTTCTGTAAGATGAATCCTACAGTATAGATATTATGAAGTGTACCAGATACCCATAGTGTTCCATTTGGTTTTAATATTCGTTTTGCTTCTTTTAACCAGGCCAGGTTAAACTGATAAATATCTTCAAACGAGTTTTTCTTGTCCCAAGAACCTTTATTCACTGAAACCATTTTTCCTCCTGAACATGTAATTCCATCGTTGGATAGAAAATACGGTGGGTCAGCAAAAACTACATCAATAGATTCGTCTGGAAGAGAATTTAATATTTCTAAACTATCCCCAAGAATTAGTGAATAGTTTTGGTCTATTGATGTGTAATAAGGATTAGGATATTTGATGTTCATAAAATTCCTCACTTTTAATTTACTTTAAACAGTTATTTAATTTTACTACTTTAATTTGAAATGGAAGCTTTTTATTATCATGTAAAGTTTTTTTAGGAACAAGTTTACCAATGGTTTTATATGCTATTTGACCATTTGCTCCAGGTGTTGATGTAGCTTTTTCTTCAAATTCATCTTGGTGCAAAATAAACCAATTTCTTGTAGCAGGCATTGGCAGTACATGTAATTCTTTTATTTCAAGAAAATAGTAAAATATATAATCTGCCTCTGTATACATAAAACAACCAGGAGTGTTTTTATTGCTATTACTAATTGTTTCAAAAAAGTAATTTCCTGTTCTATGCCATCTATCACCTTTTATTTCAATTTTAATTGTTTCATTTTTTCCATTTATCGTTCTTTTCCAAAGTAAATCGATATCTAGAGATTGAAATCTTTTGTCGTTTTGAACATCTATTACTTCATCAGTTACATCAAAATAGTTCAAATACTTTTCAATATCTTTATAAGCTAGCTGGGCGATATTATCTGCTTCGTTCATTGAATAAGAAAAAGGCATAATAAAACTTCATCTCCTATATTAAAAGGCAAATTCTCTATAGTCGGCTTTTATGTAAATTACCCTATAAAATTTTTTAGATTATATCGGGATATTTCATTGAACTTTTTAATAAATCAGTCATGAATTCTTTTTTTAAATAAAAAGCAAAATTTTTATTTGAAATGTATTTTTTGTAGTGTTTTGAGTAAATAGGATGATAAGGTTTAGAATCTTTAGTTCGTATCTGAATATATTTTCCGTTAGAAGTATGTAAGAAACCATCACCTTTTTCTATAGACTTCATCATTTGGGAGACTATATTATTATAGTCATCTTGAAGTTGAGCAAAAAAATCTTCCCCAGGTTTTGTTTCAAAATATATTGGTGGTTTAAAATACCATTCTTCAGGCTTCTTAGAAAGTTTAACTACTGGTAAATATATCATTCGCTTAATCTTATTGAATAACCATGATTGTTCAAATGTCATTCCAGAAAACATATTATCAACTTGCGAAGAGATTTGGGAAATGAACATAGTTTCAAGGGGTTCACCGTTTAACTTAGCTTTATTAGTTTTAAGTTCTCCATCTTCAAAATCTAGAGGGTTAGGTGTATTAGCTAGGCCTAAATATATTTCAAGAAGTTGTCCGACTTTTCCTTTATTTACTTTATCTATGGGAACATCTAAAAATAGGTCTTTGAAAGGGATATTTTCAATTTTACCATTCTCTAAAATTCTTAAAGCATCCATTAATTTCATTAATAATCACCCTTAGTATATTTTTACCTTACTAACTGTATTGTATAATAAAAGGTGAAAGTAAGCATTGTAGTTATTAAATTAAATCTATTGGTAGCTGAAACATATTTAATCAAATTGAATAAGTTACTATACATGGTGCAAAAATTACTTCTTTTGAATTGGAGCATTTTCATAATATAGAAAGGAGATATTTATCAGCTGTACGGACATATATTGCGATAGAATTTATATGTCAATATTATTTGTGGTTGATATATGTTAAACATTAATTATTAAAGAAATGCTAATAAAATAACCTATATAACGATTTTCTGTATAAGAATATGACATAAAAGATGATAATTCATAGTCTTTAATTACCATGATGTCATATTAAAATAAAATATAATATTATATGGATTAAAAAATAATATTTTGCGATATTATGCCATATTAAAATATAATCTATCATTATTTATATTTTTAATAAAATAAAGGTTAAAATATGTCATTTCTTGTACAATGAAAATATATTATGGCAAATGTATTTTATATAAGTTGATAAAATAGCAAAAAAATAATTGTAATGCTATAAATTAAAATAATATGACATACAATAATATCATTATCATTAATCAAAAGTTTCTTTAGGGAAACAATCCCGAAACATAAACCTATATATACAATAAAAAAGTTGAGTTATTAATTTCAATTACATAAAAGTTAAGTAGGATTTTATATTTAATTGACATATGGATTTATAAAAATAATCTATTAATATAAAAATTCTTAGGGGAAAATCAATTTTGGCAAATATCCATTATTGAATAGGTTAGTTAGTCATTCAATTACATATAACACCTGTTGCTTTATATAAGGAAAAAGGCTATTCTACAATGAATAGCCTTAATTATTATGTATCTAAAATATTGAACTGATTAAATCTTTATCATCCTCAGTGATTTCTTTGACATTACTGCTTGTTGGCAAATTGTCAAGGTTAAGATTGGCGAGCTTATTATCAATAAGTGAATCAACAAGGCGTTTTAAAGATTCATCATCTGTTGATGTCCTCTTTTTTTGTTGAATATCACCCCTAATAAGCTTACAAACGTATAGACTAACGTTATCAAGTGATTGCAAGTATGTATATACATCATTAAAGTCTGTTCTAATACTTATGGAAATTCTGCGATTACCCATTGATTTTCACATCTAAAATTGTAAAAAAACTATTAACGTTCGAGAAAGCTCCATCCTCTACAATATTCGCATTAGGTATTTTAGAAAGCAAAACCTTTTTAAGCAATTGCGAACCACCACCGCAAATAATAACATTGGTATTGTAAAAGGAAATATCATGAGATTTCGCGAAATTAATAATTTCATTAACATGTTCTGTTAATACTTTAAGAATTAAATCATGACTGTCTTCCATAACAACTCCATTTTTTGATAGAAAAGAATCTTTAATGATTTGCTCTACATCATCAGCTGCAATGACAATCCCATATTGCTTTGAGAGAGCGCTAGCGATTTTGCTGCGTATAATGTTACCACCTGTATTAGCCAAAATCATTGTATCTATCTGAGGCACAATACCTTTATAAACACAATAAGTTGTATTCAGTCCTCCAATATCTAATACTAAGTTTTTAGTTGTACGATATTTACTAAGATTTGTATAGATATCGGCCATTCCTTCTGGTAATAATATTAAATTATCAATAAGAAGATGTAATTGCTTTCCATTATGCTTAATATGAATAATTTTATTGTTATTAATATGATTTGCATACTGTTCTTTCAAATCCACATTCTGATAGATGTTAATAGGGACGTTAACCGCTAGATTTATTCTTATTAAGTTTGCTGTAATTTGTAATTTTTCTATTGCTTTTGATATTGCTAAGTAAATACATACAAGATGTTCTGTCGTGTCTTTTGATACATCATAATTAGCTCTTTTCTCAGATACACTATCGCCTATAATATATGTTTTGTTATTATACTCTATTATATCACCACCTTTAATATCGTAAGATAAACCTTTATCTATTTCTTGAACCTTCGTACGAAAGTACATCTTCTTACTATCTTCAAAATCACCACCTTTATATCTAGCTTTAGTAGCATATTTTCCGCTATCAACTGCAATTAATAGACTATTTGCCATAATATCACTCCTCTATTATTTTACTTAGATAATTTCAACAAAAATATTGAAAGAATTTATATTTTTATAATATGCAATAGAATTAATAATATTCATATAAATCGTACTAGTAAAGGTAATAATAGTATTATTTATATTACTTATGAGGTGTATAATAAAGTATATAAATATAATAAAAGAAGTGATTTAATATGCCGAATGGGTCTAAGGACTTTAAAGAATTGGTAGAAAAGATGACTAATACGAAATTATGGGATGATAAACATTTTGATGTATATCCGTATGAAGCTGGGGTGGGGAAAAGCAAAAAAGTCCAGGAGTTATTGGCAAGCACCCCTTATAGAGCATTATATGTACAACGATTCGTCAAAGATAACGCTATGAATAAAACAGTGGAAAACATTAATAAGTTAGCAAATGAGGAAAACAGAGCATGTAAATTCACATCTGAAGAATCGGGTAAAGGGTCTAAATTAAAGGATGCAAAAGATTCAAAGGTGTTATGTATAACTCATAAAATGTATCATCAAATTTGTTTAGGTTATCATCAAGAGCTAATTGAAGAACGTAAAATCTTAATTATTGACGAACATCCTGATGTATTTGAAAAAAAGACATTTAGTTTTGCTGATTTAGGGCATGCAGCATTATTTGCAAGAATTGAAAAAAATGAAATACTAAAAAATATAGTAGAAAACATTATAGTAAGCTTAGAAAAAATAGATAATATAAATAGTATGATGTTTGCAAAGTTAGAAATGGATTATACCGAAGATGAAATAAAAGAGTATATAAGGTTAATAGATAATTTGAAGAAAATGAAATCAAACGAAGACCGTAAAATGTTAGAAAAATTGAAGTGTATTTTAGAAAATCCAAGTTTTATTGTGGATAGAAATATTGAGACATATGATAGTGATTTTCAATTTAGTTTACTAGATTGTAATATCATTTTAGATGCCTCAGCAGAAATTGATTATCGTTATGAAATATCTGATATATTTACTGTACATCCTCAACAAAAAGTACTTAATTACTCAACTAGTCTTATTAAGTGGTTTGATTTAAATACGGGAGAAATTGATTATCGTAGGGATAAAGGAAGTATCCATCAGATTATTTTTGAAAGTTTAGAAACAAAACCTACAGAAAAAGTACTTTTTATTACTTCAAATGCTATTTCAAAAAATTTAAAAAATATAATCAATGACTCTAACCAATTAAGAAAATTTGATGGAAGAAGTTTAATAGAAAATTATGAAATAGACTATTTTGGAAACTTAATAGGAAAAAATGATTATAAAGATTGCGATGTAGCTGTTTTAATGAAAACGCCTAATTATAATTATGTTGATTATTTTTTGATTTATGCTTTTTATAATTCTCAAGGGGTTGGGAATATTAAAAAAGTTGAACTTTTCCAGGAGGAAAGCATCGAAAAAATGAGATTATCACTGATTGCATGCGATTATTACCAATCAATGCGTCGTATTGCTCGTAAAACAGGTATGGCTGCTACTTATTTTATATATACAAAAAATATTGAGGCTATAAAAAAAGTAATGACTCAATTACCTAATATTCAATTTGAAGAATGCAAAATTCCGAAGATTAGATTTCCAAAAGTAAAAAAAGAAACGGTAGCAGATAAACTAATTAGTTATCTGGAAGAATGTCAACAAAATAAATTACCTAAAGTATCTAAAAAAGTGGTTTGTGAGAATATAGGAATTGATAGACATCTACTTTCTAGAGAAATTAAAAAGATAAAAACATTTTTAAAAGAAAAAAATATCAAAGTGGAAACACGTTATTTTGATTTAAGTTAACTATTGCCTGCTGAATACTATCTATATACTAAAATAGTAAAGTAATCATTTTTTATCTCTCTATATATAAGGAAGGATGATTACTTTTTATTCAAAGAGATATTAGAGATATTAATTGATTGGTGAAGTATCCTTCTTATAAATTAGGTGAATATTGACTCATTGTTTGCTTTTTATCAAAACAATAAGGCAAGGACGATTAGAGTGGTGTTATCAAATTTTTAGATTTTAAAAATTAAAGGCTGAATTACTAATACATATATAAAGGTTTTATGATAATTTCTTTTTCCATTTGATATTTAAAGAAAATGCAATTAAACAATTAAGCCCTGGTTTAAGCCTTGGCTTAAGGCTTGGATTAATTGTTTAGTTACATTGGCTAATGTTTTATTCGTGAAGAGTGAAATACTTAGATACTGAAACAACATCTCTTATCAATTATTTTAATAATTAGAAAAGGTTTTAATGTTTTAGTTTTGGTGATTTAAGTAATACTATCTATTAAAACTTACCTTATTTTGATGTATATAATACTAATTCCTTTGAAACAATGATGGTTATTAACGATATCAGAAATAGACCTATAAGCAGGCAAATGTTAACCTTCTTTTTTAGGATACAATGAGGACATCCAATGTTATAAAAAGGTGGATTAAGTAGCTTTTATCGTAACAAACAAAGTACCTAATGCAAATAAAGAGGAAATGGCTGTGGAAAATATAACGATTTTGAAAAATAAGAATCAGGCAAATATTAATAGCTTTAAAATACATTAGGAGAAAATCTATATAATCTTCTCCCTTTTATTATGCGTAACACAAGCAATAATTGGGGTGGAGTCCATAATAGGCTAGAAACTAGAGAAGGTTGGAAGTGTAAAAATAAATAGAGTGTAAAATCAGTTTGTGAGGACAAACATTATAATAAATCATAATAATAACAAAGTAGTGAAGGGGGATGAAGGAAGTGGAACCAAAATGGTTGGTCGAGTGTTGGGGAGATTTTAATATTGAGTATGGGACAGAATTATTTTATACAAAGAGAGATGCTGAGCAATATTTTAAAAAGATAAGGAGGCAATTGGATAGTAGTAAGTACAAAATAACCAGAGATAGAATTATTGATATTCAGGATGATGGCAATATCGTATGTATTACTGATTTAGATGATATTTATTAGTGGTAGCTAATTAGCTATCACTTTTTTCAACAGAGTTTGATTTAGAGGGTGAAGTAGTTACGGAATAATTTAGAGAGAAAATCTTCTATCTTCATAATGACTGAAGCGTGAGATTCTTTGATTATGTTTTTTCTTTGGAGTAATTTTTCGTTCGAGTAAATAAATAATTGTTATAAAAATATTTAAGCTTAATAACATTATATAAAGAAACAAATACTATTAGTTTAGAGGAGGAAATACATATGATAAAAACAATAATAGAAGACGGTAAGGTAAAGGTAGAATCACCCTATAATTTAAAATTTGTGGAATACGCTAGAAGAATGAAAGGGAAATTTGACCGTTCGACAAAACGATGGGAATTTAAAGAAGATGATTTAGAAGTTGTTAAGCAAAGGCTCATTGATGTTTACGGAGAAGACGGAATTAGTGTAGTTACTAAAGTGGTGGTAGACATCTGTTTGATGGAAGCTGAGTGGCTTAATGAATCATCAGAGGCTTCTCAATTTATTGCTTTTGGAAGAACGCTAGCTACTAGAAGTAGCCGTGATAGGGAAGTGTTTATTGGCGATGATGATGTAATCTTAAAGGCAGGAAATTTCCCTAAAAAGGGTGGTTCTTCAAAATATCCATCATTAGATTATGATGAAGAGGTTGTAATGCGAGTAAAGAATATCCCTCTATCTTTATATGAGAAAGTGACAAAAAAATCTTCAGATGGATTAACAATAGTAAAAGAACAAGAGTATGATAAAGACGCTTTATTAAATGAAAAATCAATATTATTAAAACGAATTAATGAAATTGATAATTTGCTAAAGGCTCAATAGAAAAGAAGAGAACCTGATATTAGAAGAGAGAACTTTTGTTTGAATTAAAAATATCAAAAAGATTATTTGTACTTAAAGTAATTGCTACTAGCGAGCAATTACTTTTTTCTTTTCGAGCTTAAGGGTTATTGAAAATCTATGATGTATAGGTACTAAAACCATGTTTTCAAAGTCTCTTTTTGTGCATCGCTTAAGCAAGCGAAAGTGTACGTATTGTGTTGGCATTTATATAGGTTATAAGTTTATAAATTAAGATACACATCGTACATTGCACCAGTGATAACAAAATAGGAGAGAAGTAAAGTAGAAAGCGGAATAAAAGTGGTTGATAGATTGTGGGATGCTTTTTATAACTGTGGGACAGAATTATAGATATCCAGCATGATGGTAATATCGTATGTATTACAGATTTAGATAATATTTTAGTGGCAGCAAATATTTTATATCTTATTTAAATTATTTATTAAACAACTATTGTAAGTGATTTTTATTGACTATTGTAATTACACTATTTTCTATTTAATTAAAATATTTACTTTATAAATAAACAGGTGTAATATAATAAAAAGTGTTAAAAGAGAGGATACTGTTATAAAAATGTATAAAATTAATAGAATATAAAGTGACAACAAAATAGTAGCTACTGTTAGCATTACTTTTAAGGAGGAGTGGTCTTATGACGACAGATAAAATACAAAATGTTATATTAACAAAACGAAAAGAACTTGGTTGGACACGGGAGCAGTTAGGGGAAAAGTTAGGAGTATCACCAAGTTATATATGGAGATTAGAAAGAGGAGATAGAAACAATCCTTCTACTAAAATACTGATGGGATTATGTGCACTATTTAATATATCACCAAATGAAATAACTGATGTAGATAATTCACATATTATGGATAAAAGGAAAATTGAAGAATATAATCAACTAAAGGAATTTATTTTAGAAATAGATGTAGATAAAATAAAAAAATTGCAAGATTTGTTGAAAAGTAAGTGATTTCAACAAATAATAGAATGTAACGTTTAAGAAAAGAAGGGAGTTACTCCCTTCTTTTTTGTATTTTAAAGTACATTGTAAATAGAGGTGTAGGACTATCTAATTCATAAATTTTTCACAATAATAATTAGTGGAAAATTTAGAAATATCTAAATATTGTTATTTTCAGAGTATTACATAGGTAGAAGAAATCAATTCATAAAAGTCTTGAAATTTGTAATAGAGTTAGTTAGATAAAATAAAACAATTGCAATAAAAGAAAAATTTTGAGGAGTTATTTTTTTATAGATATCTCTTTTAATATTGGTGCTAGTTATCGACAAATAACTAAATTTCATAACAATGATATCAAAAGTTTTGATATTAATAGATTATTAACTTGAATTCCTAGTATGGAGATTATTTTCATATAATATATGCTATGAAATAAAAATTAAATATAAAATGATATAAATATTGACTATAGTAATTTTTTCATATTTAGAACTGTAATTCCATATTTATTATATCTTTACCATATATTAATCAATGTTAGATTACAAAGATATTGTATAATAAATATATGATTTGAATATATCAAAAAAATATCATTTTATTAGGAGAAGCAAATTGAAAGTTATTTATGAAGGCGAAATTAAAACAAAAGATTTATTAAAAAAGACTCTTACCGAGATAGATAAGATAATGTTTGCAACTACTTTGCTAAATCCAGTTTTAGAAATAAAATTATTTAATAGTAATGGAACTGAGTTAGTGTTAAATGACAGAAATACTAATAAGGAAATCGAAATTTCGATTGAAAAAATAAAACTTGAACAACATTCTAATAATGATAACAATGAAAATATTAATGAAAATGGGATGTTTTCAAAAAAAACATTTATTCAACAACTACCTGATTATGTATTGAAGGAATTTAGCCAAGAAAAATTAAATGAATTTAATCATTATTTATTGGAGGGTTTTAGCATATTAGATGTTACCTATTTGTTAGAATTCTCTTATATACAAGAATATTATTTAATAAATAATATAAATTATAATCCATCGTTAGAATCAAGAAAAAATGCATGGGAGAGATATAAAAAAATATTTAACGAAAAAGGAAAAAATATAATTTTTGAAGATGAAGTTTTGCCATTAAATTATAGGACTGTACCAAGGATAAGGGAAGAGCATACTATAGAATTGGTTTTTAGAGAAAAGTATGGAAATTTATATAAAGATGAATATTATAAAAGGGAAGAAATATACAATAACAATCATTTTAAATCTTCACCAATTGGTTATATTCCTGAAAAAGCGGAGTATGTATTTGATTTAAAGTTAGAGTCACAAAAACAAGGGTTGCCTTTAATGCAAAAAAGCGAAATTTCATTTCCTAAAATGGTTTTATCTAATTTTATTAAGTATAAGAAATTACCGTATATTAGTAAATTGATTAATGATAACAATAATATTGGTTTTTATTTTGATGATGATTTAGAAGATATATTTGTTGTCAAAGATACATCTGATTTTAATGGTGAAATAAATTTGTACAAAGAAAATAAACATTCATATAAAAGGTTATCAGAGCTTAATATCCCAAAAAGTTATTTAAATAATTATATTGTAGGATATGAGATAGGTTTACATACTATTGAAATATTAATAGATATAAAGGAATATATAAGTGATAATAATTTAAAGTTATTAACGGATGATGATTTGAAAACCGATATGTTTATTCATTATAGTAGAAAAAAGAAAATTAGCCATTCAAATGATTATAAAAAAAGACTTGAACTATATGGTATTACTAAGAACTATGAGCTTTATTTAAAATTAAATACAGAAAAATTGAACATCCCTGTTTATAATGAAATTCCAGATTTTCTAAAAGAAAAAACAGTTAGTGTAGATTTATTTGATTTGGAGAAATTTAAAGGTATATTTAAAGTAAATAAAGAGAGTTTTCCAAAACCTTCAGCATTTATTGAAAGAAATAATTTATTTGTTTTCAGCAACATTTCTAATAAAATATTAGAAAATTGGGACAATTATCAAAGATAAAAGGAGATAAAAAAGAGGATTTACTTAAGCAAATCCAGGATTCGCTATATGAATACTAAAATTATTAAAGTTTAATAAACTAACAGTTGCTTAAATATATAAGAGGTGGACAATTATATCATATTGTCCATTTTTTCTTCTATATATAAATAAAGTATATAATTGAATATGTAAATTCGAAAAGGTATTTCTAATATTGTAAAATATAGTAAAAAAGAAGGGGCTTGTTTTATGGGACATATAAAGAATATATACATTAGTTATTTACCTAACGACCAAATATTATCATCATTTAGAAGAGGCATAGTAAATTCTCACGAACTTTGGAGAGAAGAATTGAATGATGAATATTATGCAATTGTGGAAAAAAAGGAAGATTTTGAGCGTAAATATTTTAGGTTAAGTGAAGCGTTTATAAAAGATTTCTTCAATGAGATGGAATATGATATTAGTTTATTAAATAGACATAAAGAATATGAGGAATTATTTGGAATCTATTTTTACCATTATATTTATGACGAATTTTGGGAATTTATAAATGGTTTAGATGATAAGGAGTTTTTTATTTCATTATTATATATAGATAATATTGGCTCATCTGATAAATCAATTGATGGATTAAAAAAAATTATACATCGTGAAATTATTAGAAACCGAATACAAATTCCTGAAATTTTAAAGTCTGTATTTATAGCAATGTCATTTGATTCGGATATGAAAGATGCAAGAGAAAAAATAATTGAAGTTGTTAGAGCACAAGGTTATAAGCCAATGATTATTGACGACAAAGAACATAATCAATTAATTGTCCCTCAAATATTAGAAGAAATAGGAAATGCGGAATTTGTAATTGCAGATATTACTCAACATAGAAATGGGGTTTATTATGAAGCAGGATTCGCTCAAGGTATGGGTAAAGAAGTAATTTTCACCTGTAAGGATTCTGATTTCGAAGCAGCGCATTTCGACGTAAAACAAATTAATACAATAATATGGAAAAATGTTTTTGAATTAGAAAACAGATTAGAAAAAAGAATTGAAGCAATGATGACAAGTACTATTGAAGAACAACATGTTCCTTTTTAGTGTGTAACATTGGCTAGCTAAGTAATGGCGATTTATGCTATTACTTTTTTTTATCAAGTTTCCTCTATGGTAAATCAACACACTTTTTATGTGTGTGAATAAGGTAAAGGTTTAGAGGATACTTTTTATTATACATATATCTCCTTTTAAGAGTTAAATTATGTCCTGAAAATTACATGAAAATTTTATAGGATATCCTATAAATTTGATATACCTTTATCAAACATTTGAGTTACACTTGATAGAAATAAAAGTACGTGGAGGGATTATATGACAAGTAAAACTTTTGCTTATGTAAGAGTAAGTAGTAAAGAGCAAAATATAGATAGACAAATTGACACTATGAGGAAATTAGGTATTGATGATAGAGAAATATTTATCGATAAACAAAGCGGTAAAGACATAGAGAGACCGCAATATAAATTACTTAAAGCGGTTGTACGAGATGGCGACACAATTGTATTTGATAGTATAACAAGACTTTCAAGAAATATGGATGATATTAAAAATGAATATTCTTGGTTTAATGATAATGGAATTAATTTGAAGTTCATTAAGGAACCCATGCTAAATACTAGTAATGATACAAGTGATGTTATGCGTAAGGCAATTAATGATATCATCCTCACTATACTTGGTGCGTTTGCACAAAAAGAAAGAGAAGAGATTAAACAAAGACAGAAAGAGGGAATAGAAGCAGCTAGAAGAAGAGGAAAGCATTTGGGAAGACCTAAAGCACAATTAACAGAAAAACAAGTTGAACAATTTAACCAACTATATCCGGTTTGGAAAAAGGGGGAAATGACAGCAGTTGCAATGATGCGAAAAATGGAATTAAAAAGAAATACTTTTTATAACAAAGTTAAGCTTTATGAACAATTACAAATAAAAAAGATGAATTAAAGTGATAAGATTTGGGTAAATCAATCCGTATTACAACATTTATAAAGAGCAAAGGAATTCTTTTGATTAGAGAAAAAAATTAATAGTTTTTGAAAAATAAGGAGTACGAGGATATGGCACAGAGTGTAAATGAGGTTAGTATTATTTCAGGATTATTGAAAAGTTCAAAAGAAATTTTAGAAAGAATTGATGATGAGCTTACAGAATTTAATGATATCGCTGAAGAGGTAGGAAAATATATATCACCAGTGAAATATGGAATCCAAGCATTAAATATGATAAAAAAATTAAATTTAAAAAATTTTTAAAAGAATTAGCAGATTCATTAATAGATGAAGAATTAGATGATGAATATTTTAGTAGATTAGAAAAATACTTAAAAAATGAGAAAAACCTAGAGTATATTGCAGAAACTATTGAAGCTAGTATTCAAACAAAGTCTTCTACTTGTTCAGCAATAATGGGATATTATGCAGGTATAATTTTACATGAACTAAAAGAACTTGAGTACAAAGATTTTGTAATAATAAATGCATTAAAGTCGTTAAATGATATGGACTTAAATTATTTCAAATTTTTGTACAGAACATTTAAAGATAATATACAAGGTATTAGAGTGCACGATATGCAAAAAGAAATTGAAAATAGCGGAGTTAATAAATTTGAGTTAGAAAATAGTATTGAAAAGTTAAAAAGATTACAAGTTTTGGGGTATGGTGTTGGTGGATTAGGTAATTTCGGAAATGCATGGGGAGCTTTTCAAATTAATGAATATTCACATGAATTCTTTAACATAATAAAAAAATTTGAAATATTAGATGAATAGTTCGTTTTTAATTAGAAATAAAAACGTTAAGAAAGAATTTAAGAAGATAGAGGGTATAATGAAAAGCTTAATGTGATGGATTCACAAACTATTGGTAAATCCTAAATTATGAAAGGATAAATCGATAATTATTGTATCCAATATTACAAATAAACATTTTAGGTGGAGGTTCCAAGTGGGAATTGAGCTAGATTTACTTATTGACAAATATATAGATAAGTATGAAATAGAAGAAACAATTCTTAGTCTAGGTTACGAAAAATCAGAGTATGAGAATACATATTATTGGTTCGATTATGATTATAGTTCAACAAGGGGGTGTTGGTTTTCTTTTGGATACGATATACAACATTTTGTGGAGGGTCAAGAAAAATTAGTGAAGACCAGCTGCGGAACATCTACAAAAGCTGGACGAAGCTACTATGATTTTCAAAAACAAATAGACACCATAAAATTCTTAGAAGATAAATTTGGCGGTACAGTATATAGAGATGAAGAAGAGGGGGATTTTGAAAATGATTTGCCTAAACTCTCCAAAACTGATATAGCATGTGGATATGCATATTTAAGCTTTGTTAGAAACTTAGATATGGTTGAAGGATTAATTGAAGAAGTAGATTTAGAAAAAGTAAAACATTACGAAGAATTAGGGATACCACCAATGTTTGAAAAAAACTACCTGAGAAATAACACGTTACTTCCCTTCTTCGTATCAATAATGGAAAACTTCCTAAAAACATTTACTTATAGGTATATTGAAACAAATGAAGAGGCACAGAATCTAATTTATAAAAAGAAAGATAGGCAACTACCTTATAATGTTGTCAAGGAACTTATCAACGGTGAAAAAAATATTATTGATATAGAAATAAAAGAGTATTCTTTTCAGAACTTTAAATCGGCAAATAAAGCGTTTGAAAAGTATATCGGAATTGATTTGTATAAAGATATCTTATCTCATAAAATCTCAATCGATGGACAAGAGAAAACGCTGGTATCAGTTCTTTCAGAAATGATTGAGTTTCGCCATAAATTAATACATGAAGCTGAACTAAATAATACTTTAGATAAAAGTAAAATGATAGGTTATTATTCTAGCTTAAAGTTACTTGGTGATTTTTTCGTCAAATATCTTAAAGAAAAAAGAAATATTAGAATTGATTTAGAATCAGAGCTATAAGTCAAGATTAACAAGTTAAAAGATTTATGGAAAGAATACAGTTATCAATAAAATACAAAAAACTTATTACGATTTATCTATTGGAAGCTATCTTCTAATATTCTTTAGCTAATTTAGGGAGGAGAACTATGAAATCAAATATAGAGAAATTAAATAGTTATTGGAAAGAGTATTTCGAAGAGGCTATATTGACTGACTTTCAGTTAAACCCGAATAAGATAAAAAGTGTTCCTGAAGAAATTGAAGCTAAATTTCAAACTGAGTTTGCACCCGAACCATTTTACGGATATTTAACCGAAAACATATCTAATGATATATTAATGCTTTTAATAAATCCTGGGGAAAAAGATGTAAATTCCTTAAGAATTTATTATCCAGAGTTTGCTCATTTAGATGATGAGTCTCTTATTAAAATGTCAAATCATCATATTGCTTTTAGACATTTACATTGGGGGAAAAATGATTTTTTAAAACGAGAATTAGAATTCAATAAAATTCCGAGAGACTGGCGAACTAAAATGAAAAAGATGTGTGAAAAAGCATTCAAAATGAAGTTTGATTTTTTGCATACAATAGAGTTTTTCCCTTACCACTCTAAGAATTGGAAAATATCTAAAGCGTTGAAACAAGAATGGATAGAACAAATTGAAGCTACTAATCTAGCAATTAATACTATTCATGAGTTATCGATTGAAAGAAAGCCAAAGAGAATAATAGGGATAGGAAAATCATGGGTTGAAGTATTAGAACATTATAATAATTTATTTGAATTAGTTAGAGAAGAAAAGATATTAGGTCCATCCGGAAAAAATTATGCTCATAGGTTTTATCAATTTAAAGCAAAAGGATATCCTAATTCATTACCGATAGTTATTTATGTTGCAAGTGCTATAAATTTACCTAGCGAAACAGAAGCAAATAATTTACTAAATTCATTGTTTAGTTAAATGTTAAATTTTTTTTGAAGTGAAGATTTATTTACATTTAGTTGTCTATTTTATTTAGAACTTCTCCCTTTATTCCATATTTCTCTTTAAGAAGACGTTGCGACTACATGGAGTGGTAGACATGATATTTTGTCGTAGACAAAGCTAGCTTTTGATATCGCTAGTATCTTGATTTGGTACTCATGCACTATGACACTCCAGTAAAATCGCAGCATTCTGTAATTGCAATTCAATACGTATTCTTATGTGTTAAAAACACAATATCTCATTTTTTACGTTTATTACAATTGGGGCAACCTCGACCTTCTTTTACATGTGCAAGCGTTCTTTCAAAAATATGTCCTTTTTCACATTTCCATATGAGCTTAGTTCTTGCATTTTTATAATCAGTAGAAAGACATTCCCAGCCTTTTTCTTTTGCCACTCTATACATTTCATTAGAATCGAGGCGTTGTGAAGCACCTGCTCTTTCAATGTAAAAACATTCTCTGCACCAACGCCCAATTTTTAAATTATAAGGAGTCATCTTAAACTCATGCCCATTTTTACAAACGAAATTCATTTTACTATCTGCATTAATGTAAACAGTTGATAAACATCTCCCACCATTAGATTCCGCAATATCTTGTACTTCTTTTAAACTTTGATTAGTAAAAGAATAATTTTCAAAATTAATATCATTCGGATTTATTTTAAATTGAAAACCTCTTTTTGTAAGTTCGTTCGCTATAAATGTAATGTGTTCTTCAGGTTCGACTGTATATGGAATTATAATTAGGTCAATTCCTAATTCTTTACAGCGCTTTTCTTTTAATTTATCTCTTTCCATTCTATCGTTTAAACTCATATCTCCTCGAGAATAAAAGAAATCAACTTGTTCAAAATGTTGTTTTCCATGATATTCAAATGCAAGTTTTAAATCATCATTGTACCCATCAAGCTCAAAGCCATTCAGAATATTATGGTCTTTAATGAATTTCACATCTAACAATGTTTCGAGTATATATCTACATCGTTGCTCATTTAAATAAAGAGTGCAGTTAGGACACCAATGTCCATTCACTATATGTTTAGGAATTGCCTCAAATATATGCCCATTTGCACATTTCCATTTGAGTTTTGTGAAAACATTTTTGTAAGATTTCGATAAGCACATACCACCATGTTTTTCAGCTATTTCACGCATACTATCTATTGAATTTTTATATCTCCCGATACAATATGCGCACCATCCACCTCTTTGTAGATATGCTGGGGCTAATTTAAAAATATGTCCTTCTTTACATTTAAAAGTTAATTTCGTGTTTTTATTAGTATATTCTTTTGATAAGCATTCTCCGCCATATCTTTTTGCTAATAATTTTACAGTTTCTATATCTAGACTAGGGAGCCTTTTTCTATTTTTCCACTGTCTTGCACAGAAAGGGCACCAGGCTCCCTTTCTGATAGTTTTCGGAGTGGTTTCCCAGATATGTCCTTCTGAGCATTTCCAGGTTAATTTAGTTAATTGATTTATATAATTATCTGATAAACACCAACCACCACGTTCTTCAGCGATTTTTTTCATGGTTTCTATAGAGAGTGTTTTTGCTGTTGACATTTTATTACCACCTACTTCTTGATTATCATATTTGTTTATAATTACATAATGAGGAATTTAATTGGCTTTAAAAGTATTATAAAGAATATAAGGGATTTAATATATATCAATATTAATAGGAAGATTGATTTTTGCATTTTCTATTGATGAAACTTCATTGAAATGTGTGAAGAGAGAGGTATTAGTCTAGTTTCTAAAGTTGTGGTTATATTTTTTTCATGGAAGTGGAGTTTATTGAATCACCAGACTACAGAAGAATAATTTTATTTTGCATAAAAAATTTATTTGCTCGAACCTTACTCGAACCTTATAAGTTAGACATTTTATCATAGGAGTAATACACTAAATATAGATGGAAATTAGGTAAAAAGAAAGGGGAAATGTATATGAACAGAACTTTAGAATTAAAAGGTGTCGCTAAAGCAGCAAGAGAATTTAATAACTGGGAGGGGTGTGCTCGAATTTTTATAGATTTAAGCGACGGGAAAGTATGGACAAACGTTTACTCTTCAGGTAATGAATTTAGTAAATACCATTCAAAATATATTTATGAAGTATATAATAAAACATCAATGATGGAACAATGGAAAAAGATTTCTAGAGAGAAGCTAGAAAACATTTGCAATGATTATATAGATGAAGATTCTAAAAAAACTAAAAAATATAACAAAGTATTTTTGAATATTCAAATTGAACAGGTTCCAAGCAAGGAGTGCTCAAAGCGTATACATAATTATAAACTTAGTTCTAAAACAATTGGAATTGCCGAAATTAATCAAAAAGAATCTGAACAAGTTATTTTTGAAGAAATACCTCTTTTAGGTTTATTCACTTTTAATGGGGATTTTAGTAGATTTCGTTATGACCTTAGTCACCATATTGAATATTTATTGGAAGAGTACATAACAACAGTAAAAGAATGTAATTTATTTTTTAAACCTATAAATAAAAAAACAATACCATATCAAATCTTAAAAGAACTATTTAAAGATATTAAAGAGGATTTAGAGAAAAGCCTAGAGAAACCATCTTCTTTTGATGTTAATTTTATTTTAAATACTAAAACTGGTAATATAAAAATTGAGGTAATACGCAATCATTGATAATGCGAATAAATATGAATAGTATAAATAATTATTTTCCAATGGTATAGTTAACAGGTAAGCCTACTTCTTTATTAGAAGTAGGCTATTTATTTTATTAATTATCAAAAGTGGCATTATACTGAATATTAGTACTTTTATGTACGGATTCTTTACTATTTTAAAACCTTTCGATTGTATTATTCTAAAAATAATTAGGAATTTGGTACACACATAAGTTTTGAAAGAAATAAAGGGATGTGACAAAATGCTTTCTCTCGAAGAATATATTTCAAAAAGGAAAAGAGAAGATAAAATAAATGAATATGATATTGATGCCAGAATGGATAACATGCGAATCTGTGTGAATTATGTTTTTGAATATTTTAATCAGTATTTAAATATTGAAGAAATGGAACAAAAGACATTTTTAAACGAAGAACGATTAGTAAAGTTCAGAAATCAACTAGAAATGTATGATAATGAAATTCAGGAATGGTTAGTTAATATTTATGACGTACATGAAAAGTATATCCATCGCTCTATAATAAGTTTTCTCAAAAAGGATGAACTATTTCTTCTTTACAATAAAGATGAAGAATTTAGGAGTTGTTCTTATGATGCTTATGCTCAGCTAATAAAAAAGAACTCATTTTTAAAAGGTCAAACAGAAATGTTATTCCTTTTTATAAAAGATTACCATAGGATTCAAAGTGAAATAGAAATAAATACCCCTTCAGTGTTTTTAGCCGAAGAAATCAACGAGTGGTTAGAAAAGACTTGGAATAAGTACAAAGTGAATATTTGGGCTTTTGCTTCAGATTAATTATCACGATTTTTTAATGATGATTCCTTATGGCCATTAAAACATAAAATAAAGAGCAATGAAGAGTTGACACCATATATGTATGATTACAAACAAAAAACAAACTTATTTAACCTTAATTCGCTTTACACAAAAATTTCAAAGAAACCGTTTATTAAGGGGAAAAAGCAATACCTTGAGATAATAATGATGTATATTTGGTTACATGAAATATGGGGAGATGAAGAGAACTATTGGGAAGAATATAGTAGTAAGGTTGTTAATGCATTATAAATTAATAGTTAAATGATAGCAGTATGAGTATAAAATGTAATTTTCTA
Organism: Rummeliibacillus sp. TYF005; assembly: GCF_003844195.1. Taxonomy (NCBI): domain Bacteria; kingdom Bacillati; phylum Bacillota; class Bacilli; order Caryophanales; family Caryophanaceae; genus Rummeliibacillus; species Rummeliibacillus sp. TYF005. The sequence continues at coordinate 178,706 of NZ_ML122541.1, forward strand.
TAAAAATCCACTCATGTTTTTTGTTCTTGATAGAAATGCAGAGTGAAACAAAATAAATAACGATATATGAGAAATTTTGAGAAGATGTAGGGGTTATATAGAACGCTGAACTGGGACACATTAACCTGACATATTAGTAATAAAGAGCTGTTAATCAGCTCTTTTAACCAGAATATTTATTTGGAGTAATTGAATAATGATATATTTCTATATCTTTATCTATAAAGCTTCTTCTTTGAGCAGCTTTTAGCGTTTGATACATATTTTCTCTTCCAACGACATTATCGGTATGAATGTAAATTTTATCTGCTCTTAATCCCTTTTCACAAATGTACTTAACTAAATCATATCCTGTCGGTAATAATGTACCTTGCTTATCCACACCTAAATCATGGTCAAGAGATAAGATATGGATTTTATAGTTTTCTAGGTAATGTATTGCCTCTTCATAATTTCTCGCAACTGTGAATCCTGAGGGGCAGTCCCTTAAATCATCTACATACAAATTTATAATCTTGCTAACCATTTATTTCCTCTCCTTTTTTACATTTTATTATAGTATAAGTACATGTTTATTGAAGTCATTGCTTAACATAATATTTTATCTTATAATTTTGTTTTGGCAAATTCAATTTTCTATGATAAATAAGATAAAAGTGTACTTTTCCTATAAAAAATCTTTGATAATGTCCTCAAATTTAAAGATTTCAAGTAAGGAAAAGTTCTTTTTTGAGATATTAATTCCGTACTCAGGAGCACTTTTTTGTCCGGGTTTATCGTAATTTTTATCAACAAACACTTTATTCGGTACTTCCCATGTTTTAGATGGTATAAGAAAGATATCTGGTATTCTTCCAACTTCAAAAATTAAAAGAGCAAGATATAGATTTTTATTAGTTATATCGAACTTACTCTTTTGCATAAACACATAGCCCGTTCCACTTTTAGATTTCACTTGAATCTCGCAAAATCGACCATTTTTATCTTTTATAATAAAATCTATTCCATGGTCATCCACTTCTGATGTATAGACATCACAGCCATAGGATGCAAACTCCATTTTAGTAAAATACTCTGCGTATTTTCCTAATTGTAATGAATTAAGTTTTGTCCAATCAGTATTTGGCATCGCTTTACCTCCGTAGCAATTTTTCAATATTAAGGACTTCCTCAATATCAAATGTTAACATAAAATTAAAGTGGAATATTTCGAAATTTTATATATTTTAGAAAATAAATACTTTAATCTCATGCAGTTCGAAACATGAGGTATAAAATTGAGTGAAGTATATAACTAACAGTGAAAAATATTTCATTACGACATTTGTTGGGGGGGATGAAGAAATTAAATAAATGAATGAGCTATTTAAACAAAATAATAATGATTATGAATTGCTTAGCAATAAATAAGTGCACGTGTTTAACTACTTTAGTGTAACGGATGCAAGGGCTAGTATGAATAGAATTCATAAGGAAAGTTGCTCATCTTTTAAGAAAGACTGATGAAGGAAAATGAACAACTGCCCATATGAGAAAGAGTGTTCAGAAACCCTTGAGAGATTCTTATGATTTGTTAAATAATGAGCAAGGTTCCTCAAGGTCTTAATGTAAGATAGAATTTATATTTTGGTCAGTAGCTTTTAATAAAGGAGTATTAATGGATGAAACAAATAGAAAAAGTCATTTTAAATTTAAAAGAGGAAATTAGCCAACGAAAAAATAGAAAGCTAAATATGAAGTTACGGACTTTTCTTGACCAATTAGGATATAAGAGAAGAAATTCATTATTAATAGATAAGGTTAATCAATGTCTTGATAAAAATAGTCTTGCAATTATTGTGAAAGAGAAAGACTTAGATTGGTCAGAATTAGATATTGATGAAAGAGTGACGTTTGAAATTATTGAAGGGGAGGGAAAAACAATGCAAAATTTAGTAGAAAGTAAATATGCAGGAATGATTAAGGTTAGTGAGGAAAGAAATCCTATAGAACTTTATTTACATCAGACTGAAGCGTTACAAGCACTAGACAAAAATATAACAAACAATCATGCAAATAGATTTTCAGGACTATTAGTGATACCGACAGGGGGAGGAAAAACTCTAACTGCTGTACAATGGGTCCTAAGAAATGTAATAAATAATAACAAGAAGGTTTTATGGGTAGCTCATAGGCATGAATTATTAGAACAGGCACTTTATGCAGTTAAAAAAAATTCTTTTTCTAATTTGCTTAGTAAGCGAAAAGAATTTAAATATAGAATCATATCTGGTCAACACGATAGACCTGTAAATATCAAAGAAGATGATGATTTTATTATTGCAAGTACAGATAGTCTAAATAGAGGGATAAACTATTTAGTGAATAATTGGTTGAATTATAATGATGAAATATTTCTTGTAGTTGATGAAGCTCACCATGCAACTGCAAAAACTTATAGAAAATTAATTGATTTGTTAAATGAAAAGTCTAATAGATTAGGAATCTTAGGATTGACTGCAACTCCATTTAGAACTGCAGAAGTAGAAAAAGGATTATTGAAGAAAATTTTTAAGGATGACATTGTTTATAAAGTTGATTTAAGGACGCTTATTAGCCGAGGAATCCTTTCAGAGCCAATATTCAAAGAGTTAGAAACAGAAATTGATATGACGAAGGAATTAAGTGAACAGGATATAAAAAGAATTCAAGCGTTTGATAGTATTCCAGAAGACATTGCCAAGCATATTGCTGAAAATAAAGTGCGAAATAATAGGATTGTCCAAGAGTACATAGATAACAAAGATGAATATGGCAAACTTCTTGTATTTTGCAGTAAACAAAATACATGCGATTGAACTAAATAAATTGTTCAATGAAAAAGGGATTGCATCTGAATATGTAATTTCATCAGAGCAACATATAGCAACTGGCGTTGATTTATCAAATGAGGCAAATAGAGAAAGAATTAGAAAGTTTAAAAATAATGAAATTGATGTTCTTATTAATGTAAATATTTTGACGGAGGGAACCGATTTACCTGATGTTCAAACGGTATTTCTAACGAGACCAACTATTTCAAGTATTCTGATGACACAGATGATTGGTAGGGCTTTAAGAGGAAAAAAAACAGGTGGAACTGAAAAGGCGTATATTGTTAGCTTTATAGACGGATGGAAGAATAAAATCGCATGGGTAAATCCAGAAAAATTATATATAGAGGAAACAGCCACATGGGATGAAAATAATAAAGAAAACATAGGGAAACTGGCAAGGCTGATATCCATACAAAAAATTGAAGAATTTGTAAAAATCATAGACGAATCTATTGATACTACCAAATTAGAAAGTATAGATTTTATAAAAACAATTCCAATTGGTATTTATACATTTTCATTAATGATACCATCGGAGCATGATGAAGACAGAATCAAAAACTGCGAAGTACTAGTTTATGACAGTACTCAAGAAGCATATCAGAAATTTATTGATGAATTACCTGTCTTCTTCGAAGTGAATCAGTTAAATGAAATTGAATTCTTTACCGAAGAACAGCTTGATGTTTTAGCCGAAAAAGTTGAAGAAGCTTATTTTACAGGCTTTGAAATGATTCCAGACTATAACAAGCAGGACATCAAAGATATTCTTAGTTACTTTGCTTTAAAAGGTATAGAACCATCATTCTTACAATTTAAAGATAGAGAGAAATTTGATATTTCAAATGTGGCTCAATTTATTTATGAAAATGAACTTGGTGGTAAGCGAAAGAAAGAATATTTGGATGAACTATGGGAAAAAGAAGAGAATTTCTTAAAAGTGTACTTCGGATATAACAAACTCTATTTTAGAAAATATTTAGATAACGAGGTACTAAAATTAGAAGAACCTGATATTTACTATATGTCATCTAAAGAATCAACTGTTATTCCAGAGATGATTCATATAAATAAGCTAACTCTCCACGAAATACAAAATATTAACCCGCAATATTGGAGGCAACTAACAGATGCGGTATATGAAAGGTCAAAAGATGAAAATGGATTTTACACTTGCTCCATTTCAGGATTTAAGGCTAAAAGTAGATTATACTTCCAAGTGGACCATATCATACCTATGGCGAAAGGTGGTCTAACTGAATTAGAAAATCTTCAAGTTCTAAGAAGAGATATAAATAAATTAAAAAGCGATAAATAAAACCGAAGAAGAGCAGAAAGTCCAGACTGCTCTTCTTGGGAGTATTCTTCCACTTCACAGTAATAAACAGATAATTGACTGTTCAATCGTTCCAATTGAATGATTAGTGAGTGAGAAAATCCTTTTTGTCTTTTGTATACACATCCCGCATTAACAATGCACTTTCCATTTTGATAAATATCCAGTAAAGAGAGAATATCATCCACTTTGTTTCGCAATTTTACGAGGAACGGTTGGATATATGGCTGGTTCTTCAGTGGGAAGAAAAGTATGCGAAACTGCTCAAAAGTTTAGAAAAACAGTAACTAATACTATAAAGGCAAGACGAGAGCAGTTAAAACAGGTTTTAATAAAACAAAAAACTTTGTGAAATCATTAAATTTTTTGTCGGAATTTTAATAATTGACTTGTCTTTTGTATTTTATTCCAATATTGTAAATGCTATTATTAAGGTATATTAATTTAAGGTGGTATTTATCATGGATAAAGATAACAAACTTGAATTTGAGGAATTATTGAAAAGTATAATTAATGCTTTAACAGAGTCGAGTATTCCAGAAAAAATTAAAGATGAGATATTAAAAGAGCTAAAAGAAATTAGAGCTTTTGCTTTAGATTCACGTGCACCGAGAATTATGATAGTAGGAAGAAGGGGGTCGGGCAAATCTAGTTTAATTAATGCAATTTTTAATACTTATGTAGCTGAAACAGGAGATGTAAAAGCTCAAACAGGTAGAGGGAATTGGCATTCTTATAAATCGGAATTAGGAGACTTAGAAATTTTAGATACACGTGGTCTAGGTGAATCGGACAAGCCAGAAGAGTGTGCAGAAGAACAAACTCCTATAGAAGAGTTAGAAAGAGCCGTAAAAGATAAATGTCCTGATGTGATATTGTTCTTATCTAAAGCAAAAGAAGTTGGGGCAAGAATAGATGAAGATATTGAGCAAGTAAAAGAGCTAATAAATATTGTGAAAGAATTACATGATTATGAAATTCCAGTAGTTGGTGTTGTTACTCAAGTTGATGAGTTAACACCTAAAAAAGAAGAACCACCTTTTATTAGTACTGTTAAACAAAATAATATAAAGGAGGCAGTTTCTGAATTAAGTCGTAAATTAGACAACATTACACCATATGAAGTAAAAGTAATTCCTACGGCTGCGTATAAAATGTTTGATGAGAATACTAAAAAACTGGTTGAAGAAACAGTATGGAATATAGACGAATTATTAAACTATCTAATAGAAAAATTGCCTAACGATGCACAATTGCAGTTGGCTAAATTGTCTAAAATGAAATCTGTCCAAAAAAAGTTAGCAAGAAAATATGGTAAAAGGATTTCTGCTTTGTGTGGGGGAGTAGGGGCTGTACCTATTCCGATAGCTGATTTACCTGTAATTACCGGTCTGCAAACTACTATGATACTTATTATTGCTGCTATAAGTGGAAGAAAAATAAATAAAGATTCAATTAAAGAATTTATAGGTGCATTAGGGGTTAATGTTGGTATTGGTTTTGCGTTAAGACAAGTTGCTCGACAATTAGCGAAACTGATACCAGGTGCAGGGTCAGCGATTTCTGGTGCAGTAGCAGCTGCAGGAACTTTAGCGTTATGTGAATCTAGCATTGCTTATTTTATTGAAAATCAATCTTTTAAAGAAGCTAAGGAAAAATTCAATTCAGAGCTTGAGAAAAATAAAGCGAAGATATAACCCACAAAATTTTTTGAGCACATTAAGTGCTTTTTTTTTATGTTAAAGCATAGGATTATTGTGTTAAGTCGATGTAATGAAATATATTATGGATAAGTTCTCTTAGAGAATGGGGAGAATTATCTGAAAGTGAGAGAAGTAAATAATACAAATGTTTTAGAATAACGAAATGGTATAATAAATTATAAATTGGCTAATGACAATGAGAGAGTTCATAACCCTTTTTAATATATAAAATAAAGAGGAGAAATATATGAAAGACCAAATATCCAAAAAATTATTAGCGGACAAAGTTAAGGGGAAAAGAGGGAATCGTACTCTACTAGACATGGAAAAAATAACTGGAGTTAATAGTAATATTATTAACAATGTAGAAAATGGCAAATACATACCATCAGCTCCACAACTTAATCAATTATTAGATAAGCTTCATATTAATATTAGCGAAATTCTTATCAATGAGGAGAAACAAAATGTATTTTCAAAATTGCTGGATAGGGCTAATACAGAGCAAGAGCGTGAAGGTTTTGAAAAACTAATTAGTATGATGCTCTGTTTAAGAAAATACGAGCGATTAAGAGAATTAGATATGAATTTTAAAATTTAAAATTGTATCCAAAGAGAATCCCTTTTAGCATAAAAATTGGATTCTCTTTTATTATTGTATTAACCAATTGTGAAAGGAAAATTGAGAATGAATAGAAAAGATTAAATAAGCAATTTAAAGTGTGATGAATAGGCAGCAGTATCTAAATCAAATAAAAATGAGAAATTGAACTTTTATTAAATAAGTAAGGTATCCATATGATTTTACAAATGTCAGAAAACAAGTCCGAAATAATAAAAGAATGCTGAAAAATTATGAATAGATGTCAGAGCTAAACAGGAAGAAGATGGAGAATAGCAATAAAAAGGAATGAAAAAAATATGGCTTTAATAATAGAAGAGTCAGTGCTAAAATGATATAGAAGATGAATTCGTACTAGGTACGTAAGAGTATCGACTCTCACAATGACAGTCAAGTGGTAATAAGACAACTAAAACGTAGAGTTCAGTTAAGGTATAAATTTTCTGAATTTTTAAGTCGGTCGGGGGTTCGAATCCCTCCTGGGACATAATTAAAGAAAAATTGCTTATAAAAGAGTGATTTTAAAAACGTTTGAAGTGTTGATTTATCAGCATTTTAAACGTTTTTTTATTTATAATTAAATGCGATTAAAAAAGATAGGAATTTAAAATTATGTATACAAAAAGTATACAAGGTAAACAAGATTATTTTGCATATAGATTCATTGCTATTATTTCATCACGTTGCTCCATTTCTTTCAAAACATGTGCGTAATGATCTAATGTTGTTTGAATATCTGAATGCCCTAAACGTTTAGATACAGAGTGAATGTTAGAACCTTTATAAAGAAGTACACTCGCATGAGTATGTCGTAAACCATGCATTGAGATTGTATCTATATTTAATGATTCTAATAATTTACGAAGTAATTTATTAGCTCCCTCGTTAGTTACAACCTTAGTTGATGTTGGACGAAAGAAAACTAATTCATAAGGATTTTCTGGTAACGATAAAATTAATTTCTTAAATTCAGTCATAACTTTTCTGTCGATGGATATAGTACGTTCTGATTGTTCATTTTTTAATGGTGCAAATCCAGAACCGTCTTTATAATCCCATGCTTTTTTTATATTAATTGTATTGTTTTTAAAATTAAAACTATCTTTTGTTAGACCTACTAATTCACCAAATCGAGCACCTGAAACAAGACCTAGAAGTATTAAATGGTATGTTGAAGTTGTGTTATCTAAACGTTTAAATAATTCTTTATAAAGTCTTACACTTTCTAAGTAATCTAAATGTTTCTCTGAAGGTTTTTTAGCTGTTTTAGAAGCATTTAATTCAACTTTTCTAGTAAAATCAATAAAAATAAAACCATCTTCAATTGCATCTTTAACACAAGATCTTACATGTGTATTTAATTTTCGTACAGTCTCTTTGGATTTTCCTTTTCCGTATTCATTTATAAATTTTTGATAATCAGTTCGAGTAATCTTTTGAATAGGTATATCTTTGAAATATTCTTTAACACGATCTAACGAATTTATATATCGTTTGTAAGTCGTCTTATAACGATTTGATTTATATAATTCAATCCATTCTTCAAAATAACGAGAAAAAGGTATTTCTTTAATTACAACTTGTTGTCCCTTTTTCAATTGTGTTTCAATTTCAGCAGCCGCCAATTGAGCCTCTTTCTTTGTTTTAAATCCTCCTTTAACAACTGGTTTTCTTTTTCCATCTACATAATTATTAACTGTATATTGCCAGGTACTACCTCTCTTTATTAAACTTGCCATAAGTTTTCCTCCTTTATTTATTATTTTCACAATAAAAAATTATCATATACATAAATAAGAATATATGTTCTTTTAGAAATAAAAAATTTTACTTATTAAACTTTTTTAAATAAACAAATTCCTCTGGTATTCCGTTTGCTCGAAAAGCATCATAGATAGTGTAATTTGTATGTATTAAATCGAGCAAAACATCATCGGGTAAAAGCAATTCAACCGCAAAAGTATTTGCTTCTACCTCGATTTTGTCATTTGAAAGAAGTGTGTATTTCTTTAAAAAAGATGTATCTGTATCTGGGTGATTTATAGCATGACCCAATTCATGTGAGCATACGAACAGAGGATTCTCAGCATTTTCATTTATGTGTATGATTGGGACACGAAAAATTTTATTATAATATCCTTGGATTTTTCCTAACTGTTCATATACAATTTGAACACCCATCTTTTCGGCGATAGTGAATGGGTTGTTTGTTCCACATTTGTAGATTAAACGTTCTACCTGAGCTTTAATTCTATCCAAATTCAACACTCCTAGAATCTTATTTATCTCTATATTTTTTAGGGGTGAATTTTTGTTTCGCAATACGTTTAGCTAAGCGTAAAGAATTTTCTAATGATGCGATTAACAATTCACGATCTTCCTCGTCTAAATCATCTAAAGTTTGTCCATCAAAAGCAGCATAACTTCCATTTGTATCACTAAGTCCTTCAATTATTTTATTAAGTTCTTTTTGAATATCCCGTTCATCTTTTGCAGTAAGGTCAAAATAGTTTCTCTTGTCAGTACGTCCAAGAAGATAATCAATACTAACATTGAAGTAGTCTGCGACTTTTTCTAATTTATCAACACTCGGTGTTCTTTTATTCCATTGATAAAGAGTGTTTTTAGGAAAATCAAGTTTCTCTTCTAAAATCGTCACACTAATATTAAATTGTTTACAAAGATTTTTTATACGTTCTAACGTAGTCATATCAACCATCCTTAACGCTAGAACACTTAAACTAACAAAAATATTAGTAATATAGTTGACAACTAACACATATGTTAGTATACTGTGTTCATAAGCTAATTATTCAGCTAAATAAGTATAAAAAATACAACCAATAAAATAACTTTAATAACGTTGGGGAACGGTTAAAGCGTTAATTTATAGGCTTTTATAAGTCTTATTTAGCTATGTCTATATACTAACAAATTCGTTAGTTACAGTCAACAAAATTAGCAAATATTTTAGCTTATTTTTTAACTTTTCTGATAAACACTGTTTTACCGAGCTAATGACGGTATGAATTTTTAAGGAAAGCGAGGTTTAGTTTATGCAACAAGAATTAGGCGTAAAAGTTAGATCAGAACTGTTTAAACGAAAGATGAAACAGAAAGAGCTTGCTGATTTAGTAGGTATTTCAAACGCTTATCTATCTGACATTATCAACGGTAGAAAAGATGGACCAAAAGCTCAGGAACATATTGAACATATTAGAAAAATACTTTCTATTTAGATTGAGGTGATTAAATGCAACAGATGCAAGTTAATTTGACAATTCCGGTGCCAGAAGATTATGTGCTTGTAAATAAAATTGAACTTGAAGAACTACAACAAGAAAAACTAACTGGTTGCTTTTGGTCAATGAAGGAATTGGAAAAAAGAACAAACAAAAAACAGGAATGGCTAAAAGAAAAATTACTATATCAACCTAGATTCAAAAAAGTATTAGATGTCGAAAATGGTGGATTTGTTTATTATCCAAAAAAGTCAGGAGAGAAATGGGCATTCCTAGCAAGTAAGATGTCTAAGTTTCTGGAAGATAATTTTTACTTAATATTTTCGTGAAAGGAGAACAAACATGAATGAAAAACAAAAATCCTCACAACCTGTTGCAGCAGATAGTGAGGAAGAAATAATTGAACATGATTACAAATACTTGCAAAGTATTTTATCAAATTGTGATATTGAAAGATTACTATATGCGATTAGTATCGGAAAACCAATCATTGTAGAAGGCATACAAGGACCTACAGGTAAATCGACATTAGTACGTTATTTACAAGAACGTGGAGCTAATGCGATTGAATATAATTTGTCAGAAGTATTTACATTAAATGAATTCTTAGAAGAGAAAAATTTGAATCCTTTTAAGAGTTTTTTTCAAACATCGATGAATAATTTTTGAAATAAGGATAATCCAAAGGAGGAACTCAAATGTACAAGCAATTGAACGTTGAAAAAGTATTAAACATTGTAGAACGCATGAAAGCTTTAGCAGAAGAATTGGAAAGTGAAGTTGCTTCAACATCAACTGAAACTGTGGAAGAAACAACAGCAACTGTAGCTGAAACTGAAATCATCGAACATGATGGATTAAAACTTAAACGTGTGAACAGAATAGCTAAGCCTGGTGACTATATCAGACCAACTATAAGTGTTGGAGGTTTAAAGTCAGGTGAAATATATGGACCAGTTAAACAAGATGATATAGTGGATGAATTAGTTGCAGATGGCAGATTAATTTATTGGAGAGAACGCACTCCTTCCACAGTAGAAGTATTCGAAGTCATCGATGTACAAGCTGAAAAATTACCGTTTCCAGAGGTTGAGTTAACTGCTAATCAGAAACGTGCGAAGTTGATTGAACAAGCTAAGAAGTTTGTGGAAGAACAAGTCGAATCCCACAAAAGGTACTATCTTTTTAACAAGTCGCCAATTGAAATACGGTTTGTTGTGAATTCTAAAAAACGAACGGTAGTTTGCTTAATTACAGATTTAAATTATGGATTAGTTACAAAAAGAGGAATAGCCAAATGCGCACCTGATGACGTATTCAACGAACACATAGGTAAAGCAATCGCATTAGCTAGAGCGCTTGAAATTGATGTTCCTAATGAGTTTTTGAAGGCTGTACAACCAGATGAAGTTGTAATGGGAATGGATTTAGAAATTAGAACTAATGGTAAGTTCAATTTTACTCATAAACCTGCTAACGCTGATGATTTAGAAGATTGCAATGAAAGTTTTCAATCGGATAATTTTGGAACATTTATCATTGACGACACCAACGCACAATATGAGGTGGTCTAATGCTAATCAACAACAAGCAATGGCGGAAGTTACCCGGGTATCTGAGATATTTAATGTTGCTTGAATCGAATAAAAATAATCGTATGAAATGGGAGGAATCAAAATGAAACAAGTTCTTTTATTAGATGGCAAAGAGTTCGAAATCAAGGGTTCGACTATATACGAAAACAAAATTACAAGTGTTAACTATATTGATGAAAATGGAAGCTTAGTCAAATTAGTAGATTCTAAAAGTAATTATTTTAAAGACAAAGCTGTAGATGATCTTCACAGCAAAGTCATTGATAAGGATGATTTCATTCATAAAATTGTTCATTCAATCGAAGAGTTTTTAGAAGACGAAGAAAAAATGCTGGATCTCAAAAATAACGAAGTTGCTGAAGCAAACAGAGAATTGTATACAGACCCAAGTAAATATAGATACTACGTTGATTGCTCAATACGAAGAGAAGAACAGTCCGGGAAAGTAGATGGGATTATTGAAACTTTGAATCTAATAAAACTTTCATTAGGTTACAAGGATTGAAGGTGAAAGCATGAAGAATGGTAAACGCCTAACAGTCGCTGAACACAAGTATTTGCAGTCAATGGGAATTAATTCAGAAAACTGGTTGCTTAGTAAAAAGACAAGCCATTTATGGACGCTCATCCACAGATTTACTAATCGAGTTAAAGAAATTCCGGCACCTTAAAGGAGGTGAGTTAATTGGACAGATGGCGCAAACCTTTCGGAGACGTAAAAATCAAACGTGCAAGAGAATACGAGTTAGATAATGCAATTGCTGACTTAGAAAAACGTGGCTTTGAATTAGTTAAACGTGGCGAGGAACACAAAGAAGTTAAACGTTACAACTATGAAGGGAATTCAATCGATAGGTTAAGCAGATTTAGATATTCAGACCATCAAGCGATTAGTAACTACTTTGCAGTAATGCGGAAGAAGGAGGTTGCTAAAATTTGAAAGAGTATGCGTTGTACAAAGGTGAAAACATCGTTGGAATTGGCACTTTAGAGGAATTGGCTAATCAAAAAGGTGTACAGATAAGAACTATTAAATTTTATCTTACTCCAACATATAAACATAGATTAGCAAAAAGGAAGAAGGTTAGAAATGCGCTTGAATTGGTGGAAATATAAAAAACTCGCTAAAGATGGCAGTCTTTAACGAGCGTTAAGGAAAAGATTTTTTCTAGTAACACTATATCACAAAATGGAGGGAAATATACATGAATGATTTAACAACTCAATTTAATAATAACCAACCATCACTTCATCAATCGCAACAAGGAGTGCTAGCACAGGCTAGTGCTTCTCGTGAGATGGAAGAAGTAAAAGGGGCTATATTCTTAGCAAAACAATTTCCTCGAAATTCATTTCAATCAGAACAAAGAATTTTAGATGCTTGCAAACGGCCGGCGCTTGCTCAAGTGGCAATGTATTCATATCCCAAAGGCGGTCAACGTGTAACTGGACCTTCAATTCGACTAGCAGAAGTATTAGCACAAAATTGGGGAAACTTATCGTTTGGTGTTAAAGAATTAGAACAACGTAATGGTGAATCAGTGGCAATGGCTTATGCATGGGACTTAGAAACGAACGTGAGAGTAGAAAAAACTTTCACGGTAAAACATTCAATAAAAGCAAAAGGTTCACTAAAACAACTAACAGATCCTAGAGATATTTACGAAAAGGTTGCAAATGACGGTTCTCGCAGATTACGTGCTTGTATTTTAGAAGTGATTCCTGGCGATGTTGTCGAAAAAGCTGTTGGCGAATGTACAAATACATTAGCTGGCAATAACAAAGGCCCCTTAAAAGATAGAGTTTCAAATGCTCTAAAAGCATTTAAGGAAAATTATCGTGTTACTCAAGAAATGATTGAAACAAAGTTTGGTTATAATGCAGAATCTTTCACTGAACATGATTATGTTGAACTTATTAAAATATTCAACTCGCTTAAAGATGGAATGTCAAAAGTTGAAGATTGGTTCGACAAAGAGACTGGTAAAAAACAAACTAGTAAACTTGCAGCAGACTTCGAGAAAGAGGTGACTACTGTTGCAGAAAACCTTGCTAAATCAGAATAACTACTACTCACAAGAAGCAAACGTTGAATACTTGTCAGTATCACAATTCAAAAATTTCGTACAGTGTGAAGCGAGATCACTAGCAGAATTAAAAGGAGAGTTTGTTCGTCCATATTCTAATGCTTTAACGGTAGGATCATATTTGCATAGTGCATTTGAAAGTGATGATGCATTCAATAATTTTTGTAAAAAAGAACATGACGTAATCTTTAAAAAACGTAGTAATGGAAAATATTCAGATTTTGAACAAGCTGATGCAATGATTCAAACGCTTAAAGATGACAAGTTTTCTATGTTTGCGCTTGAAGGTGAAAAAGAGGTTATTTACACAGGTAAACTGTTCGGAGCTAAGTGGAAAATAAAAGTTGATTCAATCAATCATGATCGTAAAACTTTTAGTGATATAAAGACTACTCAAAGTCTTTCTAAGCGCTATTGGAGTGACAAATACAACAAGTATGTATCTTTCGTAGAAGCCTATGATTATGTACTTCAAATGGCTATTTATCGTGAAATAATCTTTCAAAATACAGGTGAGTATTATTCCCCTTACATTGTAGCTGTAACGAAAGAAAATCCACCTGATAAAGCAGTACTACATTTCGATGAATCTAGGTTTGATTTTGAAAAAGAATATGCCGAAATTTATACACCAGGAATTTTAGAAATAAAACAAGGCAAAAAGAAACCGATGCGATGTGAAAAATGCGAGTATTGCCGAGCAACTAAAAAACTTACGAATACTTTTGAAATCGAGTTTTTATTGGAATAGGAGGGTAATGCATGTCCGGTTGGATTAGTCTACACAGAAAGCTCATGGACAACCCAATATATTCTAGCGCGGGCATGCTTAAGCTTTGGATTCATTGCTTATTAAAAGCATCTCACGCAGAACATGAGCAATTAGTTGGTACACAGATAATAAAGTTACAACCCGGCCAGTTTGTTACTGGTCGAGATTCATTAGCTTATGAATTTAACAGAGGAGCAATAAAAGGAGATATTGTTTCTTCAATCACCTTGTGGAGATGGTTAGGCACTCTAGAGAAGATGCATATGGTGAACATCAAAAAAACAACGAAATACAGCGTCGTTACTGTGATTAATTGGTCTATGTATCAACTAAATGAACAACAGATGAACAACAGATTCGGTGACAAACCTGTGAACAAAAATGAGAACAACAAAAAAAGTGAACAACAAATAACGCACGAAAACGCTTTTGTATCAACGGTTCAAGGTGAATGTGTTAAAAAAAGTGAACAACAGATGAACAACAAACGAACAACAAATGAACAACAAATGAACACAAACAATAATGTTAATAATGTAAATAATAATATATCTCGCAAACGCTCACGCTTTTACGAGGAGGATTCCGATGAGATGAAATTGGCAAATTTCTTTATCTCAAAAATACGTGAAAACGACCAAAAATTTAAGGATCCTAATAAGCAAACATGGTGTGATGATTTTAGAAAACTTATAGAGCTGGATAAAAGAGATAAACATGAGATTTCAAAACTAATCAAATGGGTTCAACAAGATGACTTTTGGAAATCCAATGTTTTATCTCCTTCTAAATTAAGAAAAAGATATTCTGAATTGCTTATTAAAATGCAAAATGAGCAAAAGAAGAGAACACCTTTTAGCGAACAAAATGGAACTGAACAAATGACAATTTATAAACCTTTAAATATCGATTATTCAAGAGGTGAGGATTGATGCTTACAGAGGAAGCAATCTTAGGGACCATATTAAAGGCTCCACATTTGTTAGGTGACTCAGATTTGAAGCCTGAATATTTTCAAGTCGGTGAAAATCGAAATATTTTTCTCTCTATGAAGGAACTAGCAGCAAAAGGACAAGCAATTGATCTAGTAACTTTATTAACTACTGGTAAGCCTGAAGAGTTCGGTGGAGCTGGTAAGTTGAATCGAATACAGAACATGGCTAATGAATTAAAGTTTGATAGTTATGTAGAGTTGTTAATCGATAATTGGCGTGAAAAAGAAAAATTAAACATTTTAGAAATTGCAAAATACGAAAATTGGAATCTCGACAAAATAACTACTGAACTCAATAACTTAGTTGCTAACAAGGTTGATGATTACAACGACATTAAAGAATTAGTTTTAGAAGTTGTAGAAGAGCCATGGAACTCAAAAGAAAAACCAGAAGGTATACCAACAGGAATTAAGACATTGCAAGATTCAACAAATGGATGGCAAAACAGTGATTTGATTATTATTGCAGCTCGTCCATCTATGGGGAAAACGGATGTCATGTTGCATTTTGCCAAACAAGCAGGTTGGCATGGTTGCATACCTATTATCTTTTCATTAGAGATGAGTGCAAATAAATTACGCGATCGTTTAATTGCTTCAACAGGAAATTATAATCGTTCGAAAATGAAAAATTTATATAAACGGTTATCAGATGGACAAAAAGGAACTTGGATGGATGCGATTGGAAAAGTAAGCGAAACAAACATTCAGATTTTTGATAAGAGTGGGCAAACAGTGCAAGAAATACGCATGAAGGTACGAAAAGTAAAAAATCAATTCCCAGGAAAACAGTTGATGATATTTATTGATTATCTAACGTTGATTAAAGCTAAGGAAGAATTTAAAGGAAATATGCACTTAGCTATATCTGATATTTCAAAATCGTTAAAAGCCATTGCAAAAGAGTTTAATTGTCCTGTCGTGTCATTAGCGCAGCTCTCAAGAAGTGTAGAAAAAAGACCAGACAAGCGACCAATGCTATCGGATTTACGTGAAAGTGGGAGTATTGAAGAAGATGCAGATATAGTAATGTTCCTTTATCGTGATGCCTACTACAGCAAAGATGAAAACGATGATTCATTAGAAATGATTCTTGCTAAACATCGAGAAGGTGGAGTGGGGACACTTCATGCTAAATACAACATGTTTACGGGAGCTATTCATGACGTATAACGAGTTGTTATATGACTCTATCAAGTATGACGAAGAAAAACTCGCCTACGCTGTATATTGGCTAATAAAAAATAACGTTGTAAAAGGAACAGATAACGCAAATTCAGTAAATTGGGATTTGGTTAATTACCACGAAGTGGAAGAGATGAAAAAAAGAAATGAATTAGATTTAAAGATTATTAAACTCTATACAATGCCAATTGGCAATAATCAACATTTTCTTGTGTTTGCGGTGGATGAAAAATCAGCAAGAGGGCATTGTTTAAATGAACTTGGAATGCTGCCTGAAAAGGTTTTTGATATTACAGATGAACTTGATATGAGTTTTTGGTTCCCTGAAGAGAAAAAATATAAAACACTGAGAGAAATACGAGATGCAACAATAATTTTTCCCGCAACTGCAATGATATTTGATAAAGATAAAAAACAATGGAGGTAGTAGATCGTGAATACTACTCAATTAGTTGGTCGACTAACAAAAGATCCTGAATTACGTTTTAGCCCGTCTGGAATAGCGATTTGTAATTTTACACTTGCTGTTCAACGAGAGTTCAAAAATCAGCAAGGTGAGTATGAAACAGATTTTATTACATGTAAGGTGTTCAAAAAACAAGCTGAAAATCTAGCAAACTATCAAAAGAAAGGTGACAGAATCGGTATTGTTGGAAGAATTCAGACAGGCAGCTATGAAGGGCAAGACGGAAAACGCGTTTACACAACAGAGGTCATAGCAAACAGTATCGAGTTTTTAGAAAGTAAACGTAATAATACGCAAGGTAGTCAAACGCAAAAAACAAATTATCAATCGACTCAATCCAATTCAAATATGAATCAAAATTATTCAAGAGTTGATGAAGATCCATTTGCACCTGTTAACAATGGACGAACAGAAGTGACTGAAGAGGACTTGCCTTTCTAGGAGTGATGAAATGACTAGCAAATACAAAAATAAAAAAGTAGAAGTTGATGGAATAACTTTCGACTCTAAGATGGAATCCGATTACTACTTGTACTTAAAACAACTTGAACAGCAAGGGGCAGTCAGAGAATTCTTAATGCAAAAAGAATATATATTGCTCGAAGGCTATGTGAAAAGTGATAAAAAAATCCGCCCGATTAAATATAAAGCAGATTTTGAAGTCCATTATTCAGATGGACATATCGAAGTAGTGGATGTTAAAGGATTCTTAACAGCTGACTTCAAACTCAAAAAGAAACTGTTCGAATATCGCTTTCCGTTTGTTCTGAAACTAGTAAAATTTTCAAAGATTGATGGTGGATGGATTGAATTAGAAGATTACGAGAAAGCTAGGAAAGAACGCAAAAAACAAAAATTAGCTAAATAAAGGGGAAATTAAAATGACAAACATTCAACTAAACGTATTATTCAAAAAGATGCAAAAAGACGACAAAAAGGAAGTATTAATGTTCCATGTATTATCTGATGAACTTCCACATGCTGATGAATTATTGAAAATGCCTGGTTCTATCACAGTGTTGGAAATTGCTAAAAGTGAACTAGAACCGATTGCAGCTGAATTTGCAAACATCCAACGTGATAGCAAAAAGACAGTCCTTAAATTTAATGTCAATGCAGATAGCAAAGGTAAAATCGATAAGTTTTATCCATTTGCTGGATCTAATGTAGATTTACTTATTCAACCTTCTCAAATGAGTATTGAGGAATTTTATGAGGAACCTCATGAAGGTATTAAATATGAGGTTAATAAAGATGGTACGGTTACAGTTCCAGAAGGTCAGTTGAAGATTGATGATGTGGAAGGTGATGAGTGATGCTCAATTGCACATCGAAATCAGATGAAGTGTTTTTAATTGCAAACATAAATGAGCATGGTAAAGTAATTAATTTTCCAATGGGTGGCGGTAGTAGTACAAAGCCATCCATTAAAGCTCATGACAATTTAAAAAGCGCAAAACGTGCTCAACGATTTTTTAAAGGTTCAGTAATTGTTAAAGCAACATCTTTTGAGATTGTGGAAGGAGCGAATACGTGATGAATGAACGCATATCAATACTTCTTACCGCTAAGAATCATTACTTGCAAGAAATTGAAAAGTACAACAAACGTATTGATAAAGAATCGGATAAATTGTTCGCAATGCAAAAGGATGAAGGAAATAATAGCGTTAAACAACGTGCAAAAGTTCGCACTCGTTTATCACAACTGGGTGATGCACGAGAAACGGTAAAAAAGAAAGTTACAGAAATTAATAACTGGATAGATGAAATAAAACAAGGAGTGAACGCTTGATGGATAAGCATTATGAACGTGAATTGCTACGTGAGATAGATTCACTTAGAGAAGACAATATTCGCTTACGTTCAGCTTTAAAAACGATTAGATGGAAAATCGAAGCTACAAATCCACAAGCATGGAGAATGCGAGAAGTAGCGCATGAAGCACTTTATGGAAATGATGGTGAGAATAAATGACAAAAGAAAAAGCTATTTTAATAGATTTAGGAAAAGTCAGAATTAAAGAATATGACAATTTGAATGTTACTGTCGAACGTTTAGAAACTGTTTATAATCCAGTTGCAAAAGAATATTCAACTAATTGGCGATTTAAGGGCTATTCTAAGTCGATATTAAGCGCTTTGGAGTTTATCCATACAAATGAACTGCTCATTGATAAAAACGAAATTAGGTCAATCGAAAGCTATTTAAAAAAGGTGCATGAATCGAATGCTATTGTACTAAATGCATTAAAGGAAGTGAATGCATAATGACCATTTCAGATGAAATCATAGCAAATCCAATTATAAGAAATGTACAAGCCTTACTCGAAAATCAAACAGCCAAAGGATTAGCTAAGTATGGTACCACTGTTAATCCAAATGATTATTCTGTGGAAGAATGGATCCAACACGCTAGTGAAGAAATAATTGATTTTCTTGTTTATCTGCAAGTTTTAAAGGTTAAGTTGAACGAATCACATATGAAACTAGCAAGAGAAAACGAGCAATTAATCAAAACTGCACGATTCTACGCTCAACAAGGTAACTGGGTATTTCGTGATGATGAACGAATATTTAGCCCATCGGAAGTTGAAATGGATAAAGGACATCTAGCTAGAAAAACATTGGAGGAGTTAGGGTATGAGTTTGAAAATAAAAGTTAAAAGATTAGTAGAAGATGCAGTTATCCCATTTAAAGCACATCCAACTGATAGTGGATTCGACTTAATAGCTGTGGAGGATATGATTATTTGGCCGTTTGAAACTAAAAAGATTAATACAGGACTTGCATTTGAATTGCCTAGTAATTACGAACTTCAAGTAAGACCAAGGAGTGGATTATCACTTAAAACCGGATTAAAAGTAATATTTGGAACCGTAGATAATTCATATCGTGGTGAAGTTGGTGTAATTGCCATAAATGTATCGAGTAAAGAAATTTTAGTCAACAAAGGCGATAAGGTAGCACAAGCAGTATTTCAAAAGATTCCTGATATTGAACTTGTGGAAGTACAGGAATTAAACAGTGGTGATCGTGGTGTAAATGGATTTGGGAGTACAGGGGTTTAGTGAACAGTAGAAGAATTTTGTGCAATAGAAAGGGGGAAATAGTATGCCTGTTTATTACATGGACGAAAGACCTCATGATGGTTGGTATGCAGGAACGATTCCAAACGGTAGATATCGTTACATTGGTCGCCATTTAGGCATCCGTTTCGAAGTACATGCAATAACACCTAAAACAAAAGAACAAATTTATGAAATGATTGAAAATAATATGGAAGGTTGGATAAATCGAGAAGGTTATATAACAGAATTAAATTAATGTGCATTCCGTAGAAAAAGCGTAACAAAAGAGGTGAACAAATGAACAATCAAGCAATCGTTTCTTGGAATCCATCAGAATATCGTTACGACTTGCATATTGATGGTAAATTAAAAGCTTATTCAGATGGACATGCATCTACAAGAGATTCGCATGGAGAAGGTAAGAAAACATTAATTCAATTAGCAAAAGACCATGGTTATGAAGTTAAAGTGAACGAATAACATATATTTTTTACTCTTAAAAAGAACGTCAGTTTGTATCGGGAGGTATAGCAATTGAATAGTATACCGACTATTGAAGAAATTCAGACCACTCGAAAATGTAAATGCAATCCTATTTGCAAACAATATTATAGAGTGAATGGAATCGATATTTATTGTAAGAAAAGTTTAGAACAATTAGCGATTAATATTCTAAACAAAGTAAATGGTACGAATATATCGCAAGGTAATTACAACAATCGTGGTTGGACCACAAAGCAGGAAAAAATCATCATTCAATTTGTGGAAGAAAACGGTGTTCAATTTGGCACGTATCGCATCATTGGTGAATTAATCGGTAAACCGCGTGAAGCTGTAAAACGAAAAGTGTATGAGTTAGAAAAGCAAGGTAGGTTAATACGTAATTAAAAAGGTAGGTGCTGCACATGGCATTAACACGTACAGACATAAAGAAAATCGAAGAATATTGGATAAACCATGAGCAGAATAAAAAGAAATTGAAATATCGTGAATGGGAATTATTGAATCCATACCAGGAAGAAGAACGAATAGGCGGTATTTCTTCTGGGAGAATATCTAATACAACTCAACAGAAGGCAATTGTTTTATTAGAAGACAAGCTCTATCAGAATCTAAAGCATATTGTGGATGAAATCGACAAGTTATATGTGGATCTTGATGATGATTCTAAAACAATCGTAAAGATGCGGTATTGGTGCAAGAATGATTTCTTCGAATGGGAGGACATTGCAGACAAGTTGTATATGTCGAGACATAAGGTATTACGTAAACGAAACATATTGATTGATGAGACTGCTAAACGGATTGGGTGGGTTTAGTGAATGATAAAAGAAAAGTATAACGCAGGGAGGGTGAGTAAGTATGACCGATATTAAAGATGAGATTTTTATCAAAGCGATGGAGGAAGCAACTAAAGTTCTTGGCGCAGACCCAGCGTACTTTGGAAAAGAAGGAAAAGAAGAGGTTGAGAGACAATTAAACAAGTTGGGATATAGTTTAGAAGAATTGAGGGAGAACTAATGCACAGTTCGTAGAAAAACTGAACTTCCTGACACTAGCGAAGTTCGCAAAATAATGTATTAAAGTAGTAGCATGGAGTATTTGATAAAAGTACTTCATGACATGAGTTTCCTCCTCTGGATATGGACCACTCAAAAAGGGTGGTCTTTTTAATTTTATTGGTTAAAATGTATATAAAAGGGAGGAATAAGATATGTCGAGAGAAGATATGGTATTCACTAGATCAAACACAGGAATACGCGGTAAATATAATGAAGCAATGAAAATTTTAGAATACAGTATAATGATGGTGGAATTCTTTGAGTTAGAAGAATTTAACAATGTGATTGCTGCTCAATTAAGGTTGATTCTTTGTGACACTTCTAAACGTGGGAGCAAGATAATTGATAATTCTCTTATTAGAAAAATACAACCCAATCCTCAATTGCATCAGATCAAGGAATTAGTAAACTTAACTGTAGATGGAAATTCATTTGTGCCAGATGAACTGTTTGATTATGAAAAACCGAGAATTCCTTTAAGTGATTGGCTAAATCAGGTTATCTTATCTATAACTTTGCAAAATAAAAAACAAGATATTACAATATTCGATTTTATTAAGCACTCAGCAAATAAAAGCGGTGGAGCTCATGTTGATGCTAGTTTAGAAGAGAAAGCATTTATAGTTGATGTGCATTCTAAAAGAGTATTATGCAATATAGCTAGAGGGTTATTTAGAGCTGTTGGTAGAAACTTCAGAAAGAAAAACGTCGAAAATTTATCATACATAATTGAAAAGTTAAATGAAAAAGCATCGGAATAATCTGGTGCTTTTTATTATGTATCAATTTAAAAGCGCATAGCATTCGATTACAGACGTTTTATATCAATCTAGTATAAATTATCATCTTTCTATTTAAAACGTCACAGATGAATGATTATGCAACGATAAATGCATATGAATGGTCGTATGTGTTTATGGGTGTGTAATTAAGGTCTGGTTCATGTTGGACCTAAGTAATAACTGTGGAGGGATAACGATGGCGAACATAATTGTAGAGTCGGTATACGATGAAAATAGTAATAAATGGTATCCCAATCTTGATGGCACTGTATATTATTCTTTACCTTTCAATGACAAAGAGAGTTGTGAAAACTTATGTAACATGATGCGAACGATTTTATTTAATTAATTTTATTGGAGGGATATGCATGGCAAATGTAAGGATTGAAATATCAGATGTAACGAAACCACCAATTGTATATGTAGATGGTGAGAGAGTAAAAGGTGTTGCTTCAATTGATTATCAATATGTTTCAGATGATATGAATGGACGACAACCTCATAAGTATTTGATTAAGTATGGTACTGAAGATGGAGTTATCAGAACGATTGGTGAAGAACAGATAACATTTAATGATTCAATGAATGTTAACAAAGTAAAAAGAATAATACAAAAAGAGTTTGAAAGATTGGTTAATAACATGTATTAAGTGTGGAGGGATAAGCATGGGAAACATTAAAGGTATCACAATTGAATTAGGATTCGATAACAAATCAAGACGTAAGTTAAAGGCTATAGCTAAACATGCAGGTGCATTGGCTGATGAGTTAGAAGCTATTGATAATGCTTGGAAATGTCCAAAGTGTGGTCATGATAGCTATACAACTCTTTACAGTGAAGATGTAGCCTATTCTCGTTGTGATAAATGTTTAACTGAATTAGATGAACTACCAACACGATTGGAGGTTTCACAATGACTGAACAAGAACGTTTTGATAAAGAGAATGAAATCATTGCAGACATTATTAAGCGTGGTCAGTTCCTTAATGCTCAACAAAGTATTCAAGTTGGTAAGTGGGTTGCAGAAGGACTTATTAAAGGACTAACTCAACCACCTGTTAAGTTGCCAATACGATTAGAAGGCAGTGAGTAACAATCAATGAATGAATACAAAACCAAAGAACAAAAGCGTAAGTTCTATGACAGTAGCGATTGGAAAAGACTTCGAGAAGAAGTAAAGAAACGAGACAACTATGAATGTCAGGAATGCAAAGGCAAAGGTATTGTTCGCATTGACACAAATGAATTCAGTGAACATGCAAAGCGAAAGAAGATACAACTTGTTGTCCATCATATTAAAGAACTCGAACATCATCCTGAACTAGCATTAGAGATTGATAACCTTGAAACCATTTGTGTTGATTGTCACAACAAAGAACATGGACGAGTGTTTGAAAGAAAGATAAATAAATGGGAACAAGATGAAAAATGGTAAGTACCCCCCGGTCAAAAGGTTTCGATTTTATTCGAAATTGGGGCACCGGGAGGTGGACTGTTCTGTCCAGATTTTTAAATATATTCGCGCACGTTAGGGGCTATATAGAGGGGAGGGGGTAGCATGACACAAATGATTGAACAGTTACGAGACCAATTAATGAGTAAGATTGATACTGGTGATCTAATGGAAGTGAAGAAAGTTCAACGATATATAGAACTTCTGAAAATTGATGCACTATGTGATGAAGCGATTCAACGTGATGGAGCAACTGTAACTATTGAAAATGGCTCGCAGCGATTTATTAAATCACATCCAGCTTTGAATGATAAGACTAAAATTAATTCACAATTAATTGCACTCGAGAAAACTTTCAATTTCATCAGTGAAGGCACAACCTCAACTGCATCAACTGTGGAAGAACAAGAAAACTTCACGGAAGATGATTTAATTTGATTTCAAATAAGTACGTAGACGAATATATTCAGCTTTATGAAACTGGACAGATAAAACTAAATAAAGAACGAATCCAACTGATTGAGTACTTGCAAAATGATGTACTTAGTCGAGATGATTTGTATTTCAATGATGAAATGATTGAAAACTGTATTCGGTTTATTGAGAAATGGTATTTTCCAACCGAAGCTTTCCAACGGTTTTTAATTGCTTTCATCTTTTTATTTTTCAAGAAGAATAACCGCGTATTCTATCGTAAGTTCTTATGGATGATGGGACGTGGTGCTGGTAAGAACGGTATTATTTCCGGTATTACGCATTTCCTAACAAGCCCATTGCATGGCATTAGAGAATACAATATCTCAATTGTAGCCAACTCAGAAGAACAAGCTAAAACATCTTTTGATGAAACCTACAATGTAATTGGCCGAAGCAACACTTTAAAGGGAATGTGGGCACGTACTAAACAAAAAATCACAAATAAGAAAACAGAATCAGTTCTAAAATTTCGAACATCAAACGGTGAAACAAAAGATGGTTTGCGTGATGGTGCTGTTGTATTTGATGAGATTCACCAATTTGAAAGCAATAAAGATGTAAGAGTTCATATTTCCGGTCTTGGTAAGAAACCTAATCCACGAGAATTTTATATTGGCACAGATGGTTATGTGCGTGACGGTTTCCTAGACAAGATGAAAGAAAAAGCATTGAAGGTTTTAAATGGTGAAGCTCGGCCAAACGCTTTATTTCCTTTCATTTGTAAATTAGATGATGAAAGTGAAGTCGATGATATTTCCTCTTGGGAAAAAGCTAACCCAATGCTAAGTGAACCAAGAAGCGATTATGCTCAAGGTTTATTCGATACCATCTATGAAGAATATGAAGATTTAGAAGATGATCCATCTAATAGAGAAGAGTTCATGACAAAGCGTATGAACCTTCCTATCACTGATTTAGAAAAATCTGTAGCAACTTGGGAAGAAATTCTTGCTACAAATAAGCCATTACCAAATGTCCTTTATAAAGAGTGCATCGGTTGTCTTGACTATGCAAGTATTCGAGATTTTGCTGCATGTGGTCTTCTGTTTAGAGATGAAGGAAATTATGTATTCCAAACGCACTCATATGTTAGAAAAGAATTTGCTGATAAGTATTACAGTTATTCGAAAAAACAGGATGCTGAAATGGCTGGTAAGCGTAAATTTGCACCTATTCGTGAATGGGAAGAACAAGGTCTCCTCACTGTTGTGGAAGGACCTACAATTGACCCAAATATAATTGTTCAATGGTTTGTAAAGATGCGTGAATACTACGTTATTAAAAAAATAATAGCTGATAATTTTCGAATGGAAATATTAAAACCATTATTTGAAGCAGAAGGATTTGAAGTAGAAGTAATTCGTAATCCTAGAGCCATCCACAGCTTGTTAGCGCCAAGGATTGAAACAGCATTTGCAAATCAACAAATTATTTTTGGGGATAATCCTTTAATGCGTTGGTACACGAATAATGTCCTTGTTGTTATTAAAAAAGATGGCAACAAAGAGTATATGAAAAAAGAGCCTATTCGTAGAAAAACTGATGGTTTCCAAGCTTTCGTTCATGGTATGTATCGAGCAGATGAAATAGTTGAGGATAATGAATTCTTCATTGGTGATATCAAATTCTAAAGGAGGTGAGGAGAAAAAATGGGTTTCTTAGATGCAATATTTAAAAGAAATAGCGAGGTAGAATTCATGTTTGATCTTGATATTTTTCAAGATACGTCCACAAGAATTCACATGAAGCGTTTAGCAGTAGATACTTGCGTTTCGTTTCTTGCAAGAACTATAAGTCAATCTGAATTTAGAATCCGAAATGGAGATAAGTATGAAAAAGATGAACTGTATTATCGATTAAACGTAAGGCCAAATAAAAACATGACTGCAAGTACATTTTGGCAAACCTTTATCGATAAGTTGGTTTATGACAATGAATGTCTTGTAATTCAAGCTGATGATGGTGACTTACTTATTGCTGATTCATTCGGCCATAACGAATATGCAGTATTCGAGGATACCTTTTACGATGTGACTATTAAAGATTACATGTTTAAACGAACATTCAAACAAAGTGAAGTCATTCATTTAAGGTATAAGAACGAAAATTTAGCACCATTAATTGACGGCTTGTATAAAGATTATGGCGATTTATTTGGTCGAATATTAAATTCCCAAAAACGAAAAAATCAAATCCGTGGCACCGTTGATATGGATATGATCGCAGCTAAGTCAAAAGAACAACAAGCTAAACTACAAGAATTCATTGATAACATGTACAAAGCAATTAGTGACAAGGACGTAGCTATAGTCCCTCAACAAAAAGGAATTGAGTATAAGGAACATGCTTCAGGTAATTCTTCATCCCAGAGTGTGGATGAAATTAATAAAGTTACAAACGGATTCTTAGATCAAGTAGCAATGGCTATAGGCATTCCAATCAGTTTAATTCATGGTGATATGGCAGATGTAGAAAAGCCTACTAAAAACTACATGATGTACACTGTTAGTCCACTACTCAAAAAAATTAAAGATGAAGCAAATTCTAAGTTTTTCACACAACAAGAATTTTTAAATGGCCAAAAAGTTGAGGTTAAAAGTATTTCATATAACAGCCTATTTGATATTGCAGCTAGTGTAGATAAACTTGTTTCTTCTGGTGCATTTACTGGAAATGAAATCAGACAGGAGGCTGGGTATGAGCCATCAACAGATACTAACCTGGACAAACATTACATTACTAAAAACTATCAAGAAATGGGTACTACCGTTGAAGGAGGTGAGAACGAATGAGACAAATATTAAAAGAAGATTTTCTTAAAACCTTTAAAAATCAATCTTACAACGAGCAATTAAAAAAGGTTAATCGTAAATTCGAGACTTTTCACAATGAAGCAACAGATACTACAGAAATCACTATTTACGGTGTTATTGGTGATTCATGGTGGGAAGATTCAGTTTCAGCTAGTGATATTGACAATGCATTAAATAGCATAGATGGAGATATTACAATCAATCTTAATTCTCCTGGCGGTGATGCATTTGATGGAATCGCTATTTACAACCGTCTGAAAAAGCATAATGGTAAAGTCACAATTAATGTTGATGGTTGGGCATGTTCAGCAGCATCTGTTATCGCTATGGCTGCAGATGAATTAATCATGGGAATGGGTTCAATGCTTATGATTCATGAAGCTAGTAGCATAGTTTGGGGAACTAAAACAGAAATGCGAAAAGAAGCAGATGTCCTTGAAAATTTAGAAGATGGCATCATTGATATTTACATGACTAAAGCTAATGTTAGTCGTGAAGAAATACGCAACATGGTAGATGCTGAAACGTGGTTTAGTGCTCAAAAAGCTGTTGAAATTGGTTTTGCATCGTCATCTTCATCATCAACTGTGGAAGAAAACAAAGATGATGAGATTACTCAACTTAAAGCTAAAATGCAAGAGATGCAAAATAAGATAGAACAATTTGAAAATAAGGAACCTAAAAAGCCTACGCCTGTAAAACAAAACAGTGCTTGTATGGCTTTTTTAAATATCTAAAAATCGGAGGAATGTAAAAATGGTAATTAAATTTAACAAATCAGAAGCTTTTAAAAATGCGAAAGCAAAGTTAACATCGGTATTATCAAACGAAGCATCAACCCAAGAAGAACAATCACAAGCATTCGAAAACTATTTTGATGTATTGCAATCAGAAGTTACAAATGCAGTTGCTGCACAAGTAAACAATGAAATGTTAGATCGTTCAGTTTTACAACAACGCGGTCAAAATGTATTAACTTCAGAAGAAATGAAGTTCTTTAATGAAGTTGCAACATCTGGTGGATTTTCTGATGATTCAATTCTTCCTGTAACAACTGTAGAACGTGTATTTGAAGAATTAGCGAATGAATATCCATTGCTTGATGCGCTTGGATTGCAAGATTTAGGAGCAGTAACTCGTTATATTGATTCAGACCCAACAAAAGCATATGCATGGGGTAACTTATTCGAAGGTATTGCAGGACAAGTATCTTCTGCATTTAGTGATAAAGAGGTTGGCCAACTTAAATTAACAGCATTTGCAGCTATTCCAAACGATATGTTGGAATTAGGTCCAGTGTGGATTGAACGTTACGTTCGTACATTACTAGTAGAATCATATTCTACAGGTTTAGAGTACGGTTTTGTAAATGGTGGAGGATCAACTAAAAAAGAACCAATTGGACTAATGAAAGATGTGAATGCATCTACAGGGGCTATCACTGATAAAGCTTCAAGCGGTACATTAACATTTGCACCATCTGAATTTGGTGAAACTATTGCAAAAGAGTTACACGGTGTTGTTTCTGCATTATCTGAAGATGCAAAAGGTAAAAAAGTAAAAGTTGGAGGCAAAGTTGTAATGGTTGTTAACCCAACAGATGCTATTGCTGTCCAATTCCGAAATACAATTCAAACAGCTAACGGTCAATGGGTAACAGCTTTACCATACAACATTCAAGTTGTTGAATCTGACCAAATTCCATCCAAAAAAGCATTGTTCTTTGTAAAAGGTCGTTACAATGCACGTTTAGCAGGTGGCGTAAAGGTTAAGAAATTTGACCAAACATTAGCAATAGAAGATGCAACGCTTTACACTTTAAAACAGTTTGCAAATGGTGAACCAAAAGATAATAAAGCAGCTTTAGTTTATGATTTAAACATTAATTTTGATGCAGTGCCAGTAGGTTAATAAGGGGGAATCTTAAATGGCTAAATTTAAGGTATTAAAAACATTTCGTGATAAACATACAGGTGTTGTCTACACACCTGATTCAGAAATTGAAATGACTGTAAAAAGAGCTGACGAGGTTGAAAAAAATCTTGATAGCTCTTTTTTAGAGCGCATTGATGTTTCATCCACAGATGATAAGAAACAAGCTACTGATGATAGATCTAAAGATGAGAAAAAGTAGGTGATTGAATGACAATCACAGACGAAATTTTAAAAGAATTCAAAGATAGGATGCACTTGGGTGATGATGAAGATGAGAGCCTAAGACGCATCCTTTCTGCGTCTAATACGGCTTTAAAGCGTATGTGTGGAGAATATGACATATCGATTGATGAAGAGTTTAAAGAATTGGTTTTTGAACGTTCTCGATATGTTTATAACGATGCACTGGAATACTTCAATGACAATTTTTTAAGCAACATCAACGACTTAGGAATTGCAAAAGCACTTGAAGAAATTGTTGCGGAGAGTGATACAGATGCAATCATTTAAGTATTCGCCAAATTTTAATTCTGGATCATTTAGGCATCGTATCACTTTTCTAAAAGAAACAATCACTGTGGATGAATTAATGCAAGAAAATGTTGAAATGGTGGAAGTTGCAACGGTCTGGTGCATGATTAAAACGGTAAGTGGCCGAGAATATTTTTCTGCAGCATCTACACAGAACGAAAACACGTACCGTTTCATTATTCGTTATAAGAACGGTTTAACTCCTGATATGCAAATTAAATTTAATGAGCGCATATTCGATATCGAAAGTATTCTAAACGATGACGAATTAAATAAGACTCTCACCATCATTGCGAAGGAGCGTGTTAGTAATGGCGGTTAAAGGCGTATACAAAACAGATGAAATTGCTCAAGCAATCATAGATGAATTAGAAAAATACTCAAAAGTTGTGGATGAAGATGTACAGTCACTTGCTGAAACAGTAGCTAAAGAAGGTGCTTTTCGTTTAAGTGTTGTTAGTCCAAAGCTAACAGGTAGTTACAAAACTGGTTGGAGAGCTAAAAAAGTAAAAGGTAAATGGGTAGTCCACAATGCTACAGATTATCAGTTAACACACTTACTCGAATATGGTCACGCAAAAGTAAACGGTGGACGTGTAGCAGCTAGGCCACATATTAAAGCTGTCGAAGAAGAAATGATAAAAGAATTCGTACATGGTATAGAAAAGATGGTGTAGACAATGACATTAGTAGAATTAGCGCAAAAGTTGGCGAGTATAGGCTATCCAGTTGCTTATGACCATTTTACAACTACCAAGGAACCACCTTTTATCATTTATACGAATCCTGATGATAACACATTTGGCGCAGATAACAAAGTCGTCCACAAGACTAAGAATATTAATGTTGAAGTATATACAAGTAAAAAAGATTTAGCGCTTGAAGCGAAAATAGAGAAGTTATTTGATGATAACGAACTCTATTATGATGATCCAGACGAAGTATATATCGTGTCTGAAAAAGTTTATAAAAGAACTTACTATTTAACGATTTAAAGAATCCGAAACCACGGGTTCTTTTTTTATTACAAAAATTTATTTGAGGAGATGTTTATAAATGCCACAAGCAGCAAACAAAGTATTATTTGGTCTTAAAAATGTTTACTATGCAGTAGCTACAGAAGATGCTGATGGGAAATTCACTTATGGAACGCCAGTTAGGATTCCAGGAGCAACAGAAATGTCTACGGATCCGGCCGGTGAATCAACTTCATTCTTTGCAGATGATAGTGTTTATTATGAAGCCGAAGCTAACCAAGGTTACGAAGGAAAATTTAATTTCGCCAAACTTCCACAATCATTTTATACTGATGTGTTAGGTCAAACAGTTGTAAATGGTGGTTTATTCGAAAATTCAAATGCTAAATCTAAACGAATTGCTTTGCTATTTGAAATCGATGGCGATCAAAAAGCTGACCGTTTTGTTTATTACAATGTATCAGTTTCACGTCCTGGTAATGCTTCTAAAACAAAAGAAGATAAAACGGAAGTAAATACAGTTGAATTAAACTTTAAAGCTACTCCACGACCTGATGGAGCTATTAAATGGGTAACAGGACCTGATACACCACAAGCTGTTTATGATGCATTCTATACAGCAGTAACAGAACCTGTAGAAGTACCAGCTGGATAATAAACTGTGGAGGAATGACAAATGAAAATTAATATTTCTGGAAAGAGTGTTCGTTTTAAAGCGAATGCT
This sequence comes from Rummeliibacillus sp. TYF005, assembly GCF_003844195.1. NCBI lineage: Bacteria > Bacillati > Bacillota > Bacilli > Caryophanales > Caryophanaceae > Rummeliibacillus > Rummeliibacillus sp. TYF005. The sequence goes on from NZ_ML122541.1 coordinate 209,888, forward strand.
CTTTTTCCTGTTAAATACAAAAGCGAAACTGGTCGAGACATTTTCAAAGATTTAAAGAAACTAGAAGGTATGCAAAATTTAACAGTTGAAAATTTTGGTGAATTTAGTATCGATGTTCTTTATGATATCGTTTATGTTCTTGCATGGTTTGGTGATAAATCTATCGGAGAACGTGACGAATGGTTATTATCATTTGATAACTTCAATGTTTACGAGGTTCTTCCACAAGTAATGGATTTATTAACAGAATCACTTGCTACTACTAAAAAAAAGAAGAATCCACAGAAACAGAAGGCACAGAAAAAACAAGTTTATCAGAATTAACAACAGAATTGTATCTTGCTTTATGTCGTTCAACAAAGTTAGAACATGCTGACATGGAATTAATGACAATTGGAATGTGCTTAGATTATATCGATGAGTACAACGAGATTCATAATCCGAAAGAACAGAAGGAAAACAAACCGCGTAAAGCGACACAAGCAGATATTGAAGCATTGAAAGGGCGTTGATTAACGCTCTTTTTTATTTGTCCTAAAAAGGCGGTGAGAATATAGATGTCAGGGAAAATTAAGGGTATTACAGTTGAAATTGGTGGCGATACAACCGGGCTTCAAAATGCTATCAGTAAAGTTAATGGAAGTGTTAAAAAGACACAGACAGAGTTAAAAGAGGTAGATAAACTACTGAAATTTAACCCAGGCAATGCTGATTTAATCGCTCAAAAACAAGAAGTATTAGCAAAGCAAATACAAAACACTTCTGAAAAGCTCAAAACATTAAAAGAAGCACAATCACAAGTTGAAGCGCAGTTTAAAGCTGGAAAAATCAATGATGAACAGTATCGTGCTTTCAATCGTGAAGTAATCGATACAGAGCAATCACTAAACAATTTAAAATCACAACTAGCTAATGTTGGGAAGGCTCAACAAGAGTTACAAAGTAAGACGAAACAACTTGATACTCTTTTTGAAGCAACTGGTACAAGTGTAGATCAGTATGCTGATTCATTGGGAATTGGATTAGTTAATGCTATTAAGAATGGTAAGGCAAGCGCATCACAATTAGATGTAGCAATCGCTAAAATCGGTAAAGAAGCATTAGGCTCTAGTATCGATATCGATAAGATGAAAAATGCACTAAAGTCTGTGGATGATGGGGCAAGTATTAAAGCTGTTAAAAAGGATTTATCTGATGTAGCTAAAGAAGCAGAACAAGCCGGAGATAAAGTAAATGGCTTCGGTGAAGATCTAAAAGGTGTAGTTGCTGGTTTAGCAGCCGGTGGCGGAATCGCAGGTGTTATTAGCAAAGCACTTGATACATCTTCACTTAATACGAAAATCGATATTACTTTTGATGTACCGGAAGAAAGTAAGCAATCTGTTTATGAAGCGATTAAGAATATAGAAACATATGGTGTTGATGGTGAAGCTGCATTAGAAGGTGTCCGTAGGCAATGGTCACTAAATAAAGATGCTAGTGATTCCGCAAATACGGCAATCGTAAAAGGTGCTGCAGTAATTGCATCTAGTTATTCGGGTGTTGATTTTACCGAATTAATTCAAGAAGTCAATGAAGTTGCGTCAGGATTAAAGATTTCAAATAAGGATGCCTTAGCACTTACAAATTCATTATTAAAAGCAGGGTTTCCTCCGGAACAGATAGATACTATCGCAGAGTACGGATTGCAAATGAAACAAGCCGGATTTTCTACAAAAGAAATCCAAGCTATTTTCGAAAAAGGCATCGATACTAAAACTTGGAATATTGATAACTTGAACGACGGTGTGAAAAACGCGCGTATTGAAATGGCTGCATTTGGTCAAGAAGTCCCTAAGAGTATGAAGGATTTATTATCACAAACAAATATATCTTCAAAACAATTTCAACAATGGGGTAGAGATGTTGCTGCAGGCGGAACTAAAGGTTCAAAAGCAATGTCCGATATGGCTACTTGGTTAGATGGTATCAAGGATAAGAGTTTGAAAAATGCTCTTGCTACTCAAATTTTTACTACTCAATGGGAAGACCAAGGTCCGAATATGATAGCTGTTTTACAAGGACTTGGTGAAGCTCAAGATAAAACAAAACAAAATCAAGAACAATTAAATGATGCTGTTTCTAAAATGGACCAAGATCCTACAGTTTTATTAAAGCAATCAATGCAAGATATGATTGATAGACTTCAACCACTTTTATCTAAAATTGCTGAAGTTATAGGTAAGATAGCTGAATGGGTATCAAACAACTCTACATTAGCCGCAGTTATTGCAGCTGTTGGTGCAGCAATCGGAATCATTGTTGGAGTTTTTGCGGCACTTGCACCAATTATTAGTGTTGTTACTTCATTATGGCCTGTTTTAGCTGCAGCAATAGGTGCTATAACTCTACCAATAGGCATAGCGATTGGAGTTATAACAGGATTAATTGCGGTTGGTATAGCCCTGTGGAAGAACTGGGATTCAGTTAAATCATTTTTATCAACTGTGTGGGAAGGTATTAAAAACACTGCAACAACAGTATTTAATGCAATAGGAAATGCAATAAAAACTGCATGGAACGGAATTAAGACTTTTACCTCCACAGTATGGAACGGAATAAAAGCTTTACTTTCATCAATGTGGAACGGTTTGAAATCTCTTGGTAGTTCAGTGTTTAACGGAATAAAAACAGTAATCACAACAGTATGGAATGGTATCAAGTCTGTAACTTCTTCTGTATGGAATGGAATAAAGTCTGTAGTTTCAACAGTTTGGAACGGTTTAAAGTCTTCAGCAAGTACGGTATTTCACGGAATTAAGACAGTTATTAGTACCGTTTGGAATGGTATTAAAAGCGTTACAAGCAGTGTGTGGCATGGCATTAAATCCGTTATTACAACCGTATGGAATGGAATTAAAACAACTGTTTCAACTGTAATAAATACTGTCAAAACAGTTATTTCAAATGGTTGGAGTGCTGCAAAAAGTGTTACATCTACTCTAGTTGGTGGCATTAAAACAGTAGTATCTAATATCTTCGGTAAGTTTAAAGAAGTCGTTTCAACTGCAATGAGTAAAGTAAAAAGTGCGGTTGAGAGTGGTTGGAATAAGGCTAAATCTTTCTTAGAAGGTATTAATCTTGCATCAATCGGTAGAAATATCATAGAAGGGTTAGTAAATGGTATCAAGGGTGCTGCAGGCAAGATTGCAAGTGCAGTTAAATCAGTTGCAGATGGAATACCTGCTAAGTTTAAATCAATCCTTGGAATCCACTCTCCATCAAGAGTTATGCGTGACCAAGTAGGTTATTGGATTACAGAAGGTATCGCTAAAGGTATTGAAGCTAATACAAAAGCAGAAAAGGCAGCTAAGAAAAAGGCGCAACAGATTATTAGAGCGTTTAATAGTGATTTGAAAGATGTGCAGATGGACTTTAAAGCCGGAAAACTAAACACAACGCAATATATAAATGAGTTGAAAAAGCTCAAAAAAGAATATAGCAACTATTCATCTGGTATTAAGAAGATAGATGCTGAAATTACTAGTACTAAGAAAAAGAATGCTGAAACTCTCAAAAAAGAAAGAGAAGCTGCATATAAAAAACGATTTGCAGATGACAAGAGAGATTACGCAAATAAATCTAAGTTAACTAGTACATCTATGCAAGAAGAATTAAACATGCTTAATACTCTTGCTAAAGGTTATAAAAAGAACAGTGATGAACGTATCTACTTCGAAAACTTAGCAAAGCAAAAGAAGCAAGAAATCACTGAAGCTAAGAAGAAAATCGATGCAGATTATTTATCGAAAGTAGAAGAGTTGAATACAAAGTTAGCTGAAAGTGAACAGAAATTAACAGATGAGTATAAAAAGGCTGTTGATGATCGTGCTAAGTCACTTTATAGTTTTGCTGGATTATTCGATGAGGTTACTTTAAACAGCGAGATAAGTGGAGAACAGTTATTAAATAACCTTCAAGGTCAAATCACTACTTTTGAACAATGGCAAGCAAGTTTAGCTGCATTAGCATCACGCGGAGTAAGTGAAGGTTTAATTTCTGAATTACAAGAAATGGGACCGAAATCAGCAGCCGAAGTTGCAGCGCTAAATACTTTAACAGATGAACAGCTAACTCAATATCAAGAATTGTGGAAGACAAAATCAAAACTTGCTCATGATGAAGCAGTAAGCGAATTAGAAGGATTGAGAATTAGTACAGCTGAACAAATAGTTGCTTTAAGAGAAGAAACTAAGACTAAGCTAGAGGAATATCAAGCCGAATGGAAAACTTCAATGAGCAAAGTTACTAAGGTAACAAAGAATGAAATGAAGAACATGCCTTCCATTGGTTCATATGCAGTACAAGGATTAATCGATGGTATGAAATCTAAGAAATCAGAACTTGAAAAGGTTGCAGCAGAATTAGCGGCAATTGTAGCTAGTACAACAGCAAGCGCATTAGATATTCATTCACCTTCACGAGTTATGAAAAAGCTTGGTGTATATACGAATGAAGGTTTCATTGTTGGTTTACAAGAATCAGCGAGTAGATTAAAAAATGCTATGAGCAATTTATATGGAAGTCTAGCTAATAGCGCACAAACTATGATGACTGGTTCTTCCACAGTAAATAGCAGTTCTAACAGCTATGATTACTCTAAGCATTTCCAACCGAAAGTAGAGATTTATACTCAAGAAAGTTCAGAAAAGGCTATGCGCAGAGAATTAGATCGCATGGCTTTTAAATTTGGTTAAAAGGAGTGACGACTAATTGATTATTAAAGAATTGAAAATCACTAATGCAAGTGGCGAATCAATTGAATTTGGTCGTCACTTTCGTTTGTATGAGGACATTAATTTATCAGGTTTAAAAGCAGATGTCAGTTATTCAGAATCTGCAAATGATGGTTCGAGTTATCAGCGTACAAGGTTAGATGTTCGAGATATAAATGTCCCCTTCTTCATCAACAGAACTGTGGAAGGAAATGAATGGATTGAGGAAAGAAGGCAAGAAGCCTATCGAGTATTGAATCCAAAGAAAAATCCAATGAGATTAGATTTTACAACTAAGAGTGGAGAATCGTATTTCTTAAATGCTGAATTAACAGCATCACCGGATTTTCCAACTGGATTTGAAAACAGTAACTACCGATGGCAGAAAAGCTTATTGCAATTTACTTGTAGTGATCCATATCTTTATGAAAAAGATGAAACATTAGTGCAAATCGCTACTTGGATTCCGGCCTTTGAATTTGCATTGGAAATACCAACAGATGGTATCGAAATGGGATATCGTAGTCCTTCATTGATTGCGAATGTATTTAATGGTGGTCAAGAAGACAGTGGAATGATTATAAAGTTTAAAGCTAATGGTACATTATCTACACCTTCATTAGTTAATGTAAATACTTATGAAGAATTTAAGTTGAACATGGATTTAGTCGGTGGAGATATTGTTGAAGTCTCAACTTATAAAGGTAAAAAGTATGCGTATTTAACTCGTAACAATATCAAGATAAGTGTATTTGGAAAAGTTGATTTAGATAGTAAATTTCTACAGCTTGAAACAGGTGACAACTTGTTTAGATATGATGCTAAATCAGGTGTCGATAATCTCGAAGTATCCATGTACTTTGCGAATAAGTTCGTGGGGGTGTAATCGTGGAACTTAATGTATTTAATATCGATACTTTTGAACGGTTAGGAATTGTGGACGAATATCAAGTAGCTGAATTTACCACGAATTATCGTAAACACAGTGAATTAGATTTAATTGTGGATGCTACTGACCAAAATATCGATTGGTTTATCAGTAAAAATGATGACATCTTTTTAACTGTTGGAAAAGGTGTTGTACGAGGCTACATTATCGAAACTGTTAAATATGCAGATGAAAAGAAAACAACAATTGATGTATATTGCAAGTCTTTAAGCACAATGTTAAGTTGGCGACAAATCATAGGGCAACAAACATATCGAGGAAATGCTGAATTTGTAATACGTAGCTTTGTGGATGCAAATGCAATTAATCCTAGCAATGCTAATCGTAAGATTCCTAACTTAGTATTTGGCGACTTATCAGGTGTTGGCGGTGACATTGAAGAATCATATGCAAACAAAGACTTAGATGATGCTATGTGGGAAATATGTGTGAAGCAAGATATTGCATATGAAATATATGCAGACATTTCAAATAAACGATTTATATTTGTTGTTTGGCAAGGTACTGATAGAACGACTGAACAAACGGATCGTGACGCTGTTATTTTTGCGAAAGAGTTTGATAATATCCTCACTCAAAACTATACAGATGATAAATCTGATTATAAGAATGTAGCGTTTGTAGTTGGTGAATCAGACGATGCTGGTAATCAAAAGCAATTAATTGTGAATGATGAAATCAAAGGTCGTCAACGTAGAGAAATGTTTGTGGATGCAAGTGGTATATCTTCTAAAAATGAAGATGAAACGGTTATGTCTTCCACAGAATATGAATCATTATTGGTTGAACAGGCTAAGACGGAAATAGCTGAAAATCATCGTGTACAGTCATTTGAAACAGATGTGGATTACAATACACAATTTGTTTACAAGGAACATTATTTCATGGGCGATAAAGTGACCATAAGAAATGATGAAATCGGTATAGCAATGCACACAAGGGTTGTTACAGCTAAAGAAAAATACGACAAGAGTGGTTATAGCTTAGGGACTGAGTTCGGTAGTAACGTACCAACCTTGTTGAGTAAGTTAAAGAAAGCGGTGAAATGATGGCAACTAGAAGTGGTTTTTTTAACTCAGTAAATAGAGATAGAGTATACGATGCTAGTAACTTTGCTGAATACTTCGGTTCATTTATTAGTAATGGCGTATTTCCTAATCCAAGTAACAGCCTACAGATTTATGAAAAATCAAATATGACCATAACCGTTAAACCAGGAAAAGGATGGATTAATGGTTATTTTTTTGTGAACGATAGCGACTATGATTTAACACTTGCTACTGCCGATGGTGTATTAAATCGTATTGATCGCATTGTATTACGACTTGATAATGCTAAACGTCAAATCTTAATTGATGTTAAGAAAGGTGTATTTGCTAGTAATCCGGTGGCTCAAAACGTTCAACGTGATGCAGATATGTATGAAATAGCCTTGGCAGATGTTTATGTAAAAGCAGGTGCAACAAGCATTAGTCAGATTAATATTACAGATACACGATTGAGTGATGCTCTATGTGGCATCGTTCATGGGCTTATACAACAAGCAGATATGACTACTATATTTAATCAATATTTGGCATGGTACCAACAGTTTACGAATGAAAAACGATTAGAGTTTGACGATTGGTTCCAGTCCATTAAAGACCAATTGAGTGGCGATATTGTTGGAAATATTATGTTACTGATTGAAGGTTTAGATGGTCGAGTTGGAACACTTGAAGAACAGATTGTTGATACAAATAGCAACCTTATTGACGTAGCAATTGAGTTAGAAATGTTGAAAGCATCTAGTCTAACAGGGGTTAACGCAAACATCATGATTGAGACATTCCAAAACTTGAATGATGTTGAGTTGGTGAATGGGATTTATGATTCTACTAATAAGAGACTTTATATCTAGGAAAGGGGAGTGAAAAGGTATGGCATATACTTATGTAGGAACAACAGGGAAAATAGATTTAGGGAACGCTAATGGCAACCAACCATTATTTAAATTTGACACGTATAGAGATGATTCATTTTTCTATATAGTGCCATCGCTTGAATTAAAACCTGACGAAGCAACAAATCATGCTTATTATTCACCATCAGGGACTAGTAATATTTATTGTAAGCCAGCAGAGGAATCTGTTACACCAACTCGTTTGGATTTTGGGGCTTATAATAAGATACCTACGAATTACTATAATAAAAACGTAGTATTATGCGATTATAATGGAAATGGAGCTTTCTATAATGTTAGTATCAATTTTATATTGTATTACAATGATACCAATAGCCCATATAGTAGTTTTATAGCAATACGCAATATTGGCACTTTTTTTAGCTTACCGACATCGGAATTTAACCAAGCACCCACAATCAGTGGTTCAGATACAAATGTTGGGCAAAAAACAGGCCCATTCACATATGATTACACAGTCAATGATGCTAACAGTACAGACAACTTAACGATAACCGAAAAGGCAAACGGAGTTACAATACGTACCATTGCAAATGCAGTTCGTGGTCAGAAATACACAGCTGACGTATCCAGCGTTTGGAAACAAATGCCTGTTAATACAGCTACTACACTTACAATTACTGTATCAGATGGTTCTTTATCAACCACACGAACAATCACATTTACACGTAAGGAAGATAGAGTAATAGCATACTTTAAACAAGCAAGCCTTACACCTGAATCGGTTCAACCAGAGCAAGTATTAGTTCGTGTAATTCGTACCATTGCAACAAATGCTGACTTTAAAGTATTCGTTTGTAACAACGGATTAGATGCTTCGCCAACTTGGGAAGATGCAACGAGTGCCGTTTTATCAGGTAATGCCTATACATTCACCAATCGAATGAAAACATCAGTAAATTATGCAGTCAACGTAAAAATCCAAGTCCTTAAAAATACAGCTAGTGCTTATAGCTATATTAAGGCTCTTGGATTTTCTTATATATAGAAAGGTGGTGAGAATATGTTACAAGTCATTAAGAAGAAAGATTTATTTGAGTTTCGACTTGAAAAAGAAGCCAAAGAAATGGAGAAATTAGAAGACAAATTAGCAATCGCAGAATTAGCAGAAATACAAACACAAATGGATCTAGAGAACAAATCAGCAATAGCGGAACTAACAGAAAACTTATTAGGAGGAATTTAAAAATGGCAAAATTATATTACGATTTAATTCAAGCAGGGTATAGAACAGTAGAACAAGTTCCAACACCATGGAGGGCTCAAGTACAAGCTTTATTAGATGCAGATAATAAGAGTACAACTGATTAAAAAACGCAGTCAATCGACTAGCGTTATTTTTATTGTCGAATTCAGAAGGTAAAATCTCCTTTTTGTCGAATTAGTTGAGAGATAGATATTGCACTACCTCTTACAAAAGGAGAAAAGCATATGAAATTAAGTGTTTCCGAGTTATTGATCATGTTTGAAAATACAAACTTTGCAAATTATAATTCTTTCATGGAAGAAACAATTGAAAAAGAAAAGTTACAATTAGAACAGTCCTATGAGGATTATATAATGAAATATCCAAAAGAAGTGCACGATCGAATTTTTGAAGATCAATTTGAGGATGATTTCCATAACTTTCGCGACGTGTTTCCGAAAATTTTAAGAACTTCTGCTTTAATAGCACAGTACGCATACTTTGAAAAAACATTAAATAAAATTTCTAATGATTGTCAAGAAAAATTTAATCTCACGATAAAACCAAAAGATATTAGGCACAATGGTGTAAAAAAATATATTTTTTATTTAAAACATGTTGTGGGGCTTAGAATAAATGATGGGGAATCATTGTGGAGAAAAATAGAAGTATATAATCAGCTACGGAACCATTTTGTTCATTCACCAGAAGACGAATTTTCTTTAAAAGAAAAACTAAAATTAGAGCAAAATGTTAAGGGATTAAAATTCAAAAAAGATGCCCTGGATCCTGAAATTTTTGATTTAATAAGAATTGAAAAAGAAATGAATGAAGATTTTTTTGAACTATATACTGAAGCATTAAAGTATATTATTAGCGAGTTAAAAATTAAAAATCAAGAACTATAGCGGTCTTTTAGCCTTCCACAATCACTGTGGAGGGTTTTTATTATGCAGAAAAAGAGGTGTAATCATGGATGTAAAAACAGCAAGCGAAATAGCAACAAGCCAAGCGGTATGGGCGATATTATGTGTGCTATTAACGATTTATGTAATGCGCAGGTCAGAACAACGTGAAAATAAACTCATGGACCACCTACAACGCTCTAATGAATCACAAGAAAAAACAGCCGTCGCTTTAGATGGCATTAATAGAAGTTTATCATCATTAGAACATCGTGTAGATCGTATCGAAAAATTCACGGAAAAGGATTGATGAACATGACAGCAGAAAAATTAAAACAATATATCGGATTGTTCGGAGGATGGCTTGGAGCCGTCCTTTTATTTTTGCAAGCATTAGATATTAACTTTAAACATTTCAATGATGACACAATTAATGCTTTTATTGCTGTGTTAACGGCTAGTGTTCCATTTATATTAGTCGCTTATGGCGTCTATAAGAATAGCTATTTATTAAGTAAAAAAGCTAAAGAACAAGAAAAAGAACTTCAAAAGAAAGGATTGAAATAATATGACAAAACAATTTGTAATTAGCAGTGGACACGGTGATAAAGTTAGTGGAGCAATTGGAATTTTAAATGAGCATAACGAAGCGAAAAAGGTTGTGAATCGTGTGTACAGTATTCTTGTGGATGAATACAACGGTAAAGGTTATAAGTACCATGAAACCACTGCGACAAATCAAAATCAAAACTTAGCTAATATTGTGTCCTTCCACAATGGCAAAACTCGTGATTTAGATATTAGCGTACATTTTAATAGTGCAAGCGCATCTGCAACAGGTACTGAATGTTTGTATTATGATGCAAAATCATTATCCGCTAAGATGTCAAAAGCTATGGCTAATGCTTTAGGTATCGTTGATCGTGGAGCAAAAGAACGAAAAGAATTGTACTTCCTTCGTAATACATCAAAACCAGCGATTCTTTTAGAGGTTTGCTTTGTTACATCTAAAAAAGATGCAGCTGCATATCATGAAAACTTTGAAGATTTATGCCAAGCAATTGCAAAAGTAATTGCTAATGAACTAGGCTACAAAAAGAAGGTAACAACCGTAAGTAAGCCATCTGTGGAAGCACCATCTTACTACAAATCGGGTACTGGCTTATATCGTATCAAGAAAAATTGCTACGCTTATAGATCCGTGATATTTGATAAAGAGAATCGTGTGGAATTGTGCCAAAAAGGTACTAAATATACGATTGTAGCGATTGTTAAGTATGGCTCAACTTATCGATTAAAAACTAAATGGGGAATGTATATCACTGCAAATAAAGAGTATGTAGAAAAAGTGTAAAGTAAAGACCAGGAACCCAATTTAATGAGTTCCTGGTCTTTTTTATCATGTGGTAATCCACGTGTAATTAACAATTCCAAAAGCAATTAAGATAGCCAAAGTTGATATAATTGTCAAAATCAAAGCAATTTTAGTTTCAATACGTGTTGTCGCTTGATTTAATTTATAAAAATATATAACTGCAAATACCATGGTCAATATTATAACTAACCCAAAAGTATTTAAAATAATTATACCACGCATTTAATACCCCTTACTATAAGACTTAAAATAAAATATTAATATTTCTTAATAATAAACACAAATCTTTTCTAAGGCTTAATAGCTAATCCGTTAGTGAATTATTGTATCATAATTAAGTTCTTGATCTTTACGTGTTTGGTAGATTTTCACGCCAATTCCTACACAAGTTATCCCAGCACCAGCAGCTGTGAGTGCTCCTACTACAGTTGCAACCCCTACAGTTGCAGCTGCCCCCATTACAGCTACAATAACACTAGTATAAGCTGTACCTCCAGCAGCTGCAAACTCATCTTCTAAAAGTACTATATCTTTGACACTACCTTTGAATGTTTGTAAATCACCTATGTTTTTAGATGTTTCTTTCTTAGTAGTTACTTTTTTCTTGTCAATTCCAACAGTCCACATTCTGTATGTAGTACTAGTGGTTTTATAACTCACTCTTACAACTTTGCATGTGGAATCAAAAATAGAATCAGTCAATGAATATACGGTTTTTCTAATTGCAGGATTAGTTGGATGTTCTACAGATGCTGCGGCATACAAATTAGAATCATATACATTAATGTTATCACTAATAGTTTCTTCAAAAACATTAACCCCATTTTTCTCAATACTCATCTCTGAAGTCAATTTGTTATATGTTGAAATTGTTTTTTCTCCATTTTGAGTAGTCTCAACTACTCTTTTTACTTCATTGTCCTCAAGAATTTTAACTTCAATACCTGAAACAGGTTCTACATAATCTTTATTCTTGTTGTCTATGGATTCTGCTTTCGCACTATTGCCAAATGGTACAGCAACACCAACACAAAGAATAATTGCACTTAAAATACTAATGAATTTTTTCATAAAATCTCCTCCTAACTACTAAAATTGTATATCATTACAATTTTTTGTTATATAGATATTGTATTAAAAGAGGCAAAATTTAATTAAATAGAGGAAATAGTTACATTAAATGTTATATATAAATATTTTTCTCTTTTTCGGAATAAATCGAGATATACTTTTCCTCGTTATAAAAATTAAGTTGAATAAGTAGACAAAAGCCCCTCAACCAATTGTGGAAGAGGGGATTTTTTATCAAGATGGTTGAACTGCATTACCAGAAGCTTCAAGGATTTTTAATAATAACGGTGACATCTGAATTAATACGTAACCAAGTCCTGCATTCATCATTAATCCATAAGCTTTTTCTTTTTGCCCTAACATAATCATGAATAGAGAACCAACTAGAATTACAGATGCAACAGGTAATGATAGAGCAACTAGTATATCGAGAATTGGGTCCATTATAGTTGCGAATGTACTTAATGCCATTTCCCCTGCTAACTCTCCACCTTTATCCGTAATAGCATTAACAGGAATTGTGTTAAGTGTTGTTTGATTAGCTATACCGCTAGTAGTGCTTACAACTTCTTGAACAGGCGACTCAGCAATTCTTTGTAAACTATTCCAAGCTACCAATCCCACACTTGCTGCAGTAGGTACACACATTGCTATTGCTAAATGTTTCTTAGTAGCATATTGATCACCGTAATCTGTCCATTCACTCTCTGGTACAACCTCAACTTTATTCTTCTTAAAGAACATTCCATCTCTCCTTTATTGTTTAATTTCTTCATAAGTAAACACTTTACAAACAGGTAATCCTCCACACAATTCTTTCAATTGAATTCTTCTTAGTTCAGTAGTGGTAAGCCAAACCAAAGTAGGGAAGTGGCCAAGCTTTTCAGCAAGTAAACCATTACTTAATAATTCTTCATAACGTTTAATCTTTAGACGGTTTTCAGCCATTGATTGTAAATTATCAACTTCTAAAAAGTGCGTAGTATGTATTTTTGTATATATTGCATCAACAATAACTGTGGAAGAACCGTCACTAACTTTAATTTCATTTCTCCAGTCACTAGGACAACTATTATAAAAGTAAAATTCATTTCGCATAATGTAATGCTGCACGTTACTACTTTTCTTGCGTATCTTTTCACATCCTACATATTCTCGACCAAGTTTACTTAAATAATAAATTGATTGTTGGCCATCTCTAATTGACATTAGATAATCTGATAAATCACGTAACACTCTATTTGCATTTCGTTTTTGACCTAATCCAAAGTAATAACGTAGTTGATCACGAGTTAAAAAATCAAACTTCTTCAAAAGTAACAGTATCGATTCTTGCCTTGGTGATAACTGTTTCATCTTCAATAGCATCCTGGCCCTCCTCTTTTTCGTTAATTCGAATATGAGGTTTTATAGTTTCTTCTATAATTTCAGATGAAATAACAGGAGTTTGCACAATTTCTCGTTTATCAGCACTTTGGTATATAGCCCTTCCTCTAATCTGTGGAAGAAGTTCTGCACCTGGTTCATCTAATACAACACGACTAGCAGTTTGTGATTGTACTCGAAATGATAACTTAGCATCGGAATTTTGTTTTACCTGTCTTGGAATAACATCACCAGTAGGGTATTGAGTAGCGACTATTAATCTAAAACCTAACCCGGCACCAATACGAGCTATTTGGCTCATGATTGTTTGACATTCTTGTTTTAATAACTTTTCTTTTCTTGTAACAGCTTCACTAGGATTCAATTCACCGACTTCATCCACAATAATAAAATAACGGTCCTTTATACCTGCCTGTTGTACATTCTTTTTACCTTTTACTTTTAATTGTTGTTGTATATTCCTCATGCGTTCATAAGCCATTTTGAGCGTTTCTAACGCTTCATGTGGCTCGTATGCGATTGATTTAGTTTGTTTTATATTTTCATAATCGCAAAGCTCCACACCGCCTTTTAAATCAATCAAATAAAAATTTACAAACGATGGTTCACTGTGAACTAGCGATATAATAATTGAATTTATAAAGTTGCTTTTACCATACCTAGTCGCACCACCTAACACCAGGTGAGGAATAACTTCAAAATCATGATATTTGAATGTATTTTTACCCCTTGTAATACCCACAGGAACCTTCCAACTTGTTCCTGGTTGGAATGGTACTTGCTTGGGTAAAGGCTCGTCATACACTCGAATAATTAATAATCCATCAAAATCTAATTCAATTTCTTTTGGTTCAGTAAGCTTTTTCTTCCACAGTGATTTAAGAGATGTGATTATGCCATCATCAAAATTAAGCGATTTTAAATCATTGAATGTGATTTGCTTACTTCTGTTTTTCAATCCATCTTGTAGAATATCTTGCTTCGCTAAGTAATCGTTGAAACTTCTTCCAAGCGGAATCCTGTACTTATACTCCCATCCCCAATCATGTTGCTTCTTAGAAACAAGGTGAGTAGTTAAAGTCTCCTTTCCATCTTTCACATTTAATCCTGATAAAGTAATGATCCGTTGAATTTTACCACTATCGTTTTCAGTTAAATTTTGTTTCTTCAAAAAAGCTTTTATTGCAATTCCACCAAAAATTGTTGTCGTCAAAAATTCGAAAATCATTCAACATCTCCTCTCTAATGAATTACGCCACGGTGGTTATCTTACGAAGTAAGAGTTGCAGTAAATGGGAATGTTTAAAATTGATGTTTAGTCTTAGAAAATAAAGGATTTTTAATATGCCCAGTAGAAGTAGTCGGGGAGCATTTGCATAGGTAGTAGTGTGAGTAGTTGGGTGGGTAGTTGCCTTGGTAGTTATAATGTATTGCAAAATTCGTAAGAAAATATCTTGTCCGATAAAAATTTATTGCAAAATTCGTAAAAAGAATGAAGGTGATTTCCACGAATGTATACAAAATAGATGTAAAACTATATAAGCTTTTAAACGATAATAAAATGACATATCAAGATCTTGCGGATAAAACAGGATTGTCTACACGTACAATATCCACTCTGGTAAACAATAAGATGAAACAAATTCCGGTAACAGCATTGGAAAAAATAGCTGAAGCATTTTCATTAGACGATATTCGTGACCTAATCGATTTTAAAAAAGAGTAAATAAAAAACCGTTCTTCCACAATTGGAAAGAGCGGTTTTATTTTGAATTAAATTTTCTTACCATCTTTGCTAATGAAATTTATCTCATAGTCCAATTCCAAAGCGTGTGCAATATCAGCAATTTCTTTTTCGCTGAAATTGTCGCGCTTCATTTTATTGTTCAAGTTTTGACGTGACATTTCTAATGCTTCAGCTAGATCAGTAAGTGTCTTATCTTTCCTTCCGAGAACAATCCGAATTTTTTCAGCTACAGTTAAATCCATATTTTCACCTCTTATCATCAATGTATTGTTAATACCATTTTATACTCTTTCGATTACATAGTAAATAATTTTAATTAAAATTAAACTAAATAGTTTACAATGTATATTTTATAGTTTAATATGTAAATAGAATTAATTATGTGAAGAAAGTGAGGTGAAAACGATGGCAGCATTTGAATATCTAAAACAATATGTAACATTTAATTCTGTGGATGAAATGGATGCAGAAGTAGAGAAACATATTCAAACTCACTACTACAACTTAACATCCAGTGAGAGAGCCATCGTTTTCAAACTTGCTTCACATGCTCTTGAATATCCAGGTGTGTGCCACTTGAAAGTTTCTACAATAGCTGAAGCATTAGAAATTTCAACTAAGACTGTGCAACGTGCGATTAAAAAACTTACGGATCTACAAATTATCAAGAAAGTAGCTACTAAAAAGATGAATGGCATTAAAGGCGCTAACATCTATATTTTTTTAAAACACAATGTCCCATCGGAAATGTCCGAACGAGAAAACTCTGAAACTACTTGCGAGAGTAAGAGTGAAGTGGAACATTCAGAAAACCAACCATTACAATCTTTTAATCTTTTAAAACAAGCACATAAAAATAATAAATATATAGAATCTGTGGAGGAACAGCCTGTAAGTGAGGAAAGCAAAGAGCAAAAGATAAAACAATATGGCAATAAGTATCAACAAGCTTTATTTGACTTCATCCACATGATGCCATTTAGTGAAAGCATCTTAAATGCAGCATATGAGATTTCATTAGCAATATCTATGGAAACAAAAGAAGATTTCATTTTGGCCAAAGATACGATTAAGAAAGTATCTATGGATATGCTTAGTCATCTGCGTATTTCTTCCACAGTTAGAGGAGTAGTAGCAACTGCCTATAATAACGCAAAGAAACGTCGTGACAGTGGTTTAAATATCATTAGATACAATTGGCTGTTAAATAAGAAGAAAGGCGAGGATAGTACGTATAATCCTCCTCCGTTTGATATTAGTAAATTTAATTGGTTAGGAAATTAAAATATAAATGAGGTGAATATATGGATAAGACACTTATCAATGTAAATTTGACCATAAACTATGGTGGAAAATTGCCGAATATAGGAGATTCAATACATGCTACTTGCCATAAGCCAACACCATTTTATGTAGAAGGAAAGGTTCATGCAATAAAACATATAAGCTGGGCTACTAATGGAAAGTTAAAAGTAACTGTTACTATTGATGCAACGAAGCTAACAAGCATAAATAATCTAATTGTTGTTAAGTAAAGTTTCTTAAAATAAAAAAGACCACCTTAATTGGTGGTCCATACTGTTAATATGTGCTAACGTTATTCAACTTTCCATTTCTAAAATTAAGAAATGTTGTTTTACTACCAAAATCATATCTCCAATATTCCCAATACTCATTGGAATAATAATCAGTAGAAATGTCATCAGGTTTTCCATAAAAAGAATTTAATATCTGTTTCTTAGTCATGCCTATTTTTATTTCGCCATATTTATACGCTCTTGCTGATTCAGTAACGAGTAAATTTCCGTATTTATCAAACAATTTTATTTTAACTGTTCTAGGTGTTTTGAGCTTAGGCGTTTTAATTTTATACTTACCTTTCTTAATTGTGCCCTTATATTTTTTAGAACCGACAACTAAATATAACTTATCTGTTGATTTGTAATCATATACTGAGCCAGTTGCATATTTATCGGATTCTTGAATGTCATCAGTAAATAGATAAACGAATGGCTTTGAAGTTGTTTTTGTAATTTTTTTAGTATTACCTGCAGCATCTTTAGCAATTACAATTAATTTTTTGCCAACTAATGGTTTTTTTATTGTAATACTTCGAGCTGTATTGGAGATCTTCTTAACGTTCACGCTTTTACCATTATACGTTGCAGTTACTTTTGCTCCTGACTCAGTACTTATTTTTATTGTATTTTTCCTCGCATCAAAGGATGGAACACTTAATTTCGGAGCTGTTTTATCTTGTACTATGATTGTTTTTGCTAATTCGGTTTTATTGTCTTTTAAAGATTCATCATAATAAACTACATATAAATTAATTTTTGTTCCAGCTTTAAATGTTTCGTAAAACTCTATAGTATTAACCTGTCCATCTTTTATTGAATAATAATGCTCTGTGTATGTTTCTCCGTTTACTTCTGCAATTATTCCAGCGAAATTATCATCAGATCCACTGAAAGAAAATGATAAAGTACTTTCTTTATCTGAGATTTCTTTTGGTTCTATTAAATACTTATTTTCTGCAAAACTGTTTTGTACATGGATAAATAACATAAAACTTAGTAATGATACTAAAAAGATACTTACTTTGGTTATTCTTTTAAAAATATAACGATTCACCTTAATCCCTCCTTCATTCAAATATACTATATATTGTAAACAAATAGAATATTAAAAAGACCGCCATAAAGACGGTCTAGGATATTGATACAAAATTTTGTGGTTACAAGATGGTATACAGTAAGATTAAATAAGATTAAATATATTTATCATGTATACAAAAGGTATACAAACATATTTTAAAGTATTGGTATAAAGGTATTTAGGTACGACCTCCTGGGACATAATAAGGTTCTATAGAATGAATTGAACAAACTAAAAAGCGTTTCAAATCCTTTAATAATAAGGGTTTGAGGCGCTTTTGTTTTTTCAGTAAAAAGGATAAAAATGAAAGGTTATTACACATTTACTACACAACAATGTTGTAGAAAATGGTCTGCAGCCGTCGCTAATGGTATTCGATTTTGCACTGAGAGCTGCAATTCACGTGTGAAGCAATCTTTAAAGTAAATCAGTTTTTTGTTCACTTCGTTTTTCACCTAATATATTTGCTATTTTAGCAATTAGGTGGTGCCAATTTAAGTTGTTCCTTGCAAAGTTTTGAATTTCCACACATGTTGTTTTAAACAATTCTTCCTGTTCTGATACCTCTTTAAGTGACTCACTAAAAAAAGGCCAATTGTAGATAGGATGGATTCTACCCCACTTTTGATTTTTCGTCATATCGATTGCACCATCTATATCAGTTAACATAAGATAACAACCATTTTTTGCGGCCTCAGCTAATACGTGTGCATGGCATTCTACTTTAGAGGTAAGACAGAAAATTTTAGCTTGTCTATATTCTTCTTCCAATTGACGTTTGTCAAATATGGGGCCTAAAATTTTCACTTGATTTGAGTAGGGACTTGCAGCAACAAAATTCATTAACTGTTCTTTAAATTGTTCCGACATAGCCCCAACTAAGCGAAGTTCCCAATCTGGAATTTGCGCATTCAAAAAAGCATATACGATCATCATTACTTGCTTATCCGGTGCATCTAATCTACCGACAGTTAAAATTATATTTTTTTTCTCATCATAAGACACTGTTTCTGTCGGAAAAAAATCATAAAAACCATTTGGAATATGGTGAATTTTCCTTTGGAATTTTTCCTCAAGTATTTTCACGATAGGTGAACATTCTGCTGAAACAAAATCACAATGCTGAAATAGACGAACTAAATAATCAGGGGAATTTACAATTAAACGATTTAACCAATATCGGTTCATATCTAGCTTTAAATATGTTTTTCCATTTGGATTACCCTTTTTGTATGTGTCGAGTAACTGCAAATAAGAAGGATAAGCCCCGAAAGCAAAGACAATATCGATTTCGTTCGCATGGTCTTGTAAATATTGATTCATGTTTATTTCATAATTATCCTGAAAGGCAATAAATTCAAAATTGATATTTGGGAAAGTTTCCTTTAACTTTTCTTGATTTATTTCTGTCGTAATCAAAACATCATAGCCTAAATAGCCACCTAACAAGATAGGAATTAGGCAAATATCTTTAAAAATATATTGATCACCTAATGTGTGCCCATCCATACTGAGTAATGCAATTTTTTTCACCATTTTCTCCTCCTTAGCAGTATTTGTCTCCTTACAATATGATAGGTTTTATGCACGAGTTACTTTCTATTCATACCCCTTTTCGGTTATATACTCCTAAGCAAATTGATTACCTCTACATATATATAGTACGGGAGGGATATACAGTGATTTCTATTAGTCTATGTATGATTGTTAAAAATGAAGAAGAAGTAATTGGGCGTTGTCTTGAATCTGTAAAAGACCTCGTTGATGAAATTAATATTGTTGATACAGGTTCAACAGATAAAACAAAAGAAATTGTTAGTGAATTTACCGACAGAATTTTCGATTTTGAGTGGATTCAGAATTTTGCAGCAGCTAGAAATTTCTCTTTCCAGCAGGCAACAAAGGATTATATTCTCTGGCTTGATGCTGATGATGTGTTCCTAGAACAAGATCAAGAAAAGCTTAAACAGTTGAAAGAAACGCTTTCTCCAGAAGTAGATGCTGTGTCTATGATTTATAATTTAGGATTTGATGAAGATGGGAATGTTTCTGCACTTTTACGAAGAAATCGATTAGCTAAAAGATCAAAAAACTTCCAGTGGGTTGGAGAAGTCCATGAATTCCTCGCTGTTCACGGAAATATATTTCAAAGTGACATAGCCGTAAGTCATCTTCCACTAAGCCATGATGTAAATCGAAATATAGAAATTTATAGGAAAATGTTAGATGCCGGTAAAGAATTTACTCCAAGAGATATGTATTATTATGCTAATGAATTGGCTGATCACGGTGAATATCTTGAAGCAATTAAGAAATATGAAGAATTTTTAGAAACAAAACAAGGATGGATTGAAGATAATATTCGTGCTTGTTTTCGAATAGGCGATTGCTATCTAGAATTAAACGAGAAGGATAAAGCAATCAATGCGGCCTTAAGAACATTTTCTTATGATCTTCCTCGACCAGAAGCTTGTTGTCGAATTGGTTTCTATTATATGGAGCAAAACCAAAATAACGAAGCAATATATTGGTATAAACACGCTCTTTTACACAGTAAGAGTGTGGAATCAAGTCTAAGTTTACAAAATCCCGCTTTTTCAACCTGGCTACCACATTTACAACTTTGCGTTCTTTACGATCGTTTAAAAGATTATAAAACTGCTTTTATGCATAATGAAATGGCAGGTAAGTATATACCTAACTCTGAAAAAGTTCTTTATAACAAAAAGTACTTTGAAAAAATACTTTTTAAATAGATTTATGTCCTTGTCACCTTTTAGTAAGCTGAATAGCTTAATACGAGGGAGGTGAGAAAAATATGAGTCCAAAAAAACATCATGGTCATAAACATTGTAGTAAGTGTCATCGTTCTCATTGTGATTGTGAACATCATCACAATCATGGCGATGATCATTGTAGAAGTTGTTATCCATCACCTTGTCACTGCGGAAAACATCCAATACCTGGACCACCTGGACCACCTGGACCACCTGGACCACCTGGAAAACCTGGGCGACCTGGAAAACCTGGGCGACCTGGAAAACCTGGGCGACCTGGACCAACTGGACCAACTGGGTGTCCTGGACCAACTGGACCGACTGGACCTGGTACCGGTGTGACTGGAACAACCGGAGCAACGGGAGTAACAGGATCAACCGGAACAACCGGATCAACCGGAGCAAGCGGGACAACCGGAGCAACAGGATCAACCGGAACAACCGGAGCAACCGGGACAACCGGAGCAACAGGATCAACCGGAGCGACTGGATCAACCGGAGCAACAGGATCAACCGGAGCAACCGGGACAACCGGAGCAACGGGAGCAATGGGATTAACGGGAACAACCGGAGCAACAGGAGCAACAGGATCAACCGGAGCGACTGGATCAACCGGAGCAACGGGAGCAACAGGATCAACCGGGTCAACTGGAACAACTGGAACAACTGGATCAACCGGATCAACCGGAGCAACGGGATCAACCGGAGCAACAGGAACAACCGGAGCAACGGGATCAACAGGGGCAACCGGAGCACCAGGATTACCAGGATCAACCGGGTCAACTGGAGCGACTGGAGCAACCGGGTCAACAGGTGAAACCGGAGTAACGGGAGCAACAGGAGAAACTGGGGCGACAGGGTCAACAGGATCAACAGGATCAACAGGAGTAACTGGATCGACTGGGTCAACCGGAGCAACAGGAGCAACGGGTGTAACAGGGTCAACAGGATCGACTGGACCTGTAGGAGCAACAGGTCCTACTGGAGCAACTGGATCTTTCGCGACAGGCCAAACATTATTCTTTGTATCGGGAGAAACAGGTACAGCAACTGTAGGATTAGGCGATGTTTTAGCCTTTAATTCTGACACACTAGATATTATAGTAACACCTGGTTCTGCCATTGTAACAATAGAACTAACAACAATTCCAACAGGAGCAACAGGATCAACAGGTGAAACCGGAGCAACAGGATCAACAGGTGAAACCGGAGCAACAGGAGCAACAGGAGCAACGGGAGCGACTGGAGCAACAGGTGAAACAGGAGCAACAGGAGCAACAGGAGCAACCGGGGCAACAGGAGAAACTGGGTCAACAGGATCAACAGGAGCAACAGGTGAAACCGGAGCAACCGGAGCAACAGGAGCAACAGGAGCAACAGGAGCAACGGGAGCGACTGGAGCAACAGGTGAAACCGGAGCAACAGGATCAACAGGAGCAACAGGTGAAACCGGAGCAACCGGAGCAACAGGAGCAACTGGGGCAACAGGAGAAACTGGCTCAACAGGAGCAACTGGGGCAACAGGAGCAACAGGAGCAACGGGATCAACAGGTGAAACAGGAGCAACGGGAGCAACGGGAGCAACGGGAGCAACAGGAGCAACAGGAGCAACCGGAGCGACCGGAGCAACAGGAGCAACGGGAGCAACAGGAGAAACTGGAGAAACTGGAGCAACTGGAGCAACGGGATCAACAGGTGAAACCGGAGCAACAGGAGCAACAGGAGAAACGGGAGCAACAGGAGCAACCGGAGCAACCGGAGCGACCGGAGCAACCGGAGCAACTGGGGCAACCGGAGCAACGGGAGCGACCGGAGCAACCGGAGCAACCGGAGCAACCGGAGCAACTGGGGCAACAGGAGCAACCGGAGCAACAGGAGCAACTGGGGCAACAGGAGAAACTGGCTCAACAGGAGCAACTGGGGCAACCGGAGCAACAGGAGCAACGGGATCAACAGGTGAAACAGGAGCAACGGGAGCAACGGGAGCAACGGGAGCAACAGGAGAAACTGGAGAAACTGGAGCAACGGGAGCAACAGGAGCAACAGGAGCAACGGGAGCGACCGGAGCAACAGGAGCAACAGGAGCGACCGGAGCAACAGGTGAAACAGGAGCAACAGGAGCAACGGGAGCAACAGGAGCAACAGGAGCAACAGGAGTGACCGGAGCAACAGGAGAAACTGGGGCAACAGGATCAACAGGTGAAACCGGAGCAACCGGAGCGACCGGAGCAACAGGAGCAACGGGAGCAACAGGAGCGACCGGAGCAACAGGTGAAACTGGGTCAACAGGAGCAACGGGAGCAACGGGAGCGACCGGAGAAACTGGAGCAACGGGAGCAACGGGAGCAACGGGAGCAACGGGAGCAACGGGAGCAACAGGAGAAACGGGAGCAACCGGATCAACCGGAGCAACCGGAGCAACAGGAGCGACCGGATCAACCGGAGCAACAGGAGCAACAGGTCCAATCGGAGCAACCGGAGTAACCGGTCCAACCGGTCCAACATCAGCTGGGTTATTGGAATACGGATATGTTTACAATGTGTCTAACCAAAGTGTGCCTGTAAATGCAGATGTTACTTTTGATACAAATGGATTACTAACACCTGGAATTACACATACACCAGGTAGCACCGATATTGTAGTTACAACACCAGGTGATTACCAGATAAATTTCTCTACGACAACTAATGAATCTAGTCAATTTGCAGTGTATGTAAATGGTACGGAGGTACCGGGTTCACTCTATGGAGGAGGGTCTGGTGTTATACAAAATCAGGGGTTTGTAATAGTGACCCTAGCAGCTAATGATGTTGTAACACTAAGAAATGTCAGTTCAAATGCTGTTACCCTCGCAACTGGAATAGGAGGAACCGGAGCAAACATAAACGGTTCTATTGTTATAAAGAAATTAGATGAGTAAATATAGAAAAATATTCATTTTCAACTCTAGATGAAATTGATGTTTTTCAATGAATGAACGGGCTGTCCAAAAATCAGATTAATGGATTTTTGGCAGTCTTTTAATTAGGTGCTTGATTTACAACACCTTTTTTTAAGTGATGACTTTAGCGGTTGTCCATACATATATGAATGTATAAAGAATCGCCAAGTACATTGGAATACAATATACAATATGAAGAAATGAAGGAGAAAGCAAAAGAAGATCTTGAGGAAGAACAACTTTCAACATTTTATGAAAAACGTAAGTAGTTGTTGAAAGTGCGTTCGTTAATCTCAATGGCAATTTGGCTTTTTACGCACTTTCTATTGCGTGGTCTATTAAAGTCCCGAACAGAGTTTGGTTGATCGCCATGGCAATAATTTGAGAAAGTTGGCTGGGAAACGCCTCGCCAATTTCTCAAATAAAGCAAAAAACGGATTATGAAAACTACTCGTTATCATAATCCGTTTTTATTTTACGCTTTGATAGCACCTTTTCGTATCAGATAGCGTATTATTCCGGCTTCTTTGAATTTAGGTTGTATGTTTTTTAGGTTCTATCTTAAATATAATGTGGATATAATATTGGGTGGGACGCAATCCAATCTTTCATCTCTATAATCATATCTTCATAAGAGGGAACTATAAATTTAAAGTCCTTACGTTGATTTAAAAGGGTTTTATCTAATTTTACTTTCGAATCAGGCAAAATGGTTACTCTTTCATCTTTAAAATGCTTATTAAATAACTTTAATAGCTCAAACTTATTAATACTTTCATTATTAACTAAATTATATAATCCCGATAACCCTTCTGTTACAGCCTTCTCCATTGCTTTTGCTAATGTTAATGTCGTTACTCCCGTCCAAATCGCCTGGTTATATCCATAAATTGTCCCCTCTTGTTTCATAAACCAATTAAATAATCCAATTCCATCTTCTTTCATATCAGGTCCGATAATTGAATTTCTAAAGGTTAAATGTTTTTCATTTTCAATTTCTCCTAAAGCCTTTGTGCGGTCATAAAAGGTTTCACCATCTCGAAGACTATCCTCATAATAAGGTGCCTTTTTCCCTGAAAACACACAATCTGTACTCATATGAAACAATCTTTTATTTTCATCTACTTCTAATATTTCAACAATTTTATGTGGTAAAAAACTATTGAAAAAGACCGCATTAGCTGGTGCCTGATCACAAGTGTTATTTAAAACTCCGATACAATTAATAACAATATCGTAGTCTGTATCTATCAGAAGGGAACGTAAAAATGTATCATTAGTTAACTCTCCATTAATATTTTGCCCAAAGGAAAAGGGACTTCTTGAATAAGTAATGACCTCGTGGCCTTTTTCAATTAAATACAAAGCAATCGTATGACCTGCCATCCCAGTAGCACCAAGTACTAAGAATTTCAATATTCTACTCTCCCTTCCATGATTTTAGTTCTTCTTGAATCAATGGGAGAGTGAGTAGTTTTTGTTTTATTTCATCAATGGTAAGGATTTTTGTATTGTTGGAGTTATATTCATCACTTAATGTAATTTTAGGGGAGCCTTGATTGAGATATTTTGCATAATTTAAATCACGGTTGTCAGCGGGGATTCGATAAAAATTGCCCATATCAATTGCCTTTGCTGCTTCTTCTTTCGTTAATAGTACTTCATAGATTTTTTCCCCATGACGAGTGCCAATTGTATGAATTTTGTTATTTGTACCAAATAATTCGATTAAAGCTTGAGCTAAGTCCTTAATATAAGAGGATGGTGCTTTTTGTACCATTATGTCACCATTGGATGCATGATGGAATGCATAGATAACTAAGTCTACTGCTTCTTCTAAACTCATCATAAAGCGTGTCATTTTGTCATCAGTAATTGTCAGTGGTTTTCCGCTTTTAATTTGATCGATAAATAATGGAATGACCGAACCTCTTGATGCCATTACATTCCCATACCGTGTCCCACAGATCAATGTATCATCAGGAACTATTCGTGATTTTGCAATAAACGTTTTTTCCATCATTGCTTTAGAAATCCCCATGGCATTTACAGGATAAGCGGCCTTGTCGGTAGATAGACAGATGACTTTTTTTACACCTGCTTGAATGGCTGAAGTCAGCATATTATCTGTTCCAAGAATATTTGTTTTGACAGCCTCTAAAGGGAAAAACTCGCAAGAAGGTACTTGTTTCAATGCTGCAGCATGAAATACAAAATCCACATTGTACATAGCATGACTGATACTATTAATGTCCCTGACATCCCCTATAAAGAACTTTAATTTATCATTTTGATATAAAGTCCGCATGTCATCTTGTTTCTTTTCATCCCGCGAAAAAATTCGGATTTCTTTAATATCTGTATTTAAAAAACGCTTTAATACTGCATTTCCAAATGATCCAGTGCCGCCAGTTATCAATAATATTTTATCTTTAAACAAGTTGTATTCTCTCCAAACTTTAATGTAGTATAAAATATTAATCGTGCTTGATTAGTGATTTATGATTTTAATCCTCTTTGATATAGATAAAATTCTGAGTTTTCCCTCGGGTAGTTGTACCAATAGGCGAAGATACCTGTATATTTGCACTTTGGAGACTGGTCGACTAATGTTTTATTGAAATCGTAATCTCCAGCGATATCCTTTCGATCAGTAAATTTCGCATCCCCTATAAAACTTCTACGAATAATTTTAAATTGCCCACACCAACTGTATCCATCTGTTTCACTCTTCACAAAACGTTGCCCAATTTTAGTCAACATATTGTAATAGTAAATGTCGTATGTCCCATCTACTTGAGCTAAAACTTCTCGTATTGGAGGTAGATAAATATCGTCACTGTCAATAATTGCGATATAATCTCCGCTTGCTTCTTCAATGCATCGATTGTAGGAATAACTTGCGCCTTTATTTGAGAAGTTTTTTAAAATTTTGAGTTGGGGGCATGTTAGCTGATACTTTTCTAAAATTTCAACGGTCCGATCTATAGAACCATCATCACATACAATAATTTCATAGGCATATTCTTTTGGAATACTATCTAGCATTCGCTTAATCCAAGCTTCGCTATTATACGCAGGGGATAAAAAGCTGAATTTCAAATAAACACCCCATTCCAATGAATTTCTTCTCTAAAATAGTCTAGCAGTAAAATATTCATAGTTTTATTAATGAAGCTCTATTTAGTATATGAATGGGTGAAAATTTGGTTTGGGTACTATTTATAAAAGTTCCATACCGTTTTAAAAGAAATGGAACTATTTGTAACAATACGCCGATTTCAAAATATGATAAAGAAGATAACCACTTATAATTTTTGGGAATATATCGGAGAGGTTGTGGTGAGTTGGATCAAAATTGGCATGAGGATTTAATTGCTTTCCTAGGGGGGCTTATTCGCCCAAAAGTATATGTAGAACTTGGTTTATATCACTGTGATTTATTTAATCGCATGATTCCTTATGCGGAAAAACTAATTGGGGTTGACATGAATCCAGCAGCAGGAAATTTTATGCAACAGTCGGAAAAAGTCCATTTTTTTAACGGTACTACGCAAGAATTTGCACAAGAATTACAAAAAAATCCTTTACAAATTGATCTTTTATTTATAGACGCAGACCATGCAAAAGAAGCGGTGTTACAGGATTTTTATGATTATTTTCCTTTCGTCTCACCACATGGTTTAATTTTGTTCCATGATACACACCCAAGGGATAATTGGATGATGCAAAGGGCTCTTTGCGATACAGCCTATCAAGCAATTGAAGAATTGTCAAAAGACACAACAGAGTATGAATTAATGACATTACCAGTTAACCCGGGTTTAACACTTTGCAGAAAACGTAAAAAACAATTATCTTGGCATGAGTAAGAATCAGCCGCCGCGGTAAAACATGACTTAATGAAAGTAGTTCGAAGATAGGACGATACGTCCGAAAGTAAGTAGTTGAACGAATGCGTTTCTATGGCGTATGTCCAACGTAATAAAAACGAAAAAGCTCAAAATTTTTACGATGGTGTAAAAATTTTGAGCTTTTTAATAGGATTGGATTAACCTGTAAATCCCTTTAAACTTTTAAAGTATAAATCCGACTCTGAGCCTTCTCGAGGATAGTTATACCAATAAGCAAAGATATCTAAATGTTTGCGAGTTGGATTTTTTGCTAATAAAGAATTATAAAAATCTAAATCAGCACCTGTAGGTTTTTTTGTATATTTTGCATCCCCGATTAAGCTTCTTCGAAAGATTTTAAAGTTTCCTGGCCAATCAACTGGACCATGAATATAATAACTTCCTTCTTTTGTTAACATATTATAATAATAAATATCGTATGTCCCATCAATTTGTTGTAATACGTCAATAATCGTTGGTAGATAGATATCATCACTATCGATAATTGCTACATAATCTCCTGTAACTGCAGCTAAGCAGTCATTATAAGATTCACTTGTCCCTTTATTTACTTCATGCTTTAAAATTTGAAGTTGAGGACATGTTTTTTGATAGTTCTCCAAAATTTCTAATGTTCGATCCGTAGAGCCATCATCACAAACGATGATTTCGTAAGCATATTCTTTTGGAATACTATCTAGCATCATTTCAATATATCCTTCACTATTATAAGCGGGCGTTACAAAGCTAAACTTCATAGTAAACCTCTTTTCAAATATACTATTTTAATGCTATAAAACATTATTTTAACCCTCTAAGATGTAAATCTGATTCTGAATTTTCCCTAGGGTAATTGTACCAATATGCGAAAATCCCAGTATATTTACATTTAGGACCTTTATTGAGTAACGCCATATTAAAATCAGTATCCCCGGCATATTCTCTTCTCGTTACGAATCTAGCATCTCCTATAAATGAGCGGCGAATGATTTTAAATTGACCTGGCCACATATATCCATCGGTAGGCTGTTTAATAAATGCTTGACCATTTTTTGTTAACATATTGTAATAGTAGATATCATACTCTCCATCGATTTGTTCTAATACATCAACAATGGTTGGTAAATAGATGTCGTCGCTATCAATAATAGCTACGTAATCTCCTGTTGCTTCTTCGATTAAACGATTATAACTTTCACTAGCGCCAATATTTTGTTCGTTTTTTAAGACTTTAAGTTGAGGGCATTTTTTCTGATAGTCTAATAAAATATTTAGCGTATTATCTGTTGAAGCATCATCACAAATAAGAATTTCATATGCATACTGTTTAGGAATACTGTCTAACAGTCGTTTAATCCATTTTTCAGAATTATAAGCAGGTGTTAAAAAACTAAATTTTATTGGAATCACTCCTTTGCACATTTTGTCTGAAGAAGTCTATAACTCGTAAATCTCTCCAATATTATATGCACTAATAATTAAAAGGTTAAGGACTCCCATCTAGAAGGTTAAATAGAGAGACGACTCCGACCTTCAGTTCATCAATGTCTGGTGTGATTTTTAGTGAATTTAGCCGGCACTATCAATATATATTTAGAAATTTATCTAACAATAATTTATATATCCATGGTGTTATAAAATGAGCGATTGTGGTCAAACTTCTATTGAAACGTGTTAAATAAATTAATGCGTTTTATAAAAAGAGTGGAGGATGGCTATGTCAAATATAAACAATAAGCAAGAAGTAAAGAAACAACCGCGTGCAAAAAGTCGTCAGACCAAGGCAAACCATCTAAATGAAGAATTTGGCGCTGAAGCAAACTTTGATGCCAATGACTTCAAAAAAGAAAGGGAGTTCTCCACTGATGATAAGCCTGTAAGTGAACGCACGGCATGGAATTAGTTTATATTTGATATAAACAAATGAAAGAAGCTAATGCTTAGTAGCTTAGCTTCTTTTATGTACAAAGTACTATTGGTAAAAGAGAAAAGCCTTATGCTAAAAATAAATAAATCTTACTTACTTTAGCAAATACGATAATTAAAGAGGAAAATCGGTTAGATAACAATACATAAAACTTGTAAAGTGAATTTAAATTTAGTACAATGTACTCACCAGAATGAGTTGTGTGCAATTTAATTTGGCAAAATATTGGTAGTTGCGTTTAGGTAGAAGTCTCTTAAGCTATTAAAATGTTAGTAAATGAATTCAATCACAAACAAACATAATAAGGAGCAAAACGATGAGTATTTATAATTATTTAGTTAAAAAACCTAACGGTGAAATTTTATCAATGGAAACCTATCGAAATAAGGTCCTATTAATAGTCAACACAGCAAGTCATTGCGAATTTACATATCAATATGAGGATTTACAAAAGATGTATGAACGCTATGCAGAAAAGGGTTTTAGTGTACTGTCATTTCCATGCAATCAATTCGGTGAACAAAATCCTGAAGATGGTCAAACTACTGCTAGTCACTGCAAACTTCAATTTGGAGTTACATATCCGGTTTTTGATAAAATCGATGTCAATGGAGATAAAACACATCCATTATTCAATTACTTGAAACACGAGGTAGATTGTCCACCATTTACCCGTGAAACACTACAACAAAAGATTTTATACAATGCTATTCAAACGAATTATCCAGATTATTTAATAGGTCGTAATATTCGTTGGAATTTCACAAAATTTTTAGTAGATCAAAATGGTCGCGTATTACAACGTTTTGAGCCGTATAGTTCATTTTTAGATATTGAACAAGCAATTGAAGCTATATTGTGAGAAAGAGATAGTTAATAAAAAATTTAAATCTTACTAAGAATACAGTATCGATGTGAGAGCAGAATAGAAAGTCAGATGCAATAGGAGACTATTCAATCTGACTTTTTTAATCATTAATATATCCTCTATTTTCCTTTCAATACTAAAAAGCCGATTAAGATAATGATAATACCTACCCCGGTACGCCAATTTGGAACTTCTTTTAGAAATAGGTAACCAATGGCAACGCTCACGAAAATCTCTATTCCTTTAGATGCAATAAGCGAAAAGGTTAAGTTATCTACAATTTTTGTTAAAAATTTAACTCCATATCCAATCATCATACTCGCAGACAGGAAAAAAGGGAGGACTTTAATGTAGTACCACAAAGTGGATAAAAAGTCAGGATCAATATTCTTGTTTTGGTAAGCGTAAATCGCATTTATAATAAATAATCCGCCTAACATCAATAAAAGTGAAAGAATAATCATAAATGTTGTTCTCCAATTAGATTTGATTCTATAATTTTGCTCCAGTACAAAAGTTTTTATGCAACGAAAAAAGTTATTCATTTTAAACGAACGATAATGATGAAATAGTTGGTAGCATTTTCTGATAAATAATAAAAAGAAGCCTGAATAATATCATCAGACTTCTTTTTTTAATCTCTAGTCATTCGTAGCCTATATTTCTTCTAAGATCCCTTTGATCAAACCAACAAATTTCGTATTTACTTGACCTGCAACTTCAATCACTTCTTCGTGATTTAAAGGCTGGTCTAGGATTCCACATGCCATATTTGTTAGACAAGATATGCCTAATACTTTCATACTTGCATGAGTAGCTATGATAGCTTCAGGTACGGTTGACATTCCACATGCATCAGCCCCAAGTACACGGATCATGCGAACTTCTGCTGGAGATTCGTATGTTGGTCCGCTCCACCAAGCGTAAACACCTTGTTGTAATGTGATATTTTGTTTCTTTGCTACATCCAATGCAAGATTGCGCAAATCTTGATTGTAAACTTGTGATAAGTCAGGGAATCGTGTTCCCAACTCGTCATTATTAGGGCCGATTAGAGGATTTGCACCGACTAAGTTGATATGGTCGGTGATTAACATTAAATCTCCTGGCTTAAAGTTAGTATTGACAGCCCCACATGCATTTGTGACGATTAGTGTTTCAATCTCAAGAGCTTTCATCACGCGAACAGGGAATGTCACTTCATCTAATGTGAATCCTTCATAATAGTGGAAGCGACCTTTCATAGCAGCTACTGTTTTTCCGTTCAATGTACCAATAACAAGCTCATTGGCATGACCAACTGCACTAGACTTTGCAAAATGGGGAATTTCACTGTAGGGAATGCTGATGGGATTTTCAATTTCATCTGCAAGATTGCCGAGTCCGGAACCTAGTATTAAACCAATCTTAGGTTTTTTAGTTGTCTTGCTTAATATAAATTCTTTTGCTTCAATAATATCTTGAACGTTGTGCATTTAAGTTCCTCCTTAATATCTCATTAAAAGATTAAACTAAGAAAAATATAATGTAAAATCAAAGGATTTCATAATGAAAGAAGTATTTTTACAATGATATTGATTCTTCATGGTTCAGCAAGATAAATAAAAAATACAGAATTAAGTTATAAAATGGTAAAATCAGCTCAAATCATAGAATTTATACATAAAATGTTAGGTATTATGCGCAATATAGTAGTGTAAGTATTTTATTTTTTCGCTAAATGATTTAGCGGAAGAACGAAATCAATCTATATTTATGAGGAGGAATGAATGTTGTTTTATTCTGTTGTTTGTAATAGCTGCAGAAGAAACTTCCAATTAGCTGAAGGAAGCTTGGCTTTCCGTATGTATAAAGGAAGAAAAAGCCAATTTATGTTTTGTGAAGATTGTCATAGTAAAGTGCGAGTAGATGCAGTTAAGAATGTTTTGAATGCGAGTGATTCATACAATGATGAAAAGTAACGAATAAGGTTAATATAAGAAATGATTTATGAGATTGCTATTCATAAATCATTTTTTTGTGTCATTTTTCCCAAAATAAAATATTTTTTATATTAAAAATAACTCTTTTAATCCTCTTTTTTTATATACAAGATGTTTTTTGCTATAAATAAGTGTTTTTTTCAGAAAGACAATTGTATTTTTCCACGAAAATGTTTACACTTAAAGACGTAAATAAATTTTTATACAATACAATTTATTGCTTTATATAAATTTGGTTTGAATATGATTGAAGAAATAATTGAACAATATATAAAGTGAAAGTAATAGTAAATACATCTGTGTTAATACATAGGAGGATTAAAAATGACAAATAAAGAACTGAAAAGGGGATTGGAAGCAAGGCATATCCAAATGATTGCCCTTGGTGGAACAATTGGCGTTGGCTTGTTTATGGGTTCGGCAAGTACAATTAGCTGGACAGGGCCATCTGTTATGCTTGCTTATGCAATTGCCGGTGTTTTCGTTTATTTCATCATGCGTGCAATGGGAGAAATGCTTTATCTTGAGCCAAAAACGGGATCTTTTGCTACATTTGCACATGAATATATTCATCCATTAGCTGGTTACTTAACAGCTTGGAGTAACTGGTTCCAATGGATAATTGTCGGAATGTCAGAAGTTATTGCAGTTGGTGCTTACATGCAATATTGGTTTCCAGATCTTCCTGCATGGGCACCTGGTATTGTTGTTATAGTGATTTTAGGTATTGCTAACTTAGTATCAGTTAAATCATTTGGTGAATTTGAATTTTGGTTTGCATTGATTAAAATCGTTACTATTATTTTAATGATTATAGCAGGGGTTGGATTGATCTTCTTTGGTCTTGGAAACGGTGGACATCCCATTGGCTTTTCAAATTTATGGTCAAATGGTGGATTCTTTACAGGTGGCATTAAAGGCTTCTTCTTTGCATTATCACTAGTGGTTGCTGCATATCAAGGTGTGGAATTGATCGGTATTACAGCAGGTGAAGCAAAAGATCCTCAAAAATCCATTACAAAAGCTACAAAGTCAATTATTTGGCGTATTTTAATATTCTATATTGGCGCAATTTTTGTCATTGTTACAGTTTATCCTTGGGATGAACTAAAAGCAGTTGGAAGTCCATTTGTTGTAACATTTGCAAAAATCGGTATTACAGTAGCAGCTGGTTTCATCAACTTTGTTGTTATTACTGCAGCGATGTCTGGATGTAATAGTGGGATTTACAGTGCTGGGCGTATGATATATACACTTGCTGAAAATGGTCAGGCACCTAAAATTTTCTTGAAAGTTTCTAAAAATGGTGTTCCATATTGGGGAACTATCGCTGTTTTAATCGGTTTAGTGATTGGGATTGTTTTAAATTTTGTAGCCCCGTCTAAACTATTCGTTTATGTTTATAGTGCTAGCGTATTACCAGGTATGATTCCTTGGTTTGCCTTATTAATCGCTCAAATTCGTTTTAGAAAAGTACATGCAGAAGATATGAAAACTCATCCATTTAAAATGCCTTTTGCACCAGTAAGTAACTATGTAACCATCCTATTCTTATTGATGGTATTAGTAGGCATGTGGATGAATGATGAGACACGGATTTCATTAATTGTAGGGATTATTTTCATAGCACTGATGACAGTACTGTTTTATATATTAGGTATGCATAAACGCGAGTATAAAATATATAAATAACAAAAAAATAAATAACATTTCATAAAACCGGAATCTCTTGGAACAAGGGCTTTTCCGGTTTTTGTTTTCGGTAGCAGAGAGCGAGATCTTTCTCAATCATAACTCAATAGGGTTATAATAGAAGTAACAAGCAACAGGAAGTAAGGAGTGTTTTTAGATGCGTAGCTTCATCGTCATGCAAGGAGAAACTTATGAGGAAGACAAGGATTTGGGGGTGATTTGGTCACCAATCTATGATAAGGCAGGGCTAGAACCTCACTTTTGGGCCCGGATGAAACAAGTGAAGAAGGGTGATATTCTCTTCCATTATGTCAAAGGGTCAATTGTTGCGATTAGTGTTGCTCAAAGTGATTGTGTAGAAAAAGCAAAACCTGTTTTGTTCCGTTTACAGACTGAAGAAAAAGGACATGTTGTTTATACCAAATACTTTACATTAGATATCCCTTTAATCATAAGGGACTTTTGGCAAGAAATTTATCCTTTACTTCCAACGAAATATTCGGCTTTTCAAGAGGATGGTAGTGGAAATGGTGGTTATTTATATCCTTGCCATGAGGAAATGACATTAGCCTTTTCTAGTATCATTCGAACTTTAAACAAAAAGAATACGGAAGAACAATTATCATTATCTATTGATGCTATTCAAATGACGAATCCATTGTTTACATTACTAGATTATATAGATAAAGAAGTCAAACAACAGGTTCTACAAGAGCAATCATTATTTATAGAACGTCAAAGATCATTATGGGATGGTCAATGTCCAATATGTCATATTAATCTACCAAAAATGATGCGAGCAACTCATGCTAAACCTATTAAAGATAGTCTATTAGAAGAAAGAAATGATCCTTATAACGGTGTTTTTCTTTGTGCAAACCATGCAGTCTTATATGAAGAAGGACTTATCTCGTTAGATGGTAGTGGGAAATTACACATTTCTCAACAAATTCAACCTGAAGAATACAGTAGATTTCAATTGACAGCTAATAAGAAGATTACGATAAACAAAGAAAATAAAACTTATTTCAGATGGCATAAACGTTATCATTTTCACCCATAATGGTTAAGCGTCACCATTTTGAAATAATATAAAAAAACATTGTTTTTTGTCATATAAAATTGTTTATGCTTAAAATAAAAATATGCTATGATGATTTCAGGGAGAGTGAACACAATTGCGTAATAAAAGAAGAAAACTTCAAAAACATGAAAATGTTATTGTGTTCCCTGGGGCAGTTGATAGGCTAATAACTGAAGGTCAAAAGTTTGCCGAAAATTATCAATATGATAAAGCTGTTGAATCATTGCGTGAAGCTTTGCAGTATACAGATGATGATGAAGGACTATTAAGTATCTACGCATTTTCTTTGTATGAAACAAGAAATTTCCAAGAAGCGAAAGCTGTTTGCGAGAAATTATTAGCTATAGGTCCACAATTATACATAGAAACTATGGAACTTTATTTGACGGTATTAATGGAGTTAAAAGAATTCAATCAAGTTGAGACATTAATCAGTTCTCTACTTGAGGAAGAGGTAATCCCACCAGAGTCCCAAGATAAATTCATTCGTATAAAAAATCTTAATGCTATGATTGCTGATTCGCAAAGTAATGAGCAACCAGGTGATATGGAATTAGAAAAGACATCTGAACAACTTAAAGCAGATACCTTTTTTGCTCAAACAAATTTGCAACAAATGAAACATCTACAAGCTATTCGTGAACTGAACCTTCGTCCACTGAAAAACTTATTAGTTGCAATAATTGAAGATAATCGCGCACATCCGATGATTCAAAGTTTTGTATTGTACTTACTTGTCCAACAAGAAATTGATATAGAAGTACAAGTGAGAAAATTTGATAAAGAATGTACTATAAACCCTATAGATCTAGATTTCCCTGATGAATTGCCTGTTGCTAAAAAAGTATTGAAACTTGTAGAAGAATTATTAGAACAAGAACCAACAACTTTGGAAATGGTACAATATTTGTTGACAAGGCATATGTTTGTAACTTATCCATTTGAATGGTTTCAGTACTCACCAGAGGAAGTGGCAGACGGTTATATTGATTTCGTACATGCGATGTTTGGAGAGGTAAAAGAAACAGATTATGATTTATTAGACCTTATAAATCTACTTGAAGAACAGTCTGAGCTGTTTGATGTGTGAAATCAGTTGAAACTATAGCTATCTATGATATACTAAAACAGTTGTGAAAGTCGTATTAACGAGTGAATTGTCCAACATTTGAATTTAATTTTGGAGGTATTTATAAATGTCAGCAAAATGGGAAAAACAAGAAGGCAACACTGGATTACTTACAGTAGAAGTTGCTGCTGAAAAAGTTGATGAAGCTTTAGATAAAGCATTCAAAAAAGTAGTAAAACAAATTAATGTACCAGGGTTCCGTAAAGGTAAAATGCCTCGTCAATTGTTCGAAAAGAAATTTGGCGTTGAATCATTATTCCAAGATGCATTAGAATTTCTAGTAAACGAAAATTATCCTTTAGCTATTGATGAAACTGGTATCGAACCTGTTGATCAACCAGAAATCGATTTCGAAATGGAAGATCTAGGGAAACACAAAGACTTCAAATTTACTGCTAAAGTAACTGTAAAACCAGAAGTTACTCTTGGTGACTACAAAGGTTTAGAAGTAACTAAACAAGATACTACAGTAACTGATGAAGAAATTGAACAACAACTAAAAGAGCAACAAGCTCGTCTTGCTGAATTAGTTGTAAAAGAAGATGGCGCTGTAGAAGAAGGCGACACAGCTGTAATCGATTTCGAAGGCTTCCAAGATGGCGTAGCATTCGAAGGCGGTAAAGGTGATAACTACTCATTAGAAATCGGTTCTGGATCATTTATCCCAGGATTTGAAGAACAACTTGTAGGCGTAAAAGCTGGCGAATCTAAAGATGTAGTTGTAACATTCCCAGAAGAATATCATGCTGCAGAATTAGCTGGTAAAGAAGCTACTTTCAAAGTAACTGTAAAAGAAGTAAAAGCTAAAGAACTTCCTGAATTAGATGATGATTTAGCATCAGAAATCGATGCAGAAGTAGAATCTTTAGACCAACTTCGCACTAAACTAAAAGAAAAAACTGTTGCTGAAAAAGAAAGTGCTTCAGAAACAGCATTACGTGATGATTTAGTTGAAAAAGCTGCTGAAAATGCAACAATCGATATTCCAGAAGCAATGGTTGAATCAGAAATCAACCGTATGATACAAGAATATGATCAAAGCTTACAAATGCAAGGTATGAACCTTGACCTATATTACCAATTCTCTGGTCAAGATGAAGCAGCTTTACGCGCTCAAATGAAAGAAGATGCACAATCACGCGTTCGCGTTGCATTAGTTCTTGAAGCAATTGCAGAAGCTGAAAAAATCGAAGCATCTGAAGAAGATATTAACGCTGAATTAGAAAAAATGTCTGAACAATTCAAAATGGATGCTGAACAAATCAAATCAGTACTAGGTGGAACAACTGTACTTGAACACGATGTGAAAATTCGTAAAACAGTTGAATTCTTAGTTGAAAACGCTAAAGTAACTGAATAATAATTTGTTATAAAGTAAACCTGAACAAGGTACGGGTTTTTAATCCGTACCTTGTTTTCTTAATATAAATTTAGAAAATTCTTAATGATACATATTAAGAACAAATATGTAATAGAGTTCGTAATATTTGATAATCTAGGATGAATCTTGTAACATTGTTGCATGAATAGGGGTGAAATAATTGTTCAAATTTAATGATGAAAAAGGCAATTTAAAATGCTCATTCTGTGGTAAACCACAAGAACAAGTTCGTAAACTGGTTGCAGGACCTGGGGTATATATTTGTGATGAATGTATCGATCTTTGTTCTGAAATCGTAGTTGAAGAACTTGGTACTGAAGAAGAAGTTGAGCTAAAAGACATTCCAAAGCCAAAAGAAATACTAGATACTTTGGATGATTATGTCATCGGACAAGAACGTGCAAAAAAAGCGTTATCAGTAGCTGTATATAATCACTACAAACGTATAAATTCAAACAGTAAAGTTGATGATGTAGAGTTATCAAAATCTAATATTGTACTAATCGGACCAACTGGTAGTGGTAAAACATTATTAGCACAAACTTTAGCGCGTATTATTAACGTACCATTTGCAATTGCAGATGCGACTTCTTTAACTGAAGCTGGTTACGTTGGGGAAGATGTTGAAAATATCTTACTTAAACTAATTCAAGCAGCTGATTATGATATCGAACGTGCTGAAAAAGGGATTATCTATATCGATGAAATCGATAAAGTTGCACGTAAATCTGAAAATCCATCAATCACTCGTGATGTCTCAGGTGAAGGTGTTCAACAAGCACTTTTAAAAATCCTTGAAGGAACAACAGCAAGCGTTCCACCACAAGGCGGTCGTAAACACCCACACCAAGAATTTATCCAAATCGATACAACTAATATTTTGTTTATCGTAGGTGGTGCATTTGATGGAATCGAGTCAATTATTAAACGCCGTATGGGTGAAAAAGTAATTGGTTTCGGTTCTGATAATACAAAGCAACATATGGATGATAAAAATTTGATGAAGCATTTAATCCCTGAAGATTTGCTTAAATTTGGTTTGATCCCTGAATTTATAGGTCGATTACCAGTATTGGCAAGCTTAGAACAATTAGATGAAGATGCGCTTGTTCAAATTCTAACAGAACCAAAAAATGCTTTAACTAAGCAATATGAAAAAATGTTAGAACTTGATAATGTGGAACTTGAGTTTGAAAAGGGTGCATTATATGAAATTGCAAAAGAAGCTATCGAACGTAAAACAGGCGCACGTGGCTTACGTTCCATCATAGAAAATATTATGTTAGATGTCATGTTCGAATTACCTTCTCGTGATGATATTACAAAATGTATTATTACAAAGGAAACTGTTACAGATAAAGCTCGACCAAAACTTCTATTACAAGATGGTACAGAGTTAGAGTCAGACAACAAAAAAACGTCTGCATAAGAACTGATTGAAGAACTGGCTTCGAACAAGTGCCAATCAGCACTGTTCGTTGCCAGTTTTTTTATATAAGATGAAACTACATCAATCATAAGAGCAGATTAAACTTAATATTGTGCATGAAAAGAGTATTCTGTAACATACTTAATGTGTAAATAATAAATTCAAAAGATACAATAAGATATGTGATCTTTAAAATTACTCGGAGGTGTTCACCCGTATGGCAGAGGTAACTAGAAAAAAGGACATACCACTATTACCACTTAGAGGGTTACTCGTTTATCCAACGATATTATTACATATTGATGTAGGTCGTGAACGCTCGATTGTAGCATTGGAAAAAGCGATGGCTGATGATAATTTAATTTTTCTTGTCACACAAAAGGTCATGAGTGTGGAAAATCCTACTGAAGAGGATTTGTACCAAGTAGGGACAGTTGCTTATGTCAAGCAAATGTTGAAATTGCCAAATGGCACATTACGTGTCCTTGTAGAAGGTCTTAATCGTGCCAAAATCAAAAAAGTTACAATTTCTGATGATTACGTGTCTGCTAAGATAGAAAATTTAGAAGACGCAAAAGAAGTCGACATTGAAACAGAAGCATTGATGCGTACGTTATTATCCTATTTTGGAAAATATTCAAAGTCATCTAGTAAAATTTCAAATGAAGCTTATGAAACTGTTGCAGATCTTGAAGAACCTGGACGTTTTGCAGATACGATTGCCTCTTATTTACCACTAAAAATGCAAGCAAAACAAGAAATCCTTTCTACAATAGATGTAAAAGAGCGCATCAAACTATTAATCCAACGATTACATGATGAACAAGAGGTATTAAATCTGGAACAGAAGATTAATACCAAAGTAAAACGCGCAATGGAAAAAACACAAAAAGAGTTTTATCTACGTGAACAGATGAAAGCAATACAAGAGGAACTTGGAGACCGTGAAGGTAAACAGGCAGAAGTTACAGAACTTAAAAAGCGCATTGAGACATCAGATATGCCAGAACAAACGCGCAATGTTGCATTAAAGGAATTAGGACGTTATGAAAAAATACCAGTCGCTTCTGCAGAGAGTGGTGTGATCCGAAATTATCTAGATTGGCTCCTTTCTATACCATGGAGTACGACGACAAAAGATCGTCGAGATATTCATGTTGCAGAAAAGATTCTTAATCGAGATCATGAAGGATTAGAAGAAGTAAAAGAACGAATATTAGAGTACCTTTCTGTACAACAGCTGACGAACTCACTTCGTGGCCCAATCCTTTGTTTAGCAGGACCACCTGGGGTTGGGAAAACTTCTTTAGCCAAATCAATTGCTGAATCTTTAAATCGAAAATTTGTTAGAATATCACTTGGGGGAGTGCGCGATGAATCTGAGATTCGTGGGCACAGAAGAACCTATGTTGGGGCTATGCCTGGGCGTATTATTCAAGGGAT
Source organism: Rummeliibacillus sp. TYF005 (assembly GCF_003844195.1). NCBI lineage: Bacteria > Bacillati > Bacillota > Bacilli > Caryophanales > Caryophanaceae > Rummeliibacillus > Rummeliibacillus sp. TYF005. The sequence continues at coordinate 250,429 of NZ_ML122541.1, forward strand.
GAAAAAAGCAGGTACTATCAATCCTGTTTTCTTACTTGATGAAATCGATAAGATGTCAAATGATTTCCGCGGAGATCCTTCTGCAGCAATGTTAGAAGTATTAGATCCAAACCAAAATAGTACTTTCAGCGATCATTATATAGAGGAAACTTATGATTTATCGAATGTTATGTTTATCGCTACGGCTAATGATTTAAGTACAATTCCTGGTCCTTTACGAGATCGAATGGAAATTATTTCGATAGCAGGATACACAGAAGTTGAAAAGCAGGAAATAACCAAAAAACATTTAATCCCGAAACAAATGGAAGAAAACGGATTGCAAAAAACTCAATTACAAATACGTGATGATGCAGTTCTTGACTTAATACGTTATTATACTCGAGAAGCGGGTGTACGCGGTTTAGAACGTCAAGTGGCTTCACTATGTCGAAAAGCTGCAAAACAAATTGTGTCGGGCGATAAAAAGCGAGTGGTTATTACCTCAAAAAATTTAGAGGATCTACTTGGAAAACATCGATTCCATCATGGACAAGCTGAAAAAGAAAACCAAATCGGCGTTGCAACAGGCTTAGCCTATACAGTTGTTGGAGGAGACACTCTTCAAATTGAAGTATCCCTTACTCCAGGTAAAGGTAAAATCCAATTAACCGGTAAGCTAGGGGATGTTATGAAAGAGTCTGCTCAAACAGCCATTTCTTATGTGCGCTCAAAATCAGAACAATTGGTTATTGAAGAAGATTTCTTTGAAACGCATGATATTCATATACATGTCCCTGAAGGTGCTGTACCAAAAGACGGTCCTTCTGCAGGTGTAACAATGGTAACAGCAATAACTTCTGCAATAACCAAGCGTCCAATAAGACGTGAGGTTGGGATGACAGGTGAAGTAACTTTAAGAGGTCGTGTTCTTCCGATTGGCGGTTTAAAAGAAAAATCACTTGGTGCTCATCGTGCAGGCTTAACAACAATTATTTTACCGAAAGACAATGAACGTGATATTGATGATATTCCAGAAAGTGTTCGAAAGGGGCTCACATTTAAGCCCGTGTCAAACGCAGATGAAGTATTGGAATTAGCGTTAGACGGAGGGATTTCATGAAAGTCAATAATGTAGAGATGGTCATCAGTGCAGTTCGACCATCACAATATCCAGAGGACGGTCTGCCAGAGTTTGCTCTAGCAGGTCGTTCTAATGTTGGGAAATCATCTTTTATCAATCGAATGATTGGTAGAAAGAGTATGGCTCGTATTTCATCAAAACCAGGAAAGACACAAACATTAAACTTCTATAAAATTGAAGAGCAATTATTCTTTGTTGACGTACCTGGTTATGGCTATGCTAAAGTCTCTAAAACAGAGCGTGAAGCATGGGGGAAAATGATAGAACAATATTTAACTGGACGAAGTGTGTTAAAAGCTGTTGTCCAAATTGTAGATATACGTCATGAACCTACTGACGATGATTGTATGATGTATGATTTCTTAAAACATTACAATATCCCAACGATTGTAATTGCAACAAAAGCGGATAAGATTAAAAAAGGAAATTATGCCAAACATAAAAAAATTGTAAAAGAAGTACTTGATATGGATCCAAGCGACCCCCTTATTCTGTTCTCGTCTGAAAAGGGAATGGGCATCGAAGAAGCTTGGGCTGAAATCGAAAAGAGAATGTAATTCTTACATAAAACCTGGAGGATGATCCTTCAGGTTTTTTATAACATCTGATTGTATTAGAAATCTTCATTTAGAGTTCAAAAGTAACGATTCATTGTCAATTAAATATCTGAAAATTTAATCTAAAAGCAACAATATTGTGCTCGTGTGTATGATTTGATAAAATATAGATTATAATAATTCTAAAGAACTTTAAATGAATTAATGTCGATTTTATGTCATATCATGTTCACAATTGAGGACAAGAATTGATTTGTATATATGTTATAATTGAAATCGCTAATTAGAACGTGAGAGGTGTATAATTTCATGCATACCATAGTAGTAGGCTTGAATTATAAAACAGCGCCCGTCGAAATTCGTGAGAAATTCTCATTTACTGAAGAAGAACTTCCCGAAGCGATGAGAGCATTACAAAGTCAAAAAAGTATATTAGAAAATGTAATCGTTTCAACATGTAACCGTACTGAAATTTATGCAGTTGTTGACCAATTGCATACAGGACGTTATTATATTAAGCAATTTTTGGCAGAGTGGTTCCATGTCCCTGTGAAATCCTTTGAACAGCATCTTTATATTCGTGAAGAAGATAATTCGATGATGCATTTATTCAAAGTATCTTCAGGGATTGACTCTATGGTGCTAGGTGAAACTCAAATTTTAGGACAAGTTAAAGGCAGCTTTTTAAAAGCTCAAGAACTTGGTGCAACCGGTACTGTATACAATAAGTTATTTAAACAAGCGATTACTTTTGCAAAACGTGCACACGGAGAAACAGCAATCGGTGAAAATGCAGTTTCTGTTTCATATGCCGCAGTTGAACTTGCAAAGAAAATCTTTGGCTCTTTATCAAATAAGCATGTGGCTATTTTAGGTGCCGGTAAAATGGGCGAATTAGCTGCTGAAAACTTATATGGAAGCGGTGTCGGAAAAGTAACAGTCGTTAACCGTACGTTCTCAAAGGCTGAAGTTTTAGCTGAGAAATTCCATGGTACTGCTAAGTCAATGCAAGAGCTTCAATGTGTACTTTTAGAAGCTGATATTTTAATCAGTTCAACTGGTGCAACAGATTATGTAATCGATTTTGACATGATGCAATACGTTGAACATTTACGTAAAGGAAAACCTTTATTTATGGTAGATATCGCAGTTCCGCGTGATCTTGACCCACGAATTGGAGATTTACCAAATGTCTTTCTATATGATATTGATGATTTGCACGGCATTGTTGAAGCAAATCTTGCAGAACGTCAACGTGCAGCTGAGCAAATTACATCAATGATTGATACAGAAATTGATGAATTCAAAGATTGGATGGCTACTTTAGGCGTAGTACCTGTTATTGCAGCTCTTCGACAAAAAGCAGCTCGAATTCAATATGATACTATGCAAAGTATTGAAAATAAAATGCCTAACTTAACGGAACGTGAGAAAAAGGTATTAAATAAGCATACGAAATCGATTATCAATCAATTGTTAAAAGAACCAATTTTGCAAGCAAAAGAAATGGCGGGTTCTCAAAAGTCGAAAGAGCAACTAGCGCTATTCCAACAAATTTTTGGGATTGAAGAAGAAGTAGAAGAAGAAGCTCGAAAACAACAACTTCACCAAAAAGAACGCATGCAAAAATTAGCGTTAGAAACCCAAAAGGCTGATGCTAAATTGTCATATTAAAGAACTTTTTAGAAGGCGTTTTCGTGTCTATGTGATAAACTTAGAGGTGCGAAGACGCTTTTTTAATTGAATAAAGTTGAATAAAGTAACAAAAGTACAAAGGAGTCGGTTATGACTGATTTGACAATGACAAGGCTGCATGAAGCAATGACCGTCATATATGCGATCAGTCTTGTCTTTTATTTTATTGATTACCTTAATAAGGATGCAAAGGCTCACCGAATTGCTTTTTGGTTAGTATCTATTGTTTGGGTGATGCAGTCAATCTTCTTAGGTCTTTATATTATAGAAACACATCGTTTCCCAATTTTGTCCTTATTTGAAGGCATTTATTTTTATGCTTGGTTATTAGTGACAATCTCCATATTATTGCATTGCTTATACCGTGTGGATTTGCCGGTATTCTTTTTAAATGTGCTTGGGTTTATATTTATGACCATTCATACATTTGCACCCAGTCAGATTGCTCAGTCACCTGTAGGACATACGCTAATCTCTGAGTTACTCTTTATACATGTAACGTTCGCAATTTTGTCATATGTTGCATTTTCTTTGTCATTTGTTTTCTCTGCATTGTATTTAATCCTTTATAATGTACTTAAGAAAAAGAAATGGACAAAACAATGGACACGGCTTCCATCTTTGGACCAAGCCCAAAAAGGTATGTCAGCAGCATTATTAACAGGTATACCGTTTCTACTTATTAGTTTAATATTAGGATTACAATGGGGAATTACATCATTTGATCACTTTACAATCTTTGATGCGAAAATAATTGGTTCTTTTGTATCCTTATTAATCTATTGTTTAATTTTATATGGAAATCGCAAAGGAAAACTACATACTACTATGTATGCTTGGACACATGTCTATGCGTTCTTGATTGTAATTATCAACTTCTTTTTAGGAAGTCGATTATCAAGTTTTCACTTTTGGTATTAATAGAAAGGTTGGATTGTAAGTGCGTAAAATTATTGTAGGTTCAAGAAGAAGTAAGCTTGCTTTAACTCAAACAAATTGGTTCATTGACCAATTGAAAAAAGCAGGGGCACCATTTGAATTTGAAGTGAAGGAAATAGTTACAAAAGGTGATAAAATCCTTGATGTTCAATTATCTAAAGTTGGCGGGAAAGGCTTATTCGTAAAAGAAATTGAACAAGAATTATATGATAAAGAAATTGATTTTGCTGTTCATAGTATGAAGGATATGCCTGCTATACTTCCGGAAGGACTTGTAATTGGTTGTATTCCAAAACGTGAAGATCCACGTGATGCGTTTATATCAAAAGGTCATGTAAAATTTGCTGATCTTCCTAAAGGTGCTGTTGTAGGTACTAGTAGTTTACGTCGTAGTGCACAATTATTACTTGCTCGACCTGATTTAGAAATTAAATGGATTCGTGGTAACGTAGATACTCGTTTGGCAAAACTTGAAACAGATGAATACGATGCAATAATTTTAGCAGCAGCAGGACTTAAAAGACTAGGCTGGAATGATGAAGTAGTAACTGAGTATCTATCTACAGATATCTGTATGCCAGCAGTTGGACAGGGTTCACTAGGAATCGAATGTCGTGCTGATGACGAAGAATTACTTGCAGAACTTGCTAAACTAACAGATAAAGCAACATGGGAAGAAGCTCAAGCTGAACGTGCATTCCTAGCTGCTATGGATGGTGGTTGCCAAGTGCCAATCGCTGGATTTGCTCGTTATAACGAAGGACAAGTTAACTTTACTGGCCTTGTAGCAGCTCCTGATGCATCTGTTTTTTATAAAGAATCTCTTGTATCAAAAGATGCTGTTGCAGCTGGGAAAGAAGTAGCTACTAAGTTAACAGCTCAAGGTGCATTTGATTTGATTCAAAAAGTAAAGGCTGAGCAAAATGCCAAATAATTTGCCATTACAAGGACAACAAATTGTTCTAACTGGCACGAAAATGACTCACTCAGTATCTTCTAAAATAATTGAATTAGGCGGTAAAGTACATCACTTACCGCTTATTACTGTTAGAGAAGTCCAAACTTCAGAGGATTTCGATATGCTAAATCGTGCTTTTGCCTGTGAATGGCTTATTTTCACAAGTCAAAATGCGGTGCAATCATTTTCGAATAAACTAAAACGATTTAAACAGACTATAGATAAATGTGTTGCTAAAATTGCTGTAGTAGGCGAAAAAACTGCTCAAGCAATTGAAGCATTAGGCCTGAAAATTGATTTTATGCCTTCTACATATAGTGCAGATGTTTTTGTAAAGGAATTCCCAAAGCATGTAGGACAATTAAAAAGTTGTCTATTCTTGAAAGGTAGTTTAGCAAAGGCTACTATAAGAGAGGGATTACCGTTTCCAGTAGAAGAATGGACAGTTTATGAAACCATTCAAACTCTTGAGTATACTTCTGCTATAAAAAATTTGATCAAACAATCGCCATGTCAATCTATTACTGTGATCTTTGCAAGTCCATCTGCAGTAGATGTTTTTGCAAAGCATATAGCACCCGATATAGGATGGAGCGGCTTTGAGGTTGTAGCAATTGGTCACGTAACAGAAACTGCGTTACACCAAGTGGGAGTTACGGTAGATATAATACCAAAAAAATATACGATGATGGCCATTATTGACGAACTGGCTAAAAGAAGGGAACAAGAATCATGACAGAATTGAATTTTAAAAGACATCGTCGTTTACGTCAATCTGCAACAATGCGTGCGATGGTAAAAGAAACATACTTACACAAAGAAGATTTTATCTACCCAATCTTCGTAATTGATGGAGAAAATATTAAAAATCCTGTAGATTCAATGCCAGGTGTGTATCAATTTTCTCTAGACCGTTTAAGTGAAGAAATGGATGAAGTCGTATCTCTTGGCATTCCATCTGTTATCTTATTTGGACTTCCAGCTGAAAAGGATGAAGTAGGAACACAAGCTTTCCATGATCACGGAATTGTGCAAGAAGCTACACGTTTTATCAAAAAGAACTATCCAGACGTTGTAGTGATTGCTGATACATGTTTATGTGAATTCACTTCACACGGACATTGTGGTGTCGTTTCAGAAGATCATAAAATCTTAAATGATCCTTCATTAGATATTCTTGCAAAAACAGCTGTTTCACAAGCACAAGCAGGCGCAGATATTATTGCACCTTCTAACATGATGGATGGCTTTGTAGCTGCTATTCGTAAAGGTTTAGATGAAGCTGGATTTGAAGATGTTCCAATCATGTCTTATGCAGTGAAATATGCTTCAGCTTACTATGGACCATTCCGTGATGCGGCAGATGGAGCACCTAAATTTGGTGATCGTAAAACATATCAAATGGACCCATCAAATCGTAATGAGGCGATGAGAGAAGCTACAAGTGATGTAGAAGAAGGCGCAGATTTCTTAATCGTAAAACCTGCTCTTTCATATCTAGATATTGTTCGTGATGTACGAAATAACTATGACTTGCCAGTTGTAGCTTATAACGTAAGTGGCGAATATGCGATGGTTAAAGCTGCAGCAATAAATGGCTGGGTAAATGAAAAACAAATCGTTCTCGAAACATTGACTGGCATGAAACGTGCAGGTGCAGATTTAATCATCACTTATCATGCAAAAGATGCAGTTCGATGGATGGAGGAAAAATAATCAATGGCTCGTTCACATGAAAAATCAAAAGCAGCATTTGCTGAAGCAATCAATTTAATGCCAGGTGGGGTTAACAGCCCAGTTCGCGCATTTAATGCAGTAAATATGGATCCAATCGTAATGGAAAAAGGTCACGGAGCAATTATTACTGATGTAGATGGTAATGACTATATTGACTATGTTCTATCATGGGGACCACTAATTATTGGACATACACATCCTGATGTAGTAGCAGCTATTAAACGAGTTGCTGAAACAGGTACAAGCTTTGGCGCATCTACAGTTATTGAAAATGAGTTAGCCAAAGAAGTGATTAAACGTGTGCCTTCTGTTGAAATGGTGAGAATGGTTTCATCAGGTACAGAAGCAACAATGAGTGCAATTCGTGTAGCACGTGGTTATACTGGACGTGATAAAATCTTAAAATTTGAAGGTTCTTATCATGGTCATGGTGATTCATTATTAATCAAAGCTGGTTCAGGTGTTGCAACACTAGGTTTACCTGACAGTCCAGGAGTACCAATGGGAATTGCTCAAAATACATTGACTGTTCCTTATAACGATTTAGAAGCTGTACAACAAGTATTCGAAAAATATGGGGAAGATATCGCTGCAATTATAGTTGAACCAGTTGCTGGTAATATGGGTTGTGTACCTCCACTTCCAGGTTTCTTGGAAGGTTTAAGAGAAGTGACAACAAAAGCTGGATCACTTCTAATTTTCGATGAAGTTATGACTGGTTTCCGTGTAGGTTTTAACTGTGCGCAAGGATATCTTGGTGTAACACCAGACCTTACTTGCCTTGGTAAAGTAATCGGTGGTGGTCTTCCAGTAGGTGCTTTCGGTGGACGACGTGAAATTATGGAACGTGTTGCTCCAGCTGGTCCAATTTATCAAGCTGGTACACTTTCAGGGAACCCTCTAGCAATGGCAGCAGGCCTAGAAACATTAAATCACGTAACACCAGAATCATATGAATACTTCAAAAAATTAGGCGACCAATTAGAAGCTGGTTTCCGCGAAGCAGCTGAAACATACCATATTCCACACACAGTAAACCGTGTAGGATCTATGATTGGCTACTTCTTAACAAATGAAAAAGTTATTAACTTTGAAACAGCAAAAACTGCTGATTTACAATTATTCGCTGATTACTATGCATTAATGGCTGAAGAAGGAATTTTCCTTCCACCATCCCAATTTGAATGTGTATTCTTCTCAACTGCACATACAGAAGAACATATCGCAAAAACAGTAACAGCATTCCAAAAAGTATTTAAGAAATTAGCAAGATAAGATATAACAATGGCCAACGAAATTTAATTTTCGTTGGCTTTTTTTATTTTGAAATTTACTTGTTATATTAAAATAATTATTGATATATGTTCCTACTATCAAGAATGTAGCTTATATTCAAAATTCCCACTAGATTTATTAAATCTAATGGGAGGGTATAAGATTTGAATATCCCTTTTGGTAAGGGTGAGATAATTTCATTTTATTATTTTTCGAAAAGTTCTGTTTTCATTTTTTTTGCATATATATGAAGATAGAGGAGGGATAGCGAGTGAAAAATATTACCAGGGAAATAAATGAATCATTTATTTTTCCAGAATCATATGGCTGCCCAGTAAAAGTAAGTGAGATAAAAGTAGTACCACATTGGGAGCAACAAGTAGATGATTTATCACTCACAATTTCGGGCATTTATCACCTATCAGCTTTTCTTGAATTTGATAAAGAAAAGGAAAGGGTAAAACAGTTATCGAATGAGTGCACTCTAATAGATGACGTGGAATGGAAAGAAAAAGAAGCATATTTTGAATATGCTAATCCCTTTGAAATTAGTTTGCCAAAAGAAATCCCACAATCATCTGTTAAATTAAATGCACGAGATATTAAAGTAGAGATGCAAGATGATGGTATTTGTCAGGTTAAGTATCAAGTAGAATGTAGTTATGAAGAGCTACAGAATGAATCGTCAGAGGCCGTAGTACAACCTGTAGAAAGTACAGATTTAGTCGACCTCTCAGATACATCTACTGAAGCATATGATGACGAAGAATCAATCATAAGCGAACTATTGTGGGACTTAGAAGAACATTATACAACTGTTGAAATTCAATTAAATGGTATCCGTAAATAACAAATACCAAAGTAATAAAAAGATTAACAGTAAGACAACGTCTAAAGATGTCGGTACAAAAATGACTCGAATGAATTGAAAGCAGGATATAGGTATGATGATATTCTTACAGTAAAACCTTGTCTTGCGCAACCAAGGAGGGAGTAAATATGGATTGTAACGACCCTTTTTCATGTTTCAATCTCCTTTCTTTTAAAATGAAAAATCCATTCCTAGTATTATATGTTGCTAGGAATGGATTTTTGTAGTTAAGTAGGAAAGTTATTATGCAGTTTACTCTACAAAGTATAGATCTTTTATTTTTGCAATCTTTCTGTGATGTAATGGTGCTTTGTCTTTATCAACTTCTTTGTACATAAATTTTTTAGTGAATGATGATGAATGCCCTGATTCCATTCTAAATAATTTCATTTATTAATGATAAGAATGTATTTATGGTTTTAAATTATAACGTTATATCGAAATATCTTTTGATATCAATTATTATTCTTGAGTTTGGAGTTTTGCAAATGTTATTTTCTGCTTCAATGTCTAAAAGTATTAAGTGGGGAATATGATTTAAAATCAGAAATTTGAAATGCTTGAAAAACAATTTTTAATTCGGTAAAATGAATACAGCTATATATATGCGAAGAAGGGGAGGAGTAGAACGCTCCTACTTGTTAGAGAGGAAACGGTTGGTGCAAGTTTCTCAAGTAGACGTTTGAAGGTAGCCCTGGAGCAGTTTCTGTGAACAAATTAGTAGCAGAAACCGGTGAAAAGCCGTTATCAGATGAAGTGTCAGCTTTTTGCTGAAATTAAGGTGGTACCGCGAATAATACCTTCGCCCTTTGTTTAGGGGCGGAGGTTTTTTATTTTCTCCCCATTTACTTTTACTGATAGCGAGTATTAAAGGAGGTCATCCAATTGACTGAACAAACTACAACAATGTCTACAAAATACGATCCGCAGTCGATTGAACAAGGTCGCTACGAATGGTGGCTTGAAGGAGAATTTTTTAAAGCTCAACCTGAAAGTGGTAAAAAACCATATTCAATCGTTATCCCACCACCAAATGTTACTGGTAAATTACACTTAGGTCACGCTTGGGATACAACATTACAAGATATTCTTGTTCGTATGAAACGTATGCAAGGATATGATGCTCTTTGGTTACCAGGAATGGACCATGCAGGTATCGCGACACAAGCAAAAGTAGAAGCAAAACTTCGTGAAGAAGGTATTTCTCGTTACGATCTAGGTCGTGAAAAATTCCTCGAAAAAACGTGGGAATGGAAAGAAAATTTTGCAGGCACAATCCGACAACAATGGGCAAAATTAGGATTGGCTCTTGATTATTCTCGTGAAAGATTCACTTTAGACGACGGTCTTTCAGATGCAGTAAAAGAAGTATTTGTTAAGCTTTATGAAAAAGGTTTAATCTACCGTGGTGAACGTATTATAAACTGGGATCCACAAGCAAAAACTGCATTATCTGATATCGAAGTTATTTACAAAGATATCGAAGGTGCTTTCTATCATATGGAATATCCATTAGCTGACGGTTCTGGCAAACTTGAAATTGCAACAACTCGCCCAGAAACAATGCTTGGTGATAGTGGTATTGCTGTAAATCCAAAAGACGAACGTTATGCTCACTTAGTAGGTAAAACAGCAATTCTTCCAATCGTAGGTCGCGAAATTCCAATTGTTGCCGATGATTATGTAGATATGGAATTCGGTACTGGTGTTGTAAAAATGACTCCAGCACATGACCCTAATGACTTTGAAGTTGGTAATCGCCACAATTTAGAACGTATTATCGTGATGAACGAAGACGGTACGATGAACGAAAATGCTGGTAAATACCAAGGCATGGATCGCTTCGAATGTCGTAAACAAATCGTTAAAGATTTACAAGAAATGGGCGTATTGATCCGCATTGAACCATACACTCACTCTGTTGGTCACTCAGAACGTACTGGTGTTGTCGTAGAACCTTATCTTTCAGCACAATGGTTTGTTAAAATGGGACCACTTGCAAAAGCTGCTCTTGAACTTCAAGAAAAAGAAGCAGAAAAGGTAAACTTCGTGCCAAATCGTTTTGAAAACACATATACTCGTTGGATGGAAAATGTCCACGATTGGTGTATTTCTCGTCAATTATGGTGGGGTCACCAAATTCCAGCTTGGTATCATAAAGAAACTGGTGAAGTTTACGTTGGTAAAGAAGCACCAGCAGATGAAGAAAACTGGACTCGTGATGAAGACGTATTAGATACTTGGTTCTCATCTGCATTATGGCCTTTCTCTACAATGGGTTGGCCAGATACTGATGCCCCAGATTTCAAACGATACTATCCAACTGGTGCGTTAGTTACAGGTTACGATATTATCTTCTTCTGGGTATCTCGTATGATCTTCCAAGGTCTTGAATTCACAGGCGAACGTCCATTTAAAGATGTATTAATCCATGGTTTAGTTCGTGACGGTGAAGGTCGCAAAATGTCTAAATCGCTTGGTAACGGGGTTGACCCAATGGATGTTATCGAAAAATATGGTGCTGACTCTTTGCGTTACTTCTTAGCAACTGGTTCATCTCCAGGTCAAGATTTACGTTATACAACAGAAAAAGTAGAAGCTGTTTGGAACTTCTCTAACAAAATTTGGAATGCATCACGTTTCGCTCTTATGAACATGGATGGCATGACATATGATGAAATCGATTTAACTGGCGAAAAATCTGTTGCAGATAAATGGATTTTAACTCGCTTAAACGAAACAATCGAAGAAGTTACTCGTCTTGCAGATAAATATGAATTTGGTGAAGTTGGTCGTCATTTACACAACTTTATCTGGGATGATTTCTGTGACTGGTATATTGAAATGGCTAAATTGCCGTTATACGGTGAAGACGAAGCGGCTAAGAAAACAACACGTTCCGTACTTGCATATGTTTTAGACAATACTATGCGTCTATTACATCCATTAATGCCATTCATTACTGAAGAAATCTGGCAAAACCTTCCTCATGAAGGTGTATCAATTACACAAGCTTCATGGCCAGTGGTGAACCCAGAATTTACTTTCAACCAACAATCTCAAGATATGAAATTGTTAATGGATATCATTCGTGCTGTTCGTAATATCCGTGCAGAAGTAAATACACCAATGAGCAAAAAAGTACCTATGTACATTTCTGCTAAAGATGCAGCAACTCTTGCAGTTCTTGAAGAAAATAAAGCATACATCGAAAAATTCTGTAATCCAGAAACACTAACTTTAGGTGAAAACCTACAACCTTCTATGAAAACAATGTCAGCTGTTGTATCAGGAGCTGAACTATTCTTACCTCTTGAAGGTTTGATCGATGTATCTGCTGAAATTGAACGTCTTACTCATGAACTTGAAAAATGGGATAAAGAAGTAAAACGTGTTCAAGGTAAATTAAACAATGAACGCTTCGTATCAAAAGCACCAGAAGCAGTAGTAGCTGCTGAACGTGAAAAAGAAGCAGACTACCTAGAAAAATTTGCAACTGTTGAAAAACGTATTGCTGAATTGAAAAATATGTAGTTTTTATACAAAGAAAAATCGCCCAAGCTAACTATTTGTAGCTTGGGCGTTTTTTTATGTGGATTACTATGGATGAGAGGAGTTTTGGGATATAAATTGTCGGAACCGCGGGAGAATTAGACAGAATCGCGTGAGACAGACTGAAAATCGCGGGAGACCAACCGGAAACCGCGGGAGAAACAGCTAATAAAAAATCTAATTAACAAGTGAAGTAGGATATAAATTGTCAAAATCGCGGGAGAATTAGTCAAAATCGCGGGAGACCGAACGAAAATCGCGAAAGGAGCAGTCGAAATCGCGGGAGACCGACCAAAAATCGCGTGAGTAGGAATGAGTAACTGAGAAAATCACAGAAATAGAAAATATCAAAATTAAGCAAAACTATTTTTTGTATAGTAAAATTTGTATTTATTTCGCTTAAATAAATGAAAATGATAAAAAAATGATTTTTTATCAAATAAAAAATGCACGCTTTTTAATTTCGCTACTTTGCATGATTTAGGGAACCCTTTTATACTTTGTTTGACCTAGAGTGGAAGGAGGAAGCAATTTGATTGGAAAAGGGTATTCTGATACACATTATTTAGATGCACTATATGGACTAATTCAAAGACTCTCATTGTCAAATCCAAAAAGGCAAGAGTTATTGAACGAATATAACCGTATTAAAGCAGGAAACTTTGGCGAAAAAGTTGTAATGAACTCTCTTGAGCAACTCCAATTACCATACCAGTTTTACATTTTTCATGATCTCTATTTGTCTATAGAAAGCCATATCCAAATTGACATTTTAATATTAACGCGTTACTATGCATTTATTTTTGAAGTGAAAAATATTAAAGGAGCTATTGAATTGACAGACAATCCTAGTCAACTTATCCGTACACTACCTGATGGTGAAATTCATGTTTTTAAAAGTCCAGAGCCTCAATTAGAAGAATATATTTACCAACTTCAAAAATTTTTCCAAAATAAGAATATTCATATTCCAGTCTACGGAGCAATAATTTTTCCTTTTACATCAAGCTTTATTAAGCAAAGTTCTAACAAAACTACAGTCCTACAAAAAAATGAAATAAAGCCACTTTTACGAAGGATTGTGACAAAATGCGATTCTATTACTGACGATGAGCTAGAATATTTGAGGCATTCCATTTTAGATAAGCATAAGGAATTTATACCTTACCCATTAATTGAACGATATAATATTCCGCGAGAGGATGTTTCAAATGGTGTAATCTGTAATAAGTGCAATACACTTGGAATGAAGAGATTATCCCATTACTGGAGATGCCCTAATTGCTATTCTAAAAGTTCAAAAGCTCATGAAAGGGCAATTTATGATTATTTAACAATAATAAATAATAAAATATCCAATGAAGAATGTAGAAAATTTCTTAATATAAAAAGTGTTGATCAATCTTATAGAATGTTGAAAAATATGAACTTAATAAAATTGGGAAAAACAAGCAGGGTAAAATATATGCTTCCTTATTTAAATTATAAATCTAATTAACAAATGTAGTAGGATATAAATTGTCAAAATCGCGTGAGAATTAGTCAAAATCGCGGGAGACCACCCGAAAATCGCGTGAGAAACAGCTAATAAAAATACGGGAGAGTCATCAGACACCCCCGCATCACCAAGAAACTATAAAACTTCCAATTCCTGAACGAAATAGTCCATTAATATAGTAGATAAATCTTCATCATATAAATTGTAAAATGATCTTGCACCGACTGGATCTTCAATTTCGTTTAAGAGCCATTTGCCATCCGGTCGTAGTAAAAAGTCAATGCCGATATAATTACTATTTAATGCTTTTTGAAGTGTCAACACTTGTAAACGCTGCTCATGAGATAGATTATATTTTTCAATAGATCCGCCTAAAGTGTAATTAGATCGAAAATCGTGACTTCCTTTTCTTTTAACAGCACCAATAATCTTTGAACCTACAACCCATACCCGTACATCTGTGGAGTTTGTCTCAATATAAGGTTGCGTTAATAGTTTTCGCCCTCGCCACTTTAATTGAAAAAATTTAAGATCTTCACTTGAGTTACATAGAGCAACTTCATTCCCACCATGTCCATCAATTGTTTTAATAATAATAGGATACTGTTGTATTTGTTCTTCACGTAAGATAGGAACGGTAGGAATTCCGTGTAGATGGGCAAACTTTAAGGTCTCTTTTTTATTGTTCGCAAGCTCATTTACAGTTGAACGATTAAATACTTTAATGCCAATCGATTCTAACTTTTTAGCAATTTCAGGATTACGTGTACGATTCCAAACAAATAGTGCCCCATTGAAAGGTATATCCATAATATTTTGCTCAATTTCATCTGCTATTACTAAAATGAACTCAATTTCCATTTTACGAGCTGCAGCTATCATTTGTTCGATAAAAGTTGTATTTTTCTTAGAGTCTTCCCGTTCATATATAAGATAAGCCTTTTCCATCAAATCACCCAATTTTCTTCAAAATATACTCGACAAACTTAACACCTACATTAATGCCCGTAACATTATAAAGGTTTCGAATATGTGCTGCAGCATTTACTTCACAAACTAGAGGCTCTTCATCTGGTCCGAATAATAAATCTACACCTGCAAATTCAGCACCAACTGCTTTAGCTGCTTGAATAGCCACTTCTTTCTGTGTATCCGTCAACACTACTTTTTCTGCATGACCACCATTTGTGATATTTGCTCTAAAATCAGTTTCAGAATGGCGATACATGGATGCCACGACTTCATCACCAATAATATTGACCCGAATATCGCGACCACGGCTTGAATCGATAAACTGTTGGAAGACAAAATCTACACCTCTAAGTGCATCCACTTTTTCATAAAATTCTTCCTTTGTATGAATCAGATAGACATGCATCCCAAATGATCCATGACCTTCTTTAATAATCATTGGTAAGCCTAATGTTTGTAAAACATTTTCAAAATAACCGCTATCTCGAATAGTAAACTTAGCATAGACCTTTGGTGCAATAATTGTCGTAGGCATTGGTACATTTGCTTTTGCGAGCTGTATGTATTGTTTGGCCTTATTATCACAAGTCTCAATGACCTCAGGATCATTAAAAACTGGAATACCACTATTTTTTAAGAAAGTTGCGAGTAGAATATCTTTGTCTAAAAAGATGACGAAATCGGGTTTGTTTTGAAGTTTTTCGTCTAGCTTCATCATAATTTCATAATTTTTATAAATAATTGGTTGAACATTAAGCTGTTCACATGCTTCGGCCATTAGTCTTGCTTGGTCGAGAAATTTGTCATTTACAAGACTACCATTGTATATAATCCAACAAGTTTTCATCATAAAAATCCCCTTAACACAGTGCTATAATAATATATAAAAGTTTAGCACGAAAATGATTGAATATATAGGACGGAGTGTTAAGATGATTCCTAAATTAGATGAATATAAGGAACGTTGGCAAATTTCCAGCGATCCAGCGATTAAACCAGGATTAGATGCGATGAAAGAAGCATTAGCTTTAGTGGGAAATCCTCAAAATAGTATACCGGTAATTCATCTAGCTGGTACAAATGGAAAGGGTTCTACAGTAACATTTATTGAACATATTGCTAGAAGTCATGGCTTAAAGACAGCTACATTTATGTCTCCATGTATAGAAGATGTTCACGACCAAATCCAGCTTAATGAAATGCCAATTACAACAAATGAGATGGATGCAATTTTTGAAATTATGAGTGAGGCAGGTTTAAGTGGAAGATTAACGGATTTTGAGCTTCTTACAGTAGCAGCCTATCTGGCATTTAGTCGATTTAAACCCGATATTGCGATTATCGAATGTGGTATGGGTGGCCGTTATGATTCTACAAATGTAATGATCCCTATTGTTTCAGTTGTACCTAGTATCTCATTAGAACATACCCGCTTTTTAGGAGATACGTTAGCTAAAATTGCTTATCACAAATCAGGCATTATTAAGAAAGAAAGACCAATTATTACCGGAGAGCTTCCACCTGAAGCAATGACGGTTTTCATCGATGAAGCAAAAAAACAAAATGCATCACTCTATGTGTACGACAAAGATTTCTCTATTGAAGTAACGGAAGATGATGAAAGATACTATAAACCTAATTATGAAATTTCACATTTGAAACGTATCATGCCAGGTGCCCATCAACGTAGTAATATGGCTCTTGCGATTACCGCCTTTATAAAATTTGCAGAAGAACAGGGTATAGAAATTAATGTAGAAAAGATAAAAAAAGGTGTTCACGAAGCACATTTGGCTGGACGTTTTGAAAAAATCACTCAAAACTTATATCTTGATGGTGCACATAATCCTGCAAGTGCAAAAACACTTATTGAGACGATTAAAGAAGAATTTCCAGGACAAAAGATTCATTTTGTTATGGGGATATTAAAGGATAAAGATGTAGAAGGTGTTTTAAGGTTATTAGAAGAAGTAGGTAATAGTTTTACTTTTGTTGATGTAGATAATGAACGGGCAATGCCAGCTAATATGATATACGACTTAAGTCATAGTGAAAATAAATCTGTATCCAAAGATAATATAATTCAAATTATGGAAAAAAAGCTAGATATGAGTGGTATTATTATTATGACAGGGTCGCTTTATCTTTTAGCCCAATGGAGAAAAACACTATTAACAAGGTTTAAATAACCTATACATTTGTATTGAATTGGAAATTTTTTGTGCTATAATTTACAGTAACTTGAGAATAAGTGGGGGGAGAGTATGAAAAAGTCATTTGTTTTTCAGATAATGATCTTTATAGCATGGATGGCCATTGTACCTATAAGTATCTATGCAATTTATCGCGCATTTCCTCCTACTAGTGATATAGATTGGATATTATTAATAGGACTCACTGTTTTAAGTCTTGTAACTGCTTATTGGCCAGCGAATATTAATGGGGTACCTTACTTCCTAATTCAATGGGTAAGTCTTGCTGTATTTTTGAGATTTGGATTATTTATTGAAATTATTGTTTTCCAAATTTCGATGATTCCTTTTATCTATCGTTTAAAACTAACTCGGAAAGAACTATACCGTATGCCTTGGAATTCGATTATGTTCTTACTTGTTTCATTCATAAGCGGTTTTGCCTTTTTGAAATTTGGGGGAGGAATCCATACGCATGATATTAAGGAGATTATTAGTTATGGTTTGCTTTATATTTTGGTGAATATTACTGCAAATCATATTTTATTAAAAGTTAGTGGACTTTTATTAGGAAATAGGACACCATTCTTTACGATGGAAGACGCATGGGATTATTTAACTTGTTGCTTTGTACTTCCAATGGGAATCACTTTGTATATTCTAGGTGAACATGTAGGTGTCATATCTATCATTTTACTAGGGATTCCATTTTATATTGCGATAAAGTTATTACAATTATATGGGACTTCAAGTAAGTTAAATAAGGAACTTTCTAACGCAGCGCACTTTGGACACCAATTAGCTGATCGATTAAGTTCAGAAGAAACGCTCGACTTATTTATGGATCGTGTACCTAAAATGGTTTCTGTTGATGGACTTTATATGATTGATCGAAGAAAACAAACAGGAACTCTTTCAGTTTTAAGAGCATATGAAAATGGGAAAATGATATTAAAAAACGTTACCCACAAAGAACTTAGTACAGGCCTTTTAACTGAAATTTTAACTACAGAAACAAAATTTGGGGTAAATAAACGTTCAGAATTAGATTTGTGTTCAAATGACTATCTCCCTTCTGATACTCAAAGTGTTTTAGCACTACCACTATTGAGAGAAAAAAGTATGGAAGGCATTCTATTATTAACATCTAAAAAGAAAAACTTTTTTAAAGATTACCAAATAAAGATTTTAGAACTTATCTGTTCGTACTTTATCGTTTCGTTAGAAAAAGCAAGATATGTAGAAAATGCAAAACATAGTAGTGAACGATGTGGTTTGACGGGATTATTTAATTACAGATATTTTGACCAACATTTAACGGATATGATGGGTGATTTAAATAATCGAAATATTTCAAATTTATCATTAATAATGCTCGATATCGACTATTTTAAAAGAATTAACGATAATTATGGTCATCAAAGTGGTAATGATATTTTATGTGGAATTGCAGATCTTTTACGAAGAGAAGTGGCTTCGCGAGGAACCATTGCTCGGTACGGAGGGGAAGAGTTTGTTGTCCTTCTACCAAACTATTCAAAAAAAGCTGCATTAAAAATTGCAGAACATTTACGTAAAACCATTGAGCAACAACCATTTGAAATTTCTCCGGATTTAATAGAAGATGTCTCACATTTAGTCGTGCATGTCACTGCTAGTATAGGTGTATCTTCCGCTTATGAAGATACCGATGATGGCCCCTCATTACTACGAAACGCCGATCAAGCAATGTACATTGGCGCAAAGCAAAAGGGTAGGAACCGGGTTGCTGGGTTTTGACAGGTACTTTAAATAAATTCTAAAAAGAAAACTAAGGCTAGAGCCTTAGTTTTTTATCGTTTTTCTTCAATTTGAGATTGAATAAATACAAAATCGTCAGTTATTGCAGGAAAATCATCTAATTCTATGGTTGTCGTCGAACTACCTCCTGGATTTAAACTTCCTGGTTGCTCTGTTTTCGAAGGGGGATTCACCGAACCACCACCAGAATTAACATAATTTTTAGCTACAATATTTCCATTAATGGTTCCACCTTCGGATTGTACAAAGTTGCAATTTGGGGCTAAAAATAATTGTTCTACATCTTTAGATCCGCCAGAAACCTCCACATTATTATTTCCGTAAACGAAAATATTACCAGCTACTTTACTTCCAGAAGTTAAAGTTAAGTCTGCATTTTTAACATGTAAAGAGCTCATTAAATTAATATTACTCGCTATAGTTAATTTGTCAGCACCAGCATAATAGATATTTGTTTGTGAAGAACCACCATTTTCATTAATAGAGCCATGATTCAAATACATCTTATCTTTAATGTAAAGATTTAATACTCCTTGATTGATAAGCTTGATTTTGCCAGCTAAATTTAATGAATCAACATATATTGAATGAGTTTGACCTTTAAGATCTATATATAGTGTTTCATTACCAGTAATATTTATTTTTTTTAAATAGATATCTGAATCTAATATTAATACCTGATTGCTTGCTTTTGCATTTACGGAAAGAATTCCATCTTCCACAAAAGCAAAGGAAGTTCCACTATTATCTGTACTGGTAATCTTTTTATTTGGATAAATAGGGAGATTTGTATTTCTAAAAACATCCTCTGTATTTTTTAATTTGGGTATAGTTGCTGTACATGTATTGTTGAAATTATTTTCATTATTATTTTCAAATGAGTATTCTTTTTTCAAATTTGTTATTTCTCCGTTTGTTAATTGACTTGCTTTTGAAGTCTCCTGTGAAGTTGTAGTATTTGAAAAATTATTTCCATATTTATAATGTCCACCTATCTCCACCCAACTTGTAATATTAATGTTATTCAAGGCAATTACATCTTGTGAAATTTTCGGATAACCATCAATTGAAATATTGTTACCATAAACTGAACCACTGATACTTCCACCGCTTAAGGTAACATCTTTTTGAGAATAAACATTTTTTATGCCATTAGAACCCTTTATAATTATGTCTTCAGTAGAATAGATACTTCCCCTATAGGAGGCTCCTGTATTTTCAATCACTAATTTCTTCGTTGAGTATACATCTCCTTTTATTGTTGCGCTTCCACCGTTAAATGTTCCTGAAGTGTAAACTGCATAACAAGAATTTAGACTTGGAGGTGTAGGATCTATTGGATTTTCAATAACAACCTTTTTTTTGCCTGGATCTTGATCTAGAGAAATTTGTATTATTTGTGAGATAGTCCTTTTATTATTGTCCCCAATTTTCCCGGTTGATTTAATAGTATAAATAAGCTTTTTAGTAGTACTATTTTGATAATCCGGCTTTACGGTTGTTTCTGAAGTAGGTTCTATACCTTTTTGCTTAGTGTATGTAACTTTACTGCTCATTTTTATTAAATTACTGTCACTTATTACGAGAAGGCTACTTCCTTCAGGTAAATTTGTGTACTTTTTATTAATTTTCTCTTTCGCATTTTGAATAAACTCAGATTGAAAATCGAATGGTGCTGGTTTAGTTTCTTGATGTTCCTTTAAAGCGGCAATATAAGCCGCTTCGGCAATTTTTGTTTCGTCAAAAGCCAGCTTTGCTATTTTTTTGATTTCAACTCGTTCCTGGGTAATGCCAGATTCTGCGATATAGTAGGCAGATTGGTTGTCCCTTTCGTTAGCAGTTTTTTTCATTGTTGAAGAAGTGGTGCTTATTAAGCCTAATCCGAGTATTGATATTATAAATAGAGTTAGGATGGCGATAATTAAAGTATAGCCATTTTGATTGTTATTCCTGCAAATCAAAAGTGTTTTCATAGCCTCAACTCCTCGAAAATATTGTTGTTTCAATTTTTTTGTTATGCTGATCTTCAATAAGAATATGCCATCCTGTATTAGACCCTTGTTTAGTAGGCTTTATTTTTTCAATTTTAAATGTATTAATTTGATTTGCGAGAACTTCGTCGCGATTACTATAGGTATTTGGATCGCCACTATATTTGTAAATCGTGCGATTAGCTGTATCTAATTGATAGTTTGTATTCGAGTTATTAAATCGTATACCGTTATCAATCTCAATAATATGCTCAACGCTCGTCATTCGAATTTCCTTTGTAACTAGTTTTAAAATATATGAAATATCATTAATCTGAGTATTTTCCGCTACTTGGACATTATATTGCTGAGAGCTATCTGTTAAAACGTTAAGTATTAAGAGTGACAAGAAACTAATAATAACAAGTACTGCTACAACTTCTATTAAGGTTATTCCCTTTTGTTTTAGAAAAATCTTTTTGAAATTCATTGAGTACCAGCCTTCCATTCAATGACATTTTGCATAATTGCCTTATAATTTTGAGGATTATCACAGATAACATCTAGATTTTCTAATGTTTTTTTGTCATAAACTTTAATAGTTATATCTGAGAGAACTGTAGGGAATTGGGCATTATGTTCAATTTGCAAGACTATTAAATAATCGGAAAATTGAGTATCTTTTTTATGAAAAGTATTTACACATGAAGCATTTTGATATTTTAACCCTGAAATACCACTTTCTTTATCATTAAATGTATAATTTATACTGGTATTATATATATTTTCCATTTCGGTTTGTGCAACATATGTGGCATCAACATTAGTCTTTGAAGATTTCGTTGTTTGCTTCGTCTGAATGAAAAAGGTGAAAAATGATACTAATAGAATGACTAAGATGACAAATGAAGCAATGACTTCTACTAATGTTGCCCCTCTCTCGTTACGATAAACATTATTTGACATCATTTAATATCCTTTCCCAAAATCTTTTTTGCTAATTATTTATGTAATTACTAGATTAATATGGTAAATACAGCGCAATTAAAATTCTATAAATTTACAATTTACCCATGCATATATATTATATACACTTATTTAGATAATTTGTATGAAAAAAATCATATTATTTGTTTAATTAATTTATTTTTTGAACAAAATTGATGTAAAAAGTCACAGATTTTTTTATAAGAAAAAGATATAATGTTAAATAAAGTTAAAAATACATGTTAATAGAATGATTTTGATAGGGGATATAAGTATGAATTTTTTGTCTAAAGCAATGGCAATAATACTATTTTTATCAATATTACTAATTTCTCTAAAATATGTGGATGTTATAGCGTATGCAACTTCTAATGGATCAACGATTGGAACTGTTAGTGTGGATGAATTATCGGATAAAGAGATCAGAAGAAATTTAAATACCGCAATAGAAGACTGGAAGAGTGAAGGTATTTACGTAACAGTTGGTTCTAAGAAAATATTATTAAGTGGTGATGATTTTCTATTTAATATTGATAATTCTATTAAAAAATTTAAAGAGCATAGTGAAAAACCATGGTATGCATTTTGGCAAGATTCTCCTACTGTTGATGAACGGTTAGATGTTAGAGCAAGTAAGTCATTAATGAAAAAAATTAAAAGTGAAACTAAAATACATAATTCAGAAATTGAATCACAATTACTTGAATCAGCATCTTACTTAAAGAAATCTCCCATTAAAATAAAAGTAAATGATCTTTCATTGGAAGATGCAGAACGAATTTCATTTCAGTCAATTGCATTAAAAGAAGATCAAATTTTAGACGCTACAGCAATTGTAAAAGAATTAGATGGCGTCATGATTGAACCAGAAACGCCGTTTTCTTTTAATGATCTTGCCACAAAAGCTAGTAGTAATGATGATACGATGACGCTTGTGGCATCAGCATTATATAGTGCAGTTTTACAAAGTAGTTTTGAAATTATGGAAAGACATCAAGCTGAAAAAATTCCAACTTACATAAAACCAGGATACGAAGCTACTGTAAGTCCTTTTTTAGAAAAGGATTTGCAATTCATCTCTCATAGTGCGGTCCCTACAAAAGTTGTAGCTTCCGTGAAAGAAAATACTCTGAAAATTGAATTATTTACTTTACCGGGTAGCCCAGAAGTTATTGTTTCAGAAAAAGATAAAAAGACAGTTCAATCACGTACAATCTATCGATACTCCAAAAATTTATCGAAAGGTGAAAGTAAAACAATTCAACAAGCGAAACCGGGTTTACAGCTATTAATCTATCGAACTATTACAGAGGAAAATGGTGATTCAAAGACCCAACTCATAAGTCAAAATTACTATGCTCCACAAAATGAAATTATCGAAAAATCATCTATTCAATCAACGAATAGTAATACTTTAGATGATACAAACGAAGATTCAGTAGGTTCAAATGGACAATCAGTTTCTGAGGATTTAAGTAATCAGGATTCGAGCGGAAAATTAAATAGTAATAGCGAAAGTTCAAATAGTAAAGAGCAAAATTCAATTTCAGCAAGTCATAAAGAAGCTACAAAGAGTAAAAATGGTGGATCTGTACCGAAAGGCAGTTATTATAACAAATCTGGCGATATAGTAACACCAAAAGATACTAAATAACATTGTAGGATGTGAATATGATGAGTTTAACGACTAGGAAACGATTGGGTGATTTACTAGTTGAAGCAGGGGCTATAACAGGGGAACAATTAGAATTTGCTTTACATAATAAGAGCAAAGATGAAAAGCTGGGTGACTTTTTAATACGCGAAAACTTATTAACTGAGCAACAACTTATAGACGTATTAGAAATTCAATTAGACATTCCACACATTAGCATCAGTCAGTTTGCTATTGATCAAGACCTAATACAGTTGCTTCCAAAAGGTCTGGCAAAACGTGCTTTACTTATGCCTTTGTCTCGAGAGAAGAATAAGTTATTAATCGCAATGGCAGACCCAATGGATTATTTTGCGATTGAAGAAGTACGAATGGCTACAGGCTGTCAAATTGAAACTTGTATTGCGACAAAAGATGATTTACGACGTGCGATTAGTAAGTATTATGACTTACAAGAAACAATGGATGCGGCATTAAATGATCTTATGCCTACAGAAAAGAATGATGAAAACGAAATGCTAGATGATGATTCGCCAATTGTTAAGCTCGTGAACCAAATTATTTCGAATGCCGTTGTGCAAAGAGCAAGTGATATTCATTTTGACCCTCAAGAAACCGTACTTCGTATTCGCTATCGAATTGACGGTGTCTTAAAAACTGAAAGATCGTTACCGAAAACGATGCAGAATATGATTATTGCTCGTATAAAAATTATGGGGAATTTAAATATTACAGAAAATCGCTTACCGCAGGATGGACGGATTAAAGCTAATATTAATCTTCATCCAGTTGATATACGATTATCTACTTTACCGACTGTTTACGGGGAGAAAGTGGTGATGCGTGTATTAGATTTAAATAATTCACACGGAGATCTCCATAAAATAGGTTTTTCAGAGGCTAATTTAACTTATTTTAAAGAAATGATTGGCAAACCAAATGGAATTGTATTGATAACTGGACCAACAGGATCAGGGAAATCTTCAACATTATCAACTGCTCTTACCTATCTAAATAATGAAGAGGTCAATATTATTACGGTTGAAGATCCAGTGTAATATCAATTGGAAGGTGTCAATCAAATTCAAGTCCGTGAAGAAATTGGTTTAACATTTGCGACTGGGTTACGTTCAATTTTGCGTCAAGACCCAGATATTATCATGATTGGAGAAATACGAGATTTAGAGACTGCTCAAATTGCAACAAGGGCATCTTTAACAGGTCATTTAGTATTAAGTACATTACATACGAATAGTGCAGTCGAATCTATATCTCGACTATTTGATATGGGGATTGAACCTTTTTTACTCTCTTCTTCAGTGGTTGGAGTGGTAGCACAACGTCTTGTTCGTCGAGTTTGTCGAGATTGTGGAGAATACCAACAATTATCAAGTCGAGAATCAGGTATATTTGAGAAACATCAAATTCCAATTTCACAAGTAAAGCGTGGGTCAGGTTGCCCATCTTGTAATAATACGGGGTATAGAGGAAGGCTAGCAATTCACGAGGTTTTGGTAGTTGATGAACAAGTTAAAGAGTTAATACTAAATAAGGCAAGTCTAGCAGATATAAAAAAACATATGTACAAGCATGGATATTGCACGTTACTAGAAGATGGACTATTAAAAGTAGCAGATGGTCTAACGACAACTGAAGAAATATTACGTGTGGCGACAGATGAGTAGGATGTGAGGAAATGACAAAATCAATTGTAGATTTACTAACCATTGCTGATGAAAAGGATGCTTCGGATTTACATGTAACTGTAGGGGTACCTCCTTATTATCGAATCAACGGTCAATTACAACCGCATGGAGAAGAAATACTAACGCCTGAGGATTTAAAGCGAATGATTTGTGATGTGTTGCCACCTCATCGGATGGAAGAATTTGAGACGAATGGCGAAGTCGACTTTAACTATTCGTTACCCGGAAGATGCCGTTTTCGTATGAATGCTTATCATCAACGAAACAGTTGTACATTAGCTGCTCGTAAGATTACAGCAGAAATACCAACCATTGAACAACTAGGAATGCCTAATGTATTAAAAGATTTATGTAAAAAACCTCAAGGACTTATTCTAGTGACTGGTCCCACAGGATCAGGGAAATCGACTACATTGGCAGCGATGATCAACAATATCAATGAAAATCAGGCTAAACATATTATCACATTAGAAGATCCAATTGAGTATTTGCATAAGCACAAACAGTCAATTGTCAATCAACGTGAAATTGGTTCAGATACGAAAAGCTTTGCAAATGGGCTTCGTGCTGCACTTCGTCAAGATCCAGATATTATTCTAGTCGGAGAAATGCGAGATTTAGAGACGATTTCCACAGCAATTACTGCTGCAGAAACTGGTCATTTAGTGATGGCAACGCTTCATACGAGCAGTGCACCTACAACGATTGATCGCATTATTGATGTTTTTCCTCCTCATCAGCAGGGGCAAATTCGTATTCAATTAGCGAATGTTTTGCAAGGGATCATTTCTCAACGTCTATTTAAACGAATAGACAAGCCTGGTCGTATTGCTGCTACTGAAATTTTGATACATACATCATCAGTAGCAAACTTAATCCGCAATGACAAAGTACATCAATTGACAAATATTATGCAAACGAATCGAGCACTTGGTATGCATACAATTGATAGCTCAATACAGCAGCTACTTGCCAAAAGACTAATCGATTTTGATACAGCAAAAGTTTATATGAATGCAGGTGAATTTGTATGACAGTTTATCGATTTAGCGGCCGTACTATGCAAGGGGCAATGGAAAAGGGCACGATTGAAGCGGGTTCAAAACAACTAGCGATTAAAAAATTGCGTGATAAAGGTATTAATCCAAGACAAGTTGAAGAATCGAAGAGCTTATTGCACAAAGATTTGACGATTGGCAATGCCATGAAAAATGAAGATTTTGTTATTTACTGCCGGCAATTTGCAACATTAATAAGAGCTGGGATATCGATTGTTGAAGCTACCCATATTCTATCTGAACAAACATCAAGCAAAGGCTTAAAAAAAGCACTAAATGGTGTCGAAGAAGACTTACGTTCTGGGATTGCTTTTTCGGATGCCGCAACGAAATTCCCAAAGATATTCCCTGTGCTATTTGTCAATATGATGAAAGCTGGTGAAGCAACAGGAAATTTGGATGATACATTAGACCGTATGGCATTTAGTTACGAGAAGTCTTTTAAATTGAAGAAGAAGATCCAGTCAACGATGGCCTATCCAATTGTTTTACTCATTCTCATCCTTTTTGTATCCGCTTTTATGCTCATTTGGTTAGTGCCAAAATTCACCGCAAACTTCGCAAGTTTTGGTGCTGAGTTACCCGCCATTACATTAATGGTACTAGCCTTAAGTGATGCATTAAAAAACTTTTGGTGGATATTTCTATTCGGGGGAATAGTGGTTATTGGCGTTTTCCTATATCTCTATAAGAACAATACAAAATTAAATTTTTATATTCATTATGCACTGTTGAAAATGCCGATTTTCGGAAAAGTGTTGCAAAAATCGGCAATTGCTCGAATGACAAGAACGCTCGCTACATTATTTAGTAGTTCTGTTCCTATTTTAAATGCATTAGCAATTGTTGAGAAAATTATTGGAGACCCTGTCATTGAAGATGTCGTAAAACAATCAAAGTCTTCACTCGAAAAAGGGAGTTCGTTAGCAGAGCCATTAGTGCAAAGTTGGGTTTTCCCTCCTTTAGTAACACAAATGGTATCAATCGGCGAACAAACAGGTTCTCTCGATTATATGCTGGAGAAAATTGCGGAGTTCTATGAAGATGATGTCGACCGAACAGTAGACTCATTGAAAGCGTTAATCGAGCCAATCATGATTCTTTTATTGGCAGTTGTAGTTGGGTTCATCATGGCAGCAGTCATGCTACCGATGTTTAGCCTATATGAACAAATGTAAAAAGACCAGTTGAAAGGAGGTGAAAAGGAAATGAAAGACGATGTTTCACGAAATTTTCTAGGTGAAGAACCTACATATAAAAAGGGAGGAAGAACAATGAAAACAAAAATGAAAAAATTGATGAAAAATCAAAAAGGTATGACATTGATTGAACTTTTAGCAGTTATCGTTATTATTGCGATTATTGCTTTAATTGCAATTCCTGCGATTGGGAATATTATTAATAATTCTAAGGATAAAGCTATTTTAGCCGATGCTTCAAGTATAATTTCTGGAGCAAAAATTGCATTACAAGATGGATCTTGTGAAGATAAAGATAAGTGCTTAGGTACTGAATTAAAAGGTTTTGTTGAAAAAGATACTGCTGAATTAACTGATGCTACTTTTGTTGAAAAAACTACTGATGGGTATAAATTGACTTACGCTCCATTAAAAGAGATGAAAGGAAAGTTTAAAGATAAATTCTCTTCAGGTACTGTAACAAGTGAAAAATTAGCCAAAGCAATGGATGGTCAAGATATTACTGCTGATGATACAACTCAAAATGGTAATCAGAATGGTAATTAGAATGATAGATGATGGTCGATGGAATTATCGAGGATGAACTAGCATTTTTTGAATTGTTAAAAGATCATGTGAAAAATTGGGGGATTAAGGGCCAAAATGTGAGCTTTTATGTACCGGAAAGTACGGTAATGATGAAAGCTATTGAGCATCCGCAAGAATTAGAAGATGTTGTATCTATTAAACAGTATGTGGAGATGGAGATTGGTCGAACGATCCATCTACCATTTGAAAATCCTCTGATTGATATTTATGATGCGAAGCAAGGCGATGGTAAAGCAACAATCTTCGCAACGAATGCGGAAGAAGTGCAAAAAGTAGTTGGATTACTGACAGATGCAGGCTTAACACCTGTTGTAGCAGATATTAAAGTGATTTCATTGATTCGTTTAGTCAATTTACTCTTACCAAATTTGGTGAATACGACAACATTGCTAGCCAACTGGTCAATCAATGAATTGTCGCTCGTCATCTATTCATTTGGCGAGGTAGAGTTTTTGCGTTTCCAAACGATTGAGACAGAGCGTAGTAAATGGCAATCGCGTTATACAGAAGATGATTTTGATTATTTTTACAATGATGAGATTAGTCAGTATCAAAACGCGCTATTTGAGCCGCTAGCTGAAATTGAACGAATTATTAACTTTTATCAATATTCATTGAACAAAGGGGAAAAAGGGGTAGATCAAATTGTCGTATTGGGAGACTCTCCTGAGCTTAAATACATTGCAGAAATGCTAGAAAGTCAAGTTACTTTACCTGTTCACATTTTAACAGATCAAGTAATGGAAGAAGAGTTTCCAAACTTTAAAGCATCACAAGCCAGTCTCATTAGTTTGGCATTGAAGGAGGTTGTCAAGGCATGATTCCAGATATTAACCTCTTACCCAATGTGGAAAAAAGTACATCGCAAAAACCAGCTGTATGGCTTGCCGTCTTAATAGCTGGTTTAATGGCGCTCGTATTTGGTTTATATTATTTTTCGCTTGCAAGTGATATAAAATCTCTTGACTCACAACAACAAGCATTATCGAGCGAGGTAGATTCTTATCATAAACAAATTGCTAATTTTCAAAAGGAATCACCAGGTTCTTTTGAACAATCAGTGAAGTTTGTTGAAGCTGTTTCATACCCTGTTACACCGATTATTGACAGTATTGAAAGTCATCTAGAATCTTATGAAAAATTGACGGATATTACATATGGTGAATCAGGCATTGAAATTACAGCAGATTTTGAAACATTACATGGTGTCTCTACATATGTTCAAAATTTAATGACAGATAAATTGTATACAGATGTGCAAGTTTCTTCTGTTTCTTCTTTTAAACCAGAGAAAGCAGAGTACCAAAACGCGACAGCGAGTGAGCTGCTTGTCCCTCGCTATAAAGCAACCATTCAACTTAAGATCAATCAAGCAAATCTACTAGCAGAGGGTGAACGCCCATGAAATCATTTGGTACGAACAAAAAACTAACTTCCTTATTTATCGCAGCACTTGTATTTGTATTGGGATTTGCGATTTTTTACTATGTAGTTTATCCAAAGATGGAAGAAAGAGATTCTTTGCAATACCAAATTACAAATTTAAAAACAGAATCAAAAGACTTGGAGAAACAATTAGATAACTTAAAATCTAATCAGCAGGCAGAGAAAAAGAGTACGTCTGAACTAAAAACAGAAGTCCCTACAGAAAGAGAGCTTGATAGCTTAATCGATTCGATTGAGCAATTAGAATCTGTTAGTAACACGGAAATTGTCGATATTGCTTTTAATAATTATGATGCAGCTGTGAAAGAAACAATTAACACAGAAGAGCAAAAAGATGGGGCAACAAATAGTAATTCATCTACCCAATCCACAGATGCGCAACAGGTTGACTCAAATCAATCACAAAATTTAAATACGACTGCACCAGATTCAAATAACCAGAATACAGATGCTACGCAAAATAGTGAAAAAAATATAGCACCTGTGTCACCTATTGCTACTAGTAGTTTGCCAGAATCCTTGAAACTATTAACGATGAACTTAACGGTTGATGCAACTGATAAAAAAGAGATTAAACAGTTTTTGAGGGAAATTGAATTTTTGCCTCGAATCATGCGAATAGACTCTGTTTCTTATGAAACACCCAATATAGAGGTAACAAATTCATCTGCGGATACGAAAGAAGATCCATTACAAGCGACTATTCAACTTACTACCTTCTATTATGTCGGTCAACTGGATGAACAAAACGAAAAGAAATGAGCACAACAAAAACAGGCAGTAATTCTCCAGTAAAGCCTTTCAGGGAGATTTCTGTCTTTTGGTATAGATAGAGAGGGAAAAGATGATGGAAATAGTTTATGCGGTATTTTTTATGATATTTGGATTAGTATTTGGCTCGTTCTTTAATGTAGTGGGTTTAAGAGTGCCAAAAGGACAATCTATTATTTCTCCACCTTCCCATTGTGAAGGGTGTAATAGGAGATTAACTGCACTCGATTTAGTACCAGTATTTTCTTATCTTTTTTTACGAGGAAAATGTCGTAGTTGTGGGGCAAAGATTGGATTTTTCCATCCATTAATGGAGCTGTTAACAGGGGTTTTATATGCCTTCGCCTATTTACACTTTGGATTTACACTAGAACTAGTTGTCGCTATTCTTTTTATATCACTACTAATTATTATTACAGTGTCTGATATAGCATATATGTTAATACCTGATAAGGTTTTATTGCCATTTGGTATTTTACTCATTATTTCTCGGATCTTTTCACCTTTAAACCCATGGTGGGACGCATTTGTTGGAGCAGTCATTGGGTTTGGTATTTTGTTTTTGATAGCCTTTGTGTCGAAAGGTGGAATGGGTGGTGGAGATATAAAGCTATTTTTCGTCATTGGCCTTGTTTTAGGAAGTAAACTAACGATCTTGGCACTGTTTGTCTCTTCTATCATTGGCCTTGTAGCAGGTGTTTCACAGTTAGTATGGCAAAAGAAAGGCCGCAAACACCCTGTGCCTTTTGGACCTTGGATTGCTCTAGGGAGTGTTGTGACGTATTTTTACGGTACAGATATACTCGAATGGTATATGAATTTGTTATTTTAGCGAGAAAACTTTTTAAGGCGAGACGACATCAGTCTCGCCTTTTTTTATGTCTATTCTGCTAGGGTATTGAATAGGGGTGATGTCGATATGAAATTTAATACAAGACAGAAAAAGGAAGAAAAGCAGTTTTTACTTGCTGCGGTTATACATGGTGTCATTATTGGAGCTGCAGGTGTACTACTATTTTTCTTCCTATTACAGGTAGTTGAGAAAAAAGTAGGAGATTCGAATGGGGAAACTCTTTCTGTAGATTCACAAAAAAGTGCTAGTGTAGAAAATAAACCAGTCAAATTCTATGCAATACAGTATGGAGTTTACTCATCATCACAAGCTGCTTCAGATTTTTTAGCAGCACATCCTGAATTTGAGAATGTTTCTATTATTAGAGCTGATAAGCAATTCTATTTGTGGGGAGCTATTAGTAATAGTGAGAAGAAGATTAAATCGATTGTAACTAAAGACTCTTTTGTGAAGCCTTTTGTTTTAAATGGTGCTGCATGTGAAGAAAAGGGGGTAAAAATTATACCTCAATTGTTAGCTGTTGACAAAGTGGCAAAATTAAATATTAGCGATTCTAAATCTGGACAGGCAACACCGGTTGATTGGAAGACGGCCGTTACTACTGCCACTAAGGTTTCGAAAGAATTGGAAATCGTAAAGTTAATGATTTTAGAGCATTATGTATCCCAAAATGACTGTTTACAAATTAAATTTTGATAGTTAAATAGTATTCAAAATAACATTTTTGCTTATTTTCGTAAATTTCCCTAATTTTTACTTTTGGATTATGATGACTAAAAAGGAGGTTGATAGAATGTCAATTCAGTTAAAAAAAGACATTATATTATTAAATCCACAAGGAAATTGTGAAGAGTTGTTAGGAAAACTGCAGCTCCCTTTTTCAGTTGTTCACCAAAATGTATCAATGGATTTTACGCTACCTACTAACCCTATTGAATTTGTAAACAGTTTTGTTGTTGTTCAATTATTACGGATGAAAGCTCCACACCCTTCCCTATGTTATATGAATGTTAAAAGAGTCGTTAGTTTTAATGGCGAGATCTTGCCTTTACCCCGTAGTAGACATGAAGCAATAACTTTCTTTCAAAAGCTATCAAATAGAAGACATTTAGTTACTTCAGCAGTGGGAATCCGTTATGATGATAAAATCTCATCATTTGTGGTAGAATCTGAAGTTTTAATGCACCATTTATCCAAAAAAATAATTGTACAATATATCGAAACAGGGGAACCTTTTGAACAAGATGTTGGTTATAATATAATGGGAGTTGGACAGAATTTAGTGAAGAGGATTGACGGAAGTAAATATAATGTTGCGGGGTTACCATTAGATGTACTGAAAAAATTTTTAACAGATAAAGAGATTATATCTGTTGAAGAGGGGGAATCAGTTTATGGCAACTTCAACTAGTGTTGAAAATCCATTAATGATTCGTGACGTTCATCTTGATGATAGGCCGAGAGAAAGACTTAAGCGACAAGGTGCAGATAGTTTATCAAATCAAGAGTTATTAGCAATTCTTCTTCGAACAGGGACAAAACATGAATCTGTTCTACATGTTGCAAATCGCGTATTAACTCATTTTGAACAGCTTCACGAATTAAAGAATGCGACAATTGAAGAAATCATGTGTATCAAAGGAATTGGTGAGGCAAAAGCTATCCAATTGTTAGCATCAATTGAATTAGGTAGACGTTTACATAAAAAAAGGACCGATGAACGTTTCACCATTCGCTCACCACAAGATGCAGCCACTTATTTGATGCCAGACATGTCATCTTTATTGCAGGAAAATTTTGTGACGCTATTTTTAAATGTTAAAAACCAAATTATCCATCAGCAAACGATTTTTATAGGGAGTTTAAATGCAAGTATTGTACATCCCCGTGAAATTTTTCGTGAAGCTGTTAAGCGATCGGCTGCCTCAATTATTTGTGCACATAATCATCCGTCAGGAAACCCCTCTCCTAGCCCAGAAGATATAGATGTAACTAAGCGTTTACAAGAAGCTGGTTTAATCATCGGAATCGAATTATTAGACCATGTCATCATTGGAGATCATCAATTTATAAGTTTAAAGGAGAAAGGGTACATGTAGGACTGTAATTTTTTGCTCTTTTCCGTTATAATGAAACTTATGATTTTATGAACAGCTACGAAAGTTATGGCTAAAAGAGAAAGGAAGAACAGAATAGTGTTTGGATTAGGTGGAAAAGATGTCGGGATTGACCTCGGCACAGCAAATACATTGGTATTTTTAAAAGGTAAAGGAATCGTACTCAGAGAACCTTCTGTAGTAGCGAAAAATACAAAAACTGGCGAAATCGTTGCAGTAGGTAATGATGCCAAAAATATGATTGGTCGTACACCAGGTTCAATAGTGGCAATTCGTCCTATGAAAGATGGTGTTATCGCAGATTTCGACATTACAACTGCGATGATTGAATATTATATGAAAGAAGCTATGAAAGCTTCAGGTGGTAACTGGAAGAAACCAAATGTTATGGTTTGTGTTCCTTACGGCATTACATCTGTAGAACAACGTGCAGTAATCGATGCATCACGTCAAGCTGGTGCTAAAGAAGCTTATACAATTGAAGAACCATTTGCAGCAGCAATCGGTGCAAATCTACCAGTTTGGGAACCAACAGGTAGTATGGTAGTAGATATCGGTGGTGGTACTTCTGAAGTTGCAGTTATTTCTTTAGGCGGTATCGTAACAAGTGAATCTGTACGCGTCGGTGGGGATGCAATGGACTCTGCTATTACAGCATATATTCGTAAGACATATAACCTTACAATCGGTGAACGTACAGCTGAATCAGTTAAAATGGAAATTGGTTCTGCAAGCACTGAAGGTCCAGAAGAAAAAATGGAAATTCGCGGACGTGATTTAGTAACAGGATTACCGAAAACAATCGAAATTTCATCTGTTGAAATTGTAGATGCATTGAAAGAATCAATCGCTGCAATTATCGATGGCGTGAAAAAAACATTAGAACAAACTCCACCAGAACTTTCTGCTGACGTTATGGAAAGAGGAATTGTGTTAACTGGCGGTGGCGCTTTACTTAAAAATTTGGACAAGGTTATTAGTGATGAAACAAAAATGCCTGTATTTATCGCAGAAAATCCATTAGATTGTGTTGCAATTGGTACTGGTATGGCATTAGATCATATCGACTTAATGCGTCGTCACCAAACAAAATAAGGGGGATTAGACAATGCCACAGTTTTTCTCGAATAAGCGATTGATATTGCTGCTTGTCGGCGTAATCTTCTTAGTGGCATTGATTAGCTTTTCCTTACGCGATCGTCAAAACGCTTCTCTTCCTGAACAAATAATTAAAGATACTGTTGGTTTTGTGCAATCTATTGTTGCAAAACCAGCTAGCTATATAACAGGATTCGTCAATAATGTAGATGATTTATTAAACACCTACGATGAAAATAAACGTTTAAAATCGCGCTTGGAGGAATTTGGAACATTACAAGCTAAAGTCAATGAATTGAAAGTTGAGAATGACAAGTTAAAAGATTTAGTCGGAAAGAAAGATGATTTACGTAACTTTAATCCAATTCAAGCAAATGTCATTGCACGAAACCCTGATCAATGGGAAGAAAAACTCATTCTAAATGAGGGTTCTATGAGCGGTGTAAAGGTTAATATGGCAGTACTAACTTCAAAAGGTTTAATAGGTAAAATTGTTCAAACAACACCTTATACATCTCAAGTTGAGTTATTATCTACGAATAACTCAAATTATCGTGTATCTGCTGTTGTGGCAAATAAAAAATCAGAAGCATTTGGCCTTGTTGAAGGTTTTGAACCAAAACGTGGTGAATTGATTTTAAAAAGAATCGATTCAAGCTTACCTGTTAAAAAGGGTGATAAAGTTACAACATCTGGTCTAGGAGGGATTTTCCCTAAAGGTGTATTAATTGGTGAAATTACAAAAGTTTCTACGGATGACTATGGCTTAACAAAACTAGCTTATGTGAAACCAGCGGCTGATTTTTCTATGTTGGATCATGTTGTAATTGCTAATCGTCAATCGATTACTATTGATGGTTCTGATGGCAATAATACAAATAAAGCTATTACAGGAACTGGAGCTCAAAAATAATGGCTAGATTTCTTATACCTTTTGTAGCTGTTGTATTGTTCTTTTTAGAAACGGAGTTTTCACTCTATTCACCCATTAAATGGCATGGCCATTTATATTACCTAGTGCCTAGATTTTTGATTATTTACTTAATCTTCTTGTCAATCTACTATGACCGTAAACGTGCGATGTGGTATGGATTAGTATTTGGGGTATTGTATGATATTTTCTATATTGATATTATTGGATTATATACATTCCTCTACCCGTTTATTTGTTTTATAGCAGGTTATACAGTAAAATATATCCATCAACATCTAGCTATATCAACAATTCTTTCATTGGTGCTTGTAGCCCTATTAGAGATTGTTTTACATCAATTTTTCTTATTGATTTCTTTTACTTCGGTTCCATTTACAGAGTTTTTAAATCAAAGACTTATTCCAACTATGATTGCAAACTGTATCTATTTAATCATGCTAGGTTGGACATTTAAGTATTTGATTGAAGCTCGACTATTGAAAAACACAAGTCGATTAACGTTATAGTAGTGAAGCGTGGGGTGAAGCATTTGACAACTAAGCAACTAGTCTTGATCAAAGGAACAAAAGAAGGACTCGTGCTTCAGCTTGATGATCAATGCGCTTACTCTGATTTATTGGATGAATTAAAGCGTAAAGTCACTGAAGATGGTCTAGAAGGACAGGCAGAAGTAACAATTCATGTAGGAAACCGATATTGCTGTCAAGAGCAATTAAAAGAAATTCTTCATATTGTGCAACAATCCAAACACCTGAAAGTTTCAAAGATTAAAAGTGATGTTATTACTGTGGAAGAATGTAACCAAAAGCTTTTGAAAAGTCAATCTGCAACTTACATAGGAATTGTACGTTCTGGACAAGAAATACGAGCTGAAGGCGATCTTGTTGTTATTGGCGATGTTAATCCCAATGGTAAAGTAGTTGCTGGAGGTAGTATTTATGTTATGGGACGTTTGAAGGGGATTGCACATGCAGGGGCACAAGGAAATCGTGATTGTGTGATTGCTGCTTCATGGTTAGAAGCAACTCATTTAAAGATTGCGGATCTAATGGAATTGATGACCAATGAGGTGACAATTCTAGCAGAAAAACCTGAAATGGAATGTGCTTATATTCATTCAAACGGACAAATTGCTATTGACCGTTTACAGGATTTACGTATTTTAAGACCAAATTTATCGACATTTAAGGGAGGAAGCTAATGTGGGTGAAGCTATTGTAATTACTTCTGGTAAAGGTGGAGTAGGGAAAACAACTACTACTGCCAATTTAGGTACTGCATTGGCCCTTCAAAATAAAAAAGTATGCTTAATAGACACAGATATTGGTTTGCGCAACTTAGACGTGATTTTAGGTTTAGAAAACCGTATTATCTATGATTTAGTAGATACTGTTGAAGGGCGTTGTAAAATTCAGCAGGCATTGGTAAAAGATAAACGTTTTGATGATTTACTATTTTTATTGCCAGCTGCTCAAACTTCCGATAAGAATGCTGTAACTCCTCAGCAAATGAAGACGTTAGTGGAAGAGTTAAAACTAGATTTTGACTATGTCCTAATTGACTGTCCTGCCGGAATTGAACAAGGTTATAAAAATGCCGTTGCTGGTGCTGACAGAGCGATTGTTGTTACAACGCCTGAAATTTCAGCAGTTCGTGATGCTGACCGAATTATTGGTTTATTAGAACAAGAAGAAATAGAACCGCCTAAACTCATTATTAACCGTATTCGACCACAGTTAATGAAAAACGGAGATTCAATGGATGTCAATGAAATTACAACACATCTATCTATAGATTTATTAGGAATCATTCCTGATGATGAACAAGTAATCCGTTCTTCAAACAAAGGTGAACCGATTGTAATGGAGCCTTCTACACAAGCTGCTATTGCTTATCGTAATATTGTGCGTAGAATTTTAGGTGAATCTGTGCCGCTTATGTCATTAGAAAATGAACATAAAGGTGTATTTGCAAAAATTAAAGCTTTATTTGCTAAATAATTATTTAGACATTTATGAAAAGAGTTTCTAGAGAGGTAATAATCTCTAGAGACTCTTTTTTCATTTTTACGATGCTTGGCTCATAAACTGAAAGAAAATGCAGTTTTGGGGTGGTAGTTCTTGAAAAAGTGGAAACTAATGTTGTTTGTCGCATTCTTATTATTTAGTGTAATCGTATTAGAAAAAAAGCAAATAATAAATAGTGATGTAACGGCCTACGTATTATCAAACGATGATTTATTAATTCTTACAAATTGGACAAAGGATGTATTTCATG
This sequence comes from Rummeliibacillus sp. TYF005, assembly GCF_003844195.1. Taxonomy (NCBI): domain Bacteria; kingdom Bacillati; phylum Bacillota; class Bacilli; order Caryophanales; family Caryophanaceae; genus Rummeliibacillus; species Rummeliibacillus sp. TYF005. The sequence goes on from NZ_ML122541.1 coordinate 288,256, forward strand.
ATGAAAAAGTAACTGTTACAGCTCCTGTTATAGACTCACGGATAGGTGAATTTAACACAATGCAATCCTTTTCGAATGGAGTGTTATTATCCTACGATAAGCCTTTGACTATTTATGCGAAGCATGAAGGGTTTGTTATTTTTACAGGACATACAAAGTCTCTTGGTAAAACAATGACAATTACATACGAAACAGGGGAAAGAGTAACGTATGGATTATTAAAATCATTAGACTATTTACCATATACGACTATTAGAGAGGGAGAACCTCTTGCAACAATGGATTCAGGGACGTTCTATTTGCAAGTAGAAAGAAAAGGAGCAATGTTGGATCCAGATTCGTTAAAGGATTGGCTTCGTTGATGCGGAAGCTTAAGCTTCATCCTACACTCTTTCCTTTAATAGTATGGTTGATCATTACTGGGCAATTCTCTAACTATGCATTACTTTTCATATCGCTATGTTTGCATGAATTTGGCCATTTACTCATTGCCTATATATTAAAAGTCAAAATAAAAACATGCATAATCATGCCATATGGAGGAGAAATTCAATTTGCAACGAGATGGTTAATAACGAAAAAACAGCAATTGTTAATCGCTTTAGGTGGTCCAATTGCAACATTGATCATATATATATGCGCATTTTTCTTACCAAAAACTTTAAGTGAACCTTTACAATCGATACAAATTATTTTGTTGTTGATCAATTTATTGCCTATTTGGCCACTAGATGGAGGTCGGATTTTAGAAATAATATGGAGTGAAAAAAAGTCGTTACAAGCTACCAAAACGTCATTTTTATTAGTATCAATTACTTTTTGTATCACCTGTTTTGTAATTTCACTTTGGTATTTTCCGCAATCTATCTATTTTATGCTTATTCTTGTTTTGCTTTTTTTTCAAAATATCCAAGCTTTTCGATACAGAAAATATGAACAAGCATTTGAAAACGTTGTGTTAAATAGGTTGACGTCATAGTTTTTGTGTGGTAATATTTTAACGTTATGTAGCACCCGTGCTACAACCGCACTGAAAAGGTTACTTTAAGAATTCCTTGTGAATCACCTATTGAGGGCGAGTCTGAGACTTTGAGGAGGTGCAGTTATGTACGCAATTATTGAAACTGGTGGTAAACAAGTTAAAGTAGAAGCTGGCCAAGAAATCTACGTTGAAAAAATCAACGCTGAAGCTGGTGAAACAGTTACTTTTGACAAAGTTCTTTTCGTTGGTGGCGAAGATGTTAAAGTTGGAGCTCCTTTCGTTGAAGGCGCAACAGTTACAGCTAAAGTTGAAAAACAAGGCCGTGCTAAAAAAGTTGTTGTTTTCAAATTGAAAGCTAAAAAGAACTACCGTCGTAAACAAGGTCACCGTCAACCTTACACTAAACTAGTTGTTGAATCTATCAACGCTTAATAGTGAGGTGATAATATGATCACTGTTGGAATTCATAGCGATGAAAATCGTAAATCTTATGGATTTGAAATTTCAGGTCATGCCTATTCTGGTGAACCTGGTCATGATTTAGTTTGTGCGGGCGCATCCGCCATTGCCTTTGGTACGGTGAATGCAATTGGACAACTACTACAATTACAACCAGGCATAGAACAAGGTGAAAATGGGGGATATCTATCCTGCATAATTGACCAAAATGATCTTGACGCTGAAACCGATGCAAAACTGCAAATTATTCTTCAAACAATGGTAACACAAGTATATACGATGGTTGCTAGTTATGGAGATTTTATCGAGTTAAAATATAAGATGATCTAGGAGGTGGAACATATGTTACTAGTATCTTTAGATTTACAATTCTTCTCTTCTAAAAAAGGTGTAGGTTCTACTAAGAACGGTCGTGACTCTGAAGCAAAACGTTTAGGTGCTAAACGTGCTGATGGTCAATTCGCTACTGCTGGTTCTATTTTATACCGTCAACGCGGTACTAAAATCTATCCAGGAGAAAACGTTGGTCGCGGTGGAGACGATACTTTATTCGCAAAAGTTGATGGCGTTGTTAAATTTGAACGCTTTGGTCGCGATAAACGTAAAGTCAGCGTGTACCCAGTTGCTCAAGAAGCATAATGAATACAAAAGGACTGCATTAGTGCAGTCCTTTTTATATTCAAAAAATTTATTCTAAAAAATGAAATTTGCAATACAAATTCGGCTTTTACAATAATTTGTGAAAGTCGAATTTTTCTTATTAGGAGCAAAATCATTTAAAAATTGGTATACTGTAAGATGAACATCTCATCGAAGGAGAGTGAAAGATGAAGAACATTAAGACACTCACCGTAAATGAAGCACTACGTTTTGCTAACCATGACTTTCTAAATCAACTTCAACTGATTAAAATGAATCTTGATCTAGGTAGAACAGATTCAGCAAAGAATGCTGTAGAGGAAATTGCTGAACAAAGTAAAACCTTTTTCAATATCAATAAATTAGGACTTCCCAAAACAATTGAATGGATCCATACATTAGGATGGCGATACCCAAGCTTCCATGTTACGATTCAGAGTATAGTTGAACATGAAGTAGATTCTACATTAGATGATGCTATTTCTAATTATTTAGAACAATCCATCTTGCATATCTACCCATCATTAGATCCATTTACTGAACAAAATCTTTCGTTACAACTTTATTCAACAGAACAGCAATTTGAAATTGTATTTCATGCAAAAGGTCATTGGAACGAAAAAGAAGTATTCAAACAACCGTTAACTTCAAAGCTAACGATTGAAGATGAGCAATATTCAGAACAGGAATGGCAATATGTCATTTCGAGTCAGGAGGAAAGACTTTAATGTTTGTCGACCACGTAAAAGTGTATGTTAAAGGTGGAGATGGCGGGAATGGTATGGTAGCCTTCCGTCGTGAAAAATTTGTACCAAATGGTGGCCCTGCTGGTGGAGATGGTGGTAAGGGTGGTGACGTAGTATTCGTAGTAGACGAAGGATTACGTACATTAATGGATTTCCGTTATAAACGCCATTTCAAAGCTGACCGTGGAGAACATGGTATGAGTAAAAACCAACATGGTAAAAAAGCAGAGCCTTTATATGTTTCTGTCCCACCTGGTACAGTTGTTACCGAAGAAGAAACAGGTAGAGTAATTGCAGACTTAGTTGAACATGGTCAAAAAGCGGTCATCGCAAAAGGTGGACGTGGAGGCCGTGGTAACTCTCGTTTTGCTACACCTGCAAATCCTGCGCCAGAACTTTCTGAAAAAGGGGAGCCAGGACAAGAACTTAATGTTATATTAGAATTAAAAGTATTAGCTGATGTTGGTTTAGTTGGATTCCCAAGTGTAGGGAAATCTACATTATTATCTGTTGTTACATCAGCAAAACCGAAAATTGGAGCTTATCATTTTACAACAATTGTACCAAACTTAGGAATGGTACGAATTGATGATGGAAGAAGTTTCGCAATGGCCGATCTTCCAGGACTTATTGAAGGGGCTTCTGAAGGTGTAGGTTTAGGACACCAATTCCTACGACATATCGAACGTACTAGAGTAATCGTCCATGTTATTGATATGTCTGGTATGGAAGGTCGCGACCCATACGAAGATTATTTGACTATCAACAAAGAGTTAGAACAATATAATATGCGTTTAACAGAACGTCCACAAATTATTGTTGCAAATAAAATGGACATGCCTGATGCTGAAGAAAACTTAAAAGTATTCAAAGATCAACTAGCTGAGGATGCAAAAATTTTCCCTATTTCCGCTGTCTCTCGTCAAGGATTAAAAGAGATGTTATTTGCAGTTGCAGATTTATTAGATGAAACACCTGAATTCCCACTTCATGAAATAGAAGATGAAGAAACAGACGCAACTGTTCTATATAAACATGAAGCTAAAGGTGAAGATTTTGTTATCAGTCGTGATGATGATGGAGCTTATGTATTAACAGGCTATACAATTGAACGCTTATTTAAAATGACAGACTTTAGCCGTGAAGAATCAGTACGTCGTTTCTCACGTCAATTACGTGGTATGGGTGTTGATGAAGCACTACGTGAACGCGGTGCTAAAAACGGTGATACTGTTCGCTTATTAGAATTTGAGTTTGACTTTGTAGAGTAATTATAGGGGGGAAAAAGATGAAAAACATTGCAGATCAACGCTATTATTTAGTACGCGAAGATGTGTTAACAGATGCCATGCAAAAAACATTAGAAGCAAAGCACTTGTTGCAAACAGGTGCTGTTACTTCTATATGGGATGCTGTTAAACAAGTCGATTTATCAAGAAGTGCGTTTTATAAATATCGAGATGCTGTTTTCCCCTTTCACTCTATTGTACAAGAACGTATTTTAACAGTTTTTTTACAGCTAGAGGACCGAAAAGGGACGCTAGCTCGACTACTATCCACCGTAACAGATACACATTGCAACGTGCTAACAATACATCAAACGATTCCGATTCAAGGACGAGCAAATGTTACGTTATCACTAGATGTGACAGCAATGGATGTAGAGTTAGATGAATTATTACAGAGTCTTAAAAAATTAGACTTTGTAGAGTCAGCAGAGGTAATTAGTTCAGGCGCATTATAAGGAGGCATTTCGATTTGGCAGCTAGAGAATGGGAAAATAGAGTAGCTTATTTAGGTCCAAAAGGTACGTTTACTAATTTAGCAGCACAAGAACTATTTCAAAATGAATGGATGATTCCATATAAAACTATTCCGGAATGTATTGAAGCTGTGGCTGAAGAACAAGTTGAATTAGCCATTGTTCCTTTAGAAAACGCTCTAGAGGGTACTGTCCCGTTGACTATCGACTATTTATACCATGAAGTTAATTTATACGTTGTAGGAGAGGTATTAACACCTATTGAGCAACATTTAATGGTACATAAAAAGCAAGTAGAAATTTGGGAGAAGAATATCCAGGGTATCTATTCTCATCCTCATGCCTTAGCGCAATGTCATAAATATTTATATTATCGCTTTAAAGGTGTTCCTTTACATCAAACAACATCTACTGCAGCAGCAGCGAAGTTAGTTTCTGAACATCCAGATGATTGTATCGCTGCAATTGGAAATTTAGCTGCAGCCGAAACATATAATTTAGAAATTGTGCAACCAGGAGTTCATGATTTCCATTTTAATCATACTCGGTTCGTCATACTTTCCAAAAAGAATCGCCGTATTGAATTAGCAGAACGTGAGGCACAGATTAAAACAACGCTTATGGTTGAATTACCAGACGATCGTTCAGGTGCATTACATCAAATTTTATCTGTATTCGCATGGCGTAAGATCAATTTAAGCAAAATCGAATCGAGACCTTTAAAAACAGGTTTAGGTAATTATTTCTTCATCTTAGATGTGTTAGAAGATGAAAATGCTCCAATGATGAATGGTGCTATGGAGGAACTTGCTGCTCTCGGTTGCTCTGTTAAGACTCTAGGAAGCTATTACACTTACAAGCATCATTCCAAACAAGATATAAAAAAAGTGTCCAAATCATAAATTTGGACACTTTTTTATTTCTACGAAAGTAGATACCCTTTTTCTTTTAATAATTTTTCAGCTAAGTCTAGTTGCGCTTCGGATGGAGCAGAAATGGTATGGAGATGAGCGCCGTCTGTTAATGCCATTAAGGGACTTGCATTAGTTTCTTGAAGCTTTTTCAAAAATTGTTGTACATCAAATCGATTTTTAACCATAATATTAGCTGTTATTTCACCGTATACTGGATGTTCAACTGTTACGTCTTTTACCGTAATGCCTGCATCAACTAGAGTGTTTAATTCGTCTTCTGTTTGCTCTGAAGTATGCAAAGCTACAATTTGACGTTCGTAATTTTGTACACTTTCATGCTGATTAAAATATAGATACCCCTGACTAGTGGCGATAATTGGTTCATTTCTCGCTTTTAACAAGGCAATATCATTGACGATTACTTGTCTTGAAACACTTGCTCTTTTCGCTAATTCAGTTCCAGTGATGGCTGTTTCTTCTGTCTTTAATAAATTTAATAAAAACGCTCTCCGCTCTTCACCAAGTAATTTTTTCATATATAACACCTCAAAATACAAGCATAAATAGTACTTCTACATTCATAGTGTAACATGAAAGGCGTAAACAAATAAGATTCGAGTGTCCAAATAATGATGCTTTTCATATTGTATAGAGACGGAAGGAGGAAAAACGTGCGCGTTCATACTGTCAAAAAGGGCGAAACTCTCTGGAAAATCGCAAGGCAATACGGTGTTCCTTTTGAGGACATGAAAAGATTAAACGCCCATTTAGCTAATCCTGATTACATTGTTCCAGGAATGGAATTATTTTTACCTGATGCGCCCAAAAAGGAATTACCTCAGAAACAGGTGGAAGAATCTTCTGTAGCGCAGCCGAAGGAGCAACCGGTAGTAAGACCAAAAGAACAACCGGTGGCACCAAAACCAAAGGAGCAACCAGTAGCAAAGCCAAAAGAGCAACCGATAGCAAAACCAAAAGAACAGCCGGTGGCACCAAAGCCAAAAGAACAGCCAATTTCAAAGCCGAAAGAACAACCAGTCTTACCAAAACCAAAAGAGCAACCAATTGTAAGACCAAAAGAACAGCCGATTAAAGTAAAAGAGCAACCAAAAGCACCTCCAAAAGAAATGCCTATACCAATTGAAGAACCCAAACCAATACCTCATATACATCCATATGAAGAAGCCCGCCCCGTCAGAGCAAGAATCGAGATAATAGAACAACATGAGGAGGAATTCTTTATCAAACCGGAACATGAAAATAAGCAGGAACCAATCTGTGAACCATGTACAAAGGAAGTCCAGATGCCAGCACCAATCCCGATCCCTACTCCACCACCAATGCCAATGCCAGTACCGGTGCAAATGCCGTGTCAACCAATGCCAATTCCATGCCAACCAATGCCAATCCCATGTCAACCAATCGTAGCACAACCACAACCGTGTGGCTGTGGTGGACATCAAATGATGCAGCAATGGCCTGCAGCAATGCAGCCGGCACAGATGATGCAGCAATGGCCCGCAGCAATGCAGCCAGCGCCAATGATGCAGCAATGGCCAACACAGAATATGGCTCAACAATGGTCCGAATCCATGATGTCACCAATGGAAGAAATGCCAATGGCTGTGCCAAACTGGAATATGCCAGAATCTACAAGAGAATGTGAATCATCAATATATGAAACTACTCAACAGCAACAAGTAGATGCGTGGCAGAACATGCCGGCGATTCCTTATGCACAGCATGCTGAATCTTGGAACTTTGCACCACCAATGTCTTATCAGCCAATGCCATACCAACATATGATGTGGCCTGGACATGGACATTGTTGTTCACCGTATCCACCAGTTCATCATTATCCACAACCACAACCATATTACATGCAAGATTTCCCGCAAGCAGGTAATGAGTGGTAATACGTGAGCAACTTCGACGTGAAAAAGAAGATTAAATCTAATGTCTGGCATTGTCAGTTAGATAAAAAAGAATTTGTTATGAAAAAGTACGATAATTTAGCGGTTGCTAAAAAAGTAAAAGCGATTCATGAAAGTCTTGCTGACATTCAGTTTCCGCATACGTTATCAGAAGTTAAGTTAGAAGATAAAAACATACTTATACAACCATGGATAAAAAATGCTAGAGCATTTAATTATCAATCCAGATTGGATCGTACAAATTCTCTAGCAATTTTACATCAGCTACATCAAACCGGAGAAAAAATAGATTGGTCAAAAGAAGAATTTCGTTTACCAACATATGATTTGAGACTTAAATGGCAAGAAAGGTTACAGAAATTCATGTTGCATTATACACAAGTATCTGTATACCTTGGTGCAGACAATTGTAATCAGTTAATCTTATATGCTCAAGAAGCGTTAGCAGGATTTAAACACCTAGAACCTTTAAAAAGTGAAAAGACATTACTTCATGGAGATATCGTACATCATAACTTTTTAAAGAGTTCGAATGGGAAAAACATTTTAATAGATTTTGATTTGGCTTCTTATGGGCACCCAGAGGAAGAACTGATTATGTGGATGCATCGGGTACTGCCAAACGTAAATTACAATTTAAATGCATTACTTAGAGAACAACCATCACTTAAAAGAGTACCAGAAACATACTTACAGACATTACGTTTTCCTAACGAGTTATTACGTGAATGGATGTATGTAAAAAACGTAATAACGGAAAGACAACAGGCATTTGTAGAAGAACTAATAAGCTTTACGGAAGTCGCGCTCTCTTCATGGCCAAAACTGTGGTATGATTGTGGTAAGTGAAAATAGTATAAAAGCAAGTTTTCTAGGATAGGCCGGTTTTGGCCTATCTTTTTTCACTATTAAAGTAGGTTGACGTTTTATGACATATATAAAATTATGCTATAATCGATAGCGTTGAACAAAAGGAGAATTGCTATGTATGACTACATAATGGGGACTGTTACTCGTGTAACGCCTGAATATATTGTGATTGAGCAACAAGGGATTGGCTGGCAATTATATACGCCAAATCCATTTGCATTTCAAGTGAATAAGGAAACAATAAAGGTCTTTACTCATTTACATGTACGTGAAGATGCACAACTATTATTTGCTTTTAAAACGTTAGAACAACGTGAATTATTCCGCAAACTTATTCAAGTATCAGGAATTGGACCAAAAGGTGCATTGGCAATATTAGCAAGTGGTAACCCTAGTCAAGTAATTTCTGCTATTGAACAAGAGGATGAAAAATTCCTAGTAAAATTCCCTGGAGTCGGTAAGAAAACAGCTAGACAAATGATTTTAGATTTGAAAGGGAAGTTAGATAGTTTACTTGGAGATATAGAATTACCTAGTGCTGACGACGAATTACCATTGTTCGGTGTAAATCCGAATAAGCATGAATTAGAGGAGGCGCTTTTAGCCCTTAGTGCTCTTGGCTATTCTGAAAGAGAGCTTACGAAGATTCACCCACAATTGGATGAAGATAATCGTTTAAGCACAACAGAAGAGTATATGAAACAAGCTTTGAAACTTTTGTTAAAACAACAGTAGATAGAAAGGAGGTAATACAATGGATGACCGTGTCGTTTCAAGTGAAGCTACAAAAGATGATGATCAGTATGAATTGTCGTTACGTCCCCAAAACCTTGTGCAATATATAGGGCAGGATAAAGTAAAAGAGAATTTGAAGATTTTCATAGAAGCTGCTAAAATGCGCGAAGAGAGTCTTGACCATGTCCTGCTATATGGACCTCCTGGACTTGGTAAAACAACGTTGGCAGCAGTTATTGCCAATGAAATGGGCGTTAATATTCATATGACAAGTGGCCCAGCGATTGAAAGGCCAGGAGATTTAGCTGCTATTGTCAGTTCACTTGAACCGGGAGATGTCTTATTTATCGATGAAATTCATCGATTACCACGAGCTATTGAAGAAGTTTTATATCCTGCTATGGAAGACTTTTGTTTAGATATTGTAGTAGGGAAGGGACCTCAAGCACGTTCAGTAAGACTAGATTTGCCTCCTTTTACATTAGTTGGTGCAACAACGAGAGCTGGAGCACTATCTGCTCCACTTAGAGACCGTTTTGGTGTATTATTACGTTTAGACTACTATGATGAATATTCATTGACTGAAATTGTTCGTAGAAGCTCTGAATTGTTTGGAGTGAATATCGATAAAATTGCAGCAGGAGAGATTGCAAGGCGCTCTCGTGGAACACCGAGAATTGCCAACCGTCTTTTAAAACGAGTGCGTGATTATGCTCAAGTAATTGGAGACGGTGATATTACCCTTAAATTAGCACAAGACGCATTAGAACTTCTTCAAGTTGATCCGCTTGGATTAGATCATATAGATCATAAACTAATTGAGAATATGATTGAACGCTTCCGTGGGGGACCAGTAGGGTTAGATACTATTGCCGCAAGCATTGGAGAAGAATCGATGACTATTGAAGACGTATATGAACCATATTTAATGCAGATTGGTTTTATCCAAAGAACACCAAGAGGTCGCATAGCTACTGCACTTGCATATGAACATTTTGGCTTTGCTTATCCATCAGGGTCATAATTTGATGTGAAATTGGATATTTCTATAAATCCATTAACAAACCAAATAATAAGAAGGAAGTTTAACATGAAATTAGAAGATTTTGATTACTATTTACCAGAAGAATTAATCGCACAAACACCATTAAAAGACCGTGCTTCTAGTCGTCTTATGGTGTTAGATCGTGAAACTGGTGAAGTTTCCCATCATCATTTCCGTGATATTTTGGATGAATTACATGAAGGGGATTGCCTAATTCTAAATAATACTCGAGTATTACCTGCACGTTTAATCGGTGTGAAAGAAGAAACAGGTGCTCATATTGAAGTATTATTATTAAAACAAACAAGTGATGACCAATGGGAAACACTTGTAAAACCAGCTAAACGTGTAAAAGTGGGTACTGAAATCACTTTTGGTGACGGTTTACTAAAAGCAACATGTACTGGCGAATTAGAACACGGTGGCCGTATGTTTAAATTCGATTACGAAGGAATTTTCATCGAAATTCTTGAAAAACTTGGTACAATGCCATTACCACCATATATTCATGAACAACTAGAAGATCAAGAACGTTACCAAACTGTTTACTCTAAAGAACTTGGATCCGCAGCTGCTCCAACAGCAGGTCTTCACTTTACAGAAGAATTGTTAGATCAAATTCGTGCAAAAGGTGTAAAAGTAGCATTCCTAACATTACATGTCGGAATCGGTACTTTCCGTCCAGTAAGTGTTGAAAATATCGAAGAACACGATATGCATGCAGAATTTTATAACCTATCTGAAGAAACTGCAAAAGTGATCAATGATACAAAAGCAAATGGCGGACGTGTCATCGCAGTTGGAACAACTTCTACTCGTACTCTTGAAACAATTGCACATCGTAATGATGGCCAAATTGTTGCAGAATCAGGTTGGACAACTATTTTCATCTACCCAGGTTTTGAATACCAAGCAATTGATGGAATGGTTACAAACTTCCACTTACCAAAATCTACGCTTGTTATGATGATCAGTGCACTCGCAGGCCGTGAAAATGTGTTAAATGCATATAAAATTGCTGTAGAAAATAAATATCGTTTCTTCAGTTTCGGTGATGCAATGTTCATCCGACCAAAAGCAAAGAAAGGAAATTAATACATGTCTCAAGCAATTCGATATGAGCTTATTAAAACAGATAAGCAAACAGGTGCAAGGTTAGGAATTGTGCATACACCGCACGGCTCCTTTGAAACACCAGCATTTATGCCAGTTGGCACACAAGCAACAGTTAAAACAATGTCGCCAGAAGAAGTAAAAGGAATGGGTGCTGGCATTATTTTAAGTAATACGTATCACTTATGGCTTCGTCCAGGTCACGAAATTATTCGTGAAGCAGGTGGGCTACACAAATTTATGAACTGGGATCGAGCAATTTTAACGGACTCAGGCGGTTTCCAAGTATTTAGTTTAAGCGATATTCGTCGTATTGAAGAAGAAGGCGTTCATTTCCGTAACCATCTAAATGGAGACAAGCTTTTCTTAAGCCCAGAAAAATCAATGGAAATTCAAAATGCTCTTGGTTCAGATATTATGATGGCATTTGATGAATGCCCTCCATATCCAGCTACGGATGAATATATGAAGAATTCTGTGGAACGAACTTCAAGATGGGCAGAACGTTGCTTAAAAGCGCATGCTCGTCCAGAAGACCAAGGGTTATTTGGGATAGTACAAGGTGGGGAATTCGAAGACCTTCGTAAACAATCTGCGAAGGATTTAGTTTCTCTTGATTTCCCTGGTTATGCAATTGGTGGTTTATCAGTTGGTGAACCAAAAGATATTATGAATAGAATGCTTGAATATACGACACCATTGTTACCTTCCAACAAACCACGTTATTTAATGGGAGTAGGTTCACCAGATTCATTAATCGATGGAGCCATTCGTGGTATTGATATGTTTGACTGCGTTTTACCAACTCGTATTGCACGAAATGGTACATGTATGACTAGTCAAGGACGTTTAGTTGTGAAAAATGCTAAGTATGCTCGTGACTTTGGACCACTTGATCCTAACTGTGATTGCTATACTTGCAAAAACTATTCACGTGCATATATTCGTCATTTGATCAAAGCAGATGAAACATTTGGTATTCGTTTAACTTCATATCATAATCTATACTTCTTACAAGATTTGATGCGTCAAGTTCGTCAAGCAATCCGTGAAGATCGCCTTGGTGACTTCCGTGAAGAATTCTTTGAACAATATGGTTTTAATAAACCAAATGCAAAAAATTTCTAATTCTTGTATAATAAATGCTAGAGATAGAAAGGGGGATATAAATGCAAGGTTTACAAGGTCTAATACCGATGATTATTATTTTTGCGTTAATGTATTTTATGTTGATTCGTCCAGCTCAAAAACAACGTAAAAATACTCAATCAATGCAAAATAGTTTGGCAAAAGGTAATAAGGTTGTTACAATTGGTGGTTTACACGGTGAAATCGAAGCAATCGATGACTCATCAGTGTTGATCAAAGTTGAAGATGGCTCAAAATTACGTTTTGAACGTGCTGCAATAGGGAAAGTACTAGATGGAGCAACAGCTACAAAATAATTTAATAAATAATTATTATCGTATAAATAATATTGTGAGTTCAATACTATTTATACATTAAAAAGCCTTTATTTCTCTTGAAATAAAGGCTTTTTTCCATATTTGAAGAAGTTAATAGTATACCATTCTGAAGGGAAGCAGTGACGGTGTCTAAAAAACAACACAATATTCATAAGAAAATTGAACAGTTAGGATTTGATGATGATACGATTCATGCACGCTTGACTGCAAAACAGCGTATGTTTCAAAATCGTTCAGGAAGCAATCGTGTTAGAGTACCTACTAAACCAAAATGGATTCGCTCATTAGGGTTCATTGTTTTTATATTACTTATGTGTGGATTAGTAATAGTTGCAATTTCTCTTTTGTTATAATGCATAATTTTATGGGAAAGACAAAGGATAGAAGTTAAAAAGGGGTCATGATGTGAACGATTTTATAATAATCGCATTTCGTACGTTCTTCCTATACTTTGTCATTTTAATTATTTTCAAGTTAATGGGGAAACGTGAAGTTGGGGAATTAAGCGTAATGGATTTGGTGATTTTTATATTAATTGCAGATGTAGCTTCGTTTGCAGTGGATAACCCGAAAAGAAGTTTATTTGAATCCATTTTACCAATGATCATCCTATTAGTTATACAAGTAACTATTTCATTTATTTCCTTAAAAAGTAAGAAAGTTCGTGATAAAATAGATGGTGATCCAACAATAATTATTCGTGATGGTGTACTTTTAGAAAAAGAGATGAAAAGACAGCGTTATAATTTAGATGATTTGTTCCAACAGCTTAGAGAAAAAGACATAGGTTCTGTACAAAAAATAGCGTATGCATTTTTAGAACCATCCGGAAATCTGTCGGTATTTATGAAGGATAATTTACCGCCAATTTTGCCATTAATAGTAGACGGTGAGATTCAAAAAAGACATCTATTATTAATCAAAAAAAGCGAACGATGGTTAAGAAGTGAATTAAGTAAAATTGGACATGACGATCATAGTAAAATTTTTTACTGTTGTTTTGAAGATGGTAAGATCCATGTCCAATTGAAATCATAGTCTTTTTCTTAATGTCTTCGTTAAGTAACGAAAATCATTGATACGAATTTGATTGGTAAACATTAGTACAACAAATATGATCGCAAGAGTAATCGAACCATTTATCCATAGGTTAAATTGAGAAGTAGGAATAATGTATTCGCGAAAAACAACGATTAAAATGGAAGCCCAGTAAGGTATGATAAATAACTTAAACCCGGTATCGACATATTTCTTTTTTCGAATAGTTGCGATATGCAAGAAGGAAGTGATGAGTACACCAAAACCGATTGCAATAACAGCACCCGTTTCCGCAATTTCTGGTTGAGATGCGAGAGCGAGCATTACTAAAAGTTTGCCAACTCCGCCATATACAGAATTCATCATAGCAGCTTTTGCTTCATCTAATGCTTGCAAGATAGAATTTAATGGGCTCTGAATATAATAAAAGAAGAAAATAGGTGCTAATAATTTCATATACCCTCTATCTTCTGATAGATGGAAAAGCTTGGTTGCAAATTCATCACCATATAGATAAAAGAAAACAGCACTGAAGCAACCGACAATTGTAGATAATCTTAGAGCGATATGCACTCTCTCTCTTAGCAATGATTGATTGCCTCGGGCGACAGCATCACTTACTGCGGGAATTAGTACAACAGCTAAAGCAAAAGGAATAAATGATGGGAACAGCAATAATGGTATATGCACACCTGAAATAATGCCATATTGCTTTGTTGCAGCTGCAGCGGTTAATCCTGCTAAAGTCAAAGCTTTTAAAAATACAATTGGTTCTAAAAACCAAGTAAAAGATCCAAATAGTCTACTACCTGTTGATGGTAACGCAATATCTAAAATCGGTTTTGGAGAAGAATAACCAGTCGATGATAGCACGAGTCCTTTTTGTTTTGCATGTAAATATTTCCAATACAAATAGATTAGAGCAGCTGCTTCAGCGAGCCCTGTAATTACCATTGCGTAGGTTGCTGTCATAGCTGGGTTATCTTGTACAACGCCATATGGTAAAAGCCATGTAATCATTGCAATTCGAATGACTTGTTCGATTGTTTGGGACCAAGCTGTTTCTTCAATACGTGCAAGGCCTTGGAATAATCCTTTCAAAAGAGCAGAAGCAATTGAAAGTGGAACAGTGAACAATGAGACATATAAAAGCATTCGCACATGATTATCATGTAAGAGATTTTCAGCTAAATACGGGATGAATAATAGTATAAGTGGAAAGAAAATAAGTATAGATATATAGCTTAATAGTCTTGATGTTCGCATTAACTTACTAATTTCAACTCTTTTACCTTTTGCCTCTAGTTCTGCAACGATTTTCGCAATGGCAGTTGGTATACCTAATTGGACAAGGGATAAAAAGAATATAAATGCTGGATATGCTGTCATGTAAACTCCAACAGCGTCTTCACCAGCAACTCGCATAAATTGCATTCGATATAAGAATCCTAATAATTTAGAGAGTAGAACCGCTCCCATTAATAAAAATGTGCCATGGAAAAATGAAGTCATAAGGTCCCTTCTTTCTATATATACAATTTCATCGGAAGAATAAATCTTGTACGTTCAAAATACTGAAAAGGACGTGAGTATATTGGTAGTTCAATATGAGCAATTGTTTCAAAAAGTATTACCTGTCCTATCGATTAGAAAAGCTGATTTTAAGATGGAAGGTTTAAAACATATTACTGAACAAGATATTTGGCGATTTTTGGTTTCTAAAAAATGGAGAAAGATAGATGAATCCGATTTAGCTTTACATAAAGTAATTGAAGATATATTTTCTTTAACTGCTGCTCAGTATATGACTTTCACACAAGTAGAAGAACTAAAAAGTTCAAATTGGTTTGCTCCTATTAACGAAGAAGAATTTCAATTATTAATAGGTAAAGGAAACTCAAGCTCACAAGAAATTTCTTCATAAAATTGTAAATAGTATATGGGATTGATTTGACAGGTAGACAAACCTGTTTCATAATAAACGTGTTATGCAATAAAATGTAAGCTAGAATCAATAGAATTAGAATTATGTATTTAGAAGAATTCTACGCTTCATAAGGGCAATTCATGCTCGTAATTGGAAGATAGTTTACTGACTAGGACAACACTTCTATACAAAGTAGTGACAGGACAACTAGCTAACAAAACGGACATTAAGAATTGTCTACTGTCATTAGTAATACCGCGGTATTGTTTGAGGAGGAAGTTTTAATGAAATTAAAAAGCCGAATCGTCGCGTTCCTGATGATTGTCGTTGTAATTGGCGCACTTATGGGAACGACCGTTAAAGGCGTACTAAGTAATATTAACTTAGGCCTAGATCTTCAAGGCGGCTTCGAAGTTCTTTATCAAGTAGAACCGTTGAAAAAAGGACAGAAAATTACGGAAAGTGATGTTAAAGCAACAGCAGAGGCCATTAGTAAACGTGTCAATGTTCTTGGTGTTAGTGAACCAAGCATCCAAATTGAAAGCGGAAATCGTATCCGTGTTCAATTAGCAGGTGTAAAGGACCAAGAATCAGCGCGTGAAGTTCTTTCAAACCAAGCAAATCTAACTTTCCGTGACGTCAATGACAAAGTGTTATTAGACGGTAATGATTTGCAACAAGGAGGAGCAAAAGCAGCATTTGACCAAGAAGGTCGTCCGATGGTTACACTTAAACTGAAAGACCCTGATAAGTTTGGTCAAGTAACTAGCAAGATTGCTGCAATGGGATCACCTAATAATTTATTGGTAATTTGGTTAGACTTCGATGAAGGAAAAGATTCTTATAAAAAAGAAGTTTTGAAAAAAAATCCTAGATTTGAATCTAATCCACAAGTTACTCAAACAATCAATTCAAAAGATGTTCAAATCACTGGTAATTATACAGTACAAGAAACTAAAGATTTAGCAGGTATTTTAAATGCTGGTGCACTTCCTGCTAAACTTACTGAAATGTATTCAACTTCTGTTGGTGCACAGTTCGGTGATGAAGCTTTAAATAGTACAGTATTTGCTAGTATTATTGGTGTAGCGCTAATCTTTATCTTTATGTTATTGGTTTATCGTTTACCAGGTTTAATAGCAGATATTACACTTACTATTTTCACATTTATTGTTTTAGTATTGTTTGACTGGATTCATGTAGTCTTAACTCTACCAGGTATTGCTGCTTTAGTTCTTGGGATAGGGATGGCAGTTGATGCGAATATCCTTATGTATGAACGTATCAAAGAAGAATTACGTGTTGGTAAATCTGTAAAAGCTGCGTTCCATTCGGGCTCAAAATCGTCATTCACTGCGATTTTTGATGCGAATATTACAACGTTACTTGCAGCTGGCGTATTATTTGCTTTTGGTACAAGCTCCGTTAAAGGTTTTGCGACAACATTAATCATTTCAATCTTAGTCAGCTTTTTAACAGCTGTATGGGGTACACGTATCCTATTAGGATTGCTTGTTAATAGTGGTTATTTAGATGGAAAAGTTGGATTATTTGGTGTCAAAAAATCTCGTGTTCATAAGATTGAAGAGGGTGTTGATACACTTGATCTATCAACACATTTCGATCGTTTCGACTTTGTACACAATCGCAATAAATTCTTCGCATTATCAGCAGTCTTAATCATCGCAGGTATGATTATACTAGGTATTTTCAAACTGAACCTTGGTATTGATTTCACACATGGTTCTCGTGTTGAAGTTACATCTAATCATGCATTAACGAAAGATGATGTAGAATCTTATATTGATAAAATTGGTTTTTCTTCAGATGATATTGTCATTTCAGGAAACAAAAATGACCGAGCAGTCATCCGATATAAACACGATTTTTCAAAAGATGATGTTAAAAAGTTAAATGCTGAGTTCAAAAAAGAATATGGTGATACACCTAGTATTAGTACAGTTTCACCAACAATCGGTACAGAATTAGCGAAAAATGCTGTAAAAGCATTAGTTTGGGCAGCACTTGGTATCATTATTTATGTCGCTTTCCGATTCGAATGGCGAATGGGTATTGGTGCAATTGCCTCATTACTTCATGACGTATTCTTTATGGTAGCGATATTCAGTCTATTCCGTATAGAAGTAGACATTACTTTTATCGCAGCTGTATTAACCATTGTCGGTTACTCAATTAATGATACAATCGTAACATTTGACCGTATTCGAGAAAACTTACATCGCGTTAAGAAGATTAAAGATGCTGACGATTTAGCGCATATTGTCAATAAATCATTACGTCAAACTTTAGGACGTTCTGTTAATACAGTTATGACCGTAATTGTAGTAGTTGTAGCGCTATTAATCTTCGGTGCAAGCTCTATATCCACATTCTCAATCGCGTTATTAATTGGTTTAGTAACAGGTATGTATTCTTCTATCTACATTGCAGCCCAAATTTGGTACGTATTAAAAGTACGTGAAATGAAGAAAAAAGGGCATGTTGATGTAGATAAAAAGAAAAAACAATGGGGATCAGACGAGCCTGTAGTGTAATCTATTTCTCCAGTATTTAAAAAATGAAAAACCAACCTATTGTATTTCAGTAGGTTGGTTTTTATTTTAAAAAAAATAGTATAAATGTTACTGGATAGTATTAATAAAGTATTAAAATAGGCATAAAATTATGATATTATAAAAGTGTATAAAGTACTTAATATGTAATAAAATAAGGTTATTAGAACTACTTTTGCGGACGCGTAAAAATTTGGTGTGGTGGGATGTGCTAAATTTTAAAAGAAAATGGAGAAGTAAATGATGAGTACAAAAAAATGGATTATAGCATATTTGACAATGTGTATTATTTTCGTGATTTCCCCATTATTTTCTCAAGCAAAAGATGAGCAATATCAAAATGTGATGATTGTTTATAATGATGACGACGGTAAAAAGCAAGTTTTAGAACAGGCAACTAAAACGGAACATACATATGAAAATCTACATACAATTGAAGGCTCTTTTACAAAAGAAGCAATCGATTCTTTAAAGGGGACATCTGGTATTAAAGTTGTTGAAAAAAAACCAGCAACACTTCAAATCGAAAATACATCTAGTTCAATACTTACAACAATTACACCAAATTGGAATATCAATGCGGTTAACGCACAAAAAGCATGGGCTTCCGGTTTAACAGGGCAAAATGTAAAGGTAGCAGTCATTGATACAGGTGTGGCTATCAATAGCTCATTACCTAATGTGAAGCGATATTCATTTGTAGATGATAATCCAACAACTCGTATTGATGATAGTTCACCATATGATATAGATGGGCATGGCACATTTGTCTCAGGAATCATTGCTGCAAGTTTAACTTCAAGCCAATTATACGGCAATATTGTAGGGATTGCTCCGGATGCTACGATATATAGTCTAAAAGTATTTGAAAAAGATGGAGCAAGTATGGAATCTATATTAAAAGCACTTGAATGGTCGATTGAAAATAAGATAGATATTGTTAATATGTCGCTTGGAACTCCAGATGATGACCCAATCTTAAAAAATGCGATCCAAGCAGCTTATAACGCTGGTTTAACAATTGTCGCTGCTGCAGGAAATGATGGTATCGGAAAAAATGTAGAATATCCTGCAAGATATGATGGTGTGATTGCTGTTTCTTCAGTGGATCGTAGCAATCAGATTTCTTATTTTTCAAACACCGGTTCAAAGGTGGAATTTACAGCACCAGGAAGTGATATTTATAGCTTAGGAATTAATGGCAAATACGAAAAAGGTTCTGGTACTTCTTTTGCTGCTCCTCATGTTACGGGCATTTTAGCATTACTAACCCAGCAATATCCAGATTATAATAACGAAAAGCTTCGTAAAGTTCTCAGAAATTACACAATTGATCTAGGAAGTAAAGGAAAAGATCCATACTATGGATATGGTTTAGTGAATTATAATTTAACAACACCAGATGACGTCCAAAAGCTTGAAGTTCATAACATCACAGAAAATTCAGCAATGATTTCATTTGCGCCCAAAGAAAAATCTATAATACCTTCTGAAAAATATAATATATATATAAATAATAAACGAATTGCTACAACAACAGGACATGACTATACTTTTACTAATTTAAAAGAGGGTACTACCTACAAAGTTTTAGTTGAATCAGTGAGTGCTAATAATATTGCTTCAGCAGGTAAAGATATTGCCTTTACAACGATAAAACCAACTGTAGAGGAACAGTACATAAAAAAATATAGAAATACTATTACAAGTTGGATTTCTAGAGTTGAAAAAGGACAATCATTAACGTTCCAAACACAATTTGCCTACCTTTATTCAATAAGAGAAGGTTTATCAAAGTCTCAAAAAAAATTGCTCTCTAATTATAATAAGAAGATAAAACTAGTTATTATTTCTTCTACTTCAACATCTAGTTATGTAAAAGCATCAAACTTAAAAAGTCTTAAATCAAAAAAAACAACAACTATTACATTTGGCACAGCTTTAAAAACTAAAACATTAACAACAAGTAAAGTGTCGATTATTCATGCTGGTAAAAAAATAACTGGTTTTAAACTTAAAAAGGATACAAAAGGAAAAACAATTAAACTATCAACAACCAAAACGTTAGCGAAAGGAAATTACGTAATCTTCATAAATAACAAAGGTGTCAAAACTTCAAAAGGAAAACAATTATCTAGACCAATTGCAATTGAATATGTCTTAAAATAATTTAAAGAAACAATAGTAATGTAGAAGAAACTGAATAACAAACATTTATAATAACGAATTTTCCAAAATGGAAAGAGACGCTTTTTGTTCAAACTTAAACAGAAAATGTCTCTTTTCTTTGGCTATTCTATCTCTATCATCCACGCATTCGATTTAAAATAGTATTCTACTTTCAATAATGAGCATATATTTTGTATAATGAATTTCATGAGGAAGTGACATAATGACAGCAACTGAAAAAAGATGGCGTATTAATCGCCCAGATGAACAACTAGTGAAAAATCTTGTTGACGGACTTAAAATCTCTTCTATATCAGCAAAAATTTTAGTAGCACGTGGTTTCACAACAATTGAAGAAGCTCGTGCTTTTTTAATGATAGATGAGCATGCTATCCATGACCCATTTGAAATGCACGGCATGAAAGAAGCTGTTGAACGAATAAATAAAGCCATACAAAATAGAGAAAAAATATTAATATATGGGGATTACGATGCTGACGGGATTACAAGTACAACTGTGATGAAAACGGCGCTTCAAGATTTAGGAGCTGATGTCTCACATATGATTCCAAATAGATTTACCGATGGTTATGGGCCTAGTGAAAGATTATTTAGAGAAGCACATGAAAAAGGCTATCAACTTATTATTACTGTGGATAATGGGATTGCTGGAAACAAAGAAGTTCAGTTGGCTAAAGAGTTAGGGATGGATGTAATCATCACGGACCACCATGAACCAGGTGAAACACTACCTCCAGCAGATGTTATCATCCATCCAAGACACCCAGATGGACATTATCCTTTTGGAGAATTGGCTGGTGTAGGTGTTGCATTTAAAGTGGCACACGCATTATATGGAGAATTTCCAAAGCACTTATTGGAAATTGCGGCAATCGGGACTGTAGCCGATTTAGTTCCACTATTAGATGAAAATCGATATCTAGTAAAAGCTGGTATTGAAGCACTGCAATATTCTACGAGACCCGCTATTAAAGCAATAGCCAAAGTATCCGGTGTAAATCAACAAGAAATTGATGAAGAAACAATTGGTTTTGCTTTTGCGCCAAGATTAAATGCATTAGGAAGATTGGGAGATGCAGCTCCTGGTGTTGACTTCTTAATGTCTCAAGATATGTCTGAAGCGATGTCGATGGCCGAATATTTGAACGAGCAGAACAAAGAACGGCAAGAAATGGTTAAAAATATAACTGAACAAGCTATTACAATGGTTGAAAATGATGAAGAAATTGGAAATTCACAAGTATTAGTCATTGCAGAAGAAGGATGGAACCCTGGAGTAGTTGGAATAGTTGCATCAAGATTAGTAGAAAAATATTACAGACCAACTATTATACTTTCAGTTGATGTGGAAAAAGGGATTGCCAAAGGTTCTGCACGTTCTATAGAAGGATTCCATATGTATAAAGAGCTTGCAAAAAATAGAGATATCTTACCGGCTTTTGGGGGGCACCCTATGGCTGCAGGGATGACACTCGCAATGGAAGATGTTGACGAACTGCGCTATCGATTAGACAAGCAAGCTAGAGAATGTTTAACAGAAGAGGATTTAACACCTGTTTTAGATATTGATATACCGCTTACTCTTGAGGAAATTGATATACATGCAATCGAAGATGTACGTATGCTTGGACCGTTTGGCACTAGCTTTGCTAAACCTGTCTATGGAATTGAAGATGCTTCAATCCAATCAATGCGAAAAATTGGTGCTAACGAAGATCATATAAAAATACAAATAGTTTCAAATAATTATGAACTTGATGCTGTAGGATTCCATAAAGGGTATCTTGCTGACGAGTTAACATATGGTATCAAAGTATACTTTGCAGGCGATTTACAAATTAATGAATGGAATGGCAAAAAGAAGCCACAATTGATGTTACAAGATGTTCATACTGATGAATGGCAATTATTTGATCTTAGAGGAATTAGACAAGTTGCTAGGTGGCTCCAAACAATCCCACTTGAAAGTGCAACTTTTATAGCTTTCAGGGAAGAAACTTTAAACTATTATGAATCTTTAATACCTAAAAAAATTCAAAGTTATTCGGATGATATATCAGAAGAAAGTTGTATGAAATATATTGTAGTTTTAGATTTGCCACAAAATGTTCAAATGTTAGAGCAGCTTTTAGAAAATGTAAAACCAAGCAGAATTTATGCACATTTTTACATCCCAGATTCTCATTATTTTGATGGAATGCCTACAAGAGAGCAGTTTGTCTGGTATTATACTTTTTTAAGAAAAAGACAAGTATTTCAATTACGACAACATTTAAATGAGTTGGCAAAGCATAAAGGTTGGAGCCGAGATATGCTTATTTTTATGACACAGGTGTTTTTTGAACTTGGATTTGTTACAATAGAGAATGGACTCGCGAAAGTTGTAGATCATCCACCGAAAAAAGAGTTAACAAGTGCGAAAATCTATCAACAACGCGCGCAACAAATGGATTTAGAACAAACCCTATTGTATGCACCCTATAAGGATTTAAGAGAGTGGTTTGACCTTCGTTTAAATGGTCAATCAGTTTCTGAGGAGGAACAATAATAATGGATTTAAAACAATATGTGACAATCGTAGAAGATTGGCCTAAAGAAGGTATTTCTTTTAAAGATATCACAACAATTATGGATAATGGTAAAGCATATAAATATGCAACCGACCAAATTGTAGAATATGCAAAAAAAGTTGGAGCAGAATTGATCGTAGGTCCAGAAGCACGTGGATTTATCACAGGATGTCCGGTTGCTTATGCACTTGAAATAGGTTTTGCACCAGTACGTAAACCAGGTAAATTACCACGTGAAGTCATTACTGCAGATTATGGCCTTGAATACGGTAAAGATACATTGACAATGCATAAAGACGCAGTAAAACCAGGTCAAAAAGTATTAATCGTAGATGATTTACTAGCTACTGGTGGTACAGTAGATGCGGCAATTCGCTTAGTTGAACAACTTGGTGGGGAAGTTGTCGGATGTGCTTTCTTAATCGAATTAGAAGAATTACATGGCCGCGATAAAATTCAAAATTATGATGTCTTTACACTTATGAAATACTAATCTTTTAGCCCTCATTGCATTTGCATGAGGGTTTTCTTTTATGATTTTTAATACATATTGTGAATCCTTGAAGATATTGCTTCAAAACTATGTGAAATTTGTCGAATTATCAATTTTTTCGAGGAAATAGCCTTTACAAATAGGCTATTTTTTTTATACAATTAACTTTATACCTAATCGGAAAAATTATGAAATAGGGTGGGCTAACATGGCGAAAGATCAAGTGATGACAGTAGAAGAAGTTTTCTCAATTCTAACATCATATATGAATGAAGAACACGTTGCATTCGTAAAAAAAGCATATGAACTGGCAAAGGATGCACATAAAGAACAGTTCAGAAGTTCAGGTGAGCCATATATCTTACATCCTGTACAAGTTGCAGGTATTTTGGCGAATTTACAAATGGATCCAGAAACAGTTGCAGCAGGTTTTTTGCATGATGTCGTTGAGGATACACCTGTCACACGAGAAGACCTGGTTGAACAATTTAGTGAAGAAGTCGCAATGCTTGTAGATGGTGTTACAAAATTAGGGAAAATTAAATATAAGTCAAAAGCAGAACAACAAGCCGAGAATCATCGCAAAATGTTCGTAGCAATGGCGCAAGATATACGTGTCATTCTCATTAAATTAGCAGACAGATTACATAATATGAGAACGTTAAAACATTTACCAGTCGAAAAACAACGCCGTATCTCAAAAGAAACACTTGAAATCTTTGCTCCATTAGCTCACCGTCTAGGAATTTCAGCTATTAAGTGGGAGTTAGAAGATACTGCTCTTCGTTATTTAAATCCTCAGCAATATTACCGCATTGTCAATCTGATGAAACGTAAACGAGTTGAACGTGAGGACTATTTAAAATCTGTAATGGATGAAATTCATGTTCAACTAGATGATATCAGCATTAATGCGGATTTATCAGGACGTCCGAAACATATTTATAGTATTTATCGCAAAATGGTATTGCAAAACAAGCAATTTAACGAAATCTACGACTTGCTAGCTGTACGAGTCATTGTGGATAGTATTAAAGATTGCTACGCAGTACTAGGAATTATCCATACGCTTTGGAAGCCAATGCCGGGTCGTTTCAAAGACTATATTGCAATGCCAAAGCAAAACCTTTATCAATCACTTCATACAACTGTAATAGGGCCATATGGAGATCCTCTAGAAGTCCAAATTCGTACTAAAGATATGCATAAAATTGCTGAATACGGGGTTGCTGCGCATTGGGCATATAAAGAAGGCAAAACAGTAGATAATAATAAATCGAATATTGATAATAAGTTAACTTGGTTCCGTGAAATTTTAGAATTCCAAAATGAGTCTTCTAATGCAGAAGAATTTATGGAATCTCTTAAATTCGATTTGTTTTCTGATATGGTTTATGTATTTTCTCCAAAAGGTGATGTTATTGAATTACCATCAGGTTCAGTACCAATTGATTTTGCTTATCGTGTACACTCAGAAATCGGTAACAAAACAATTGGTGCCAAAGTAAATGGGAAAATGGTGCCTCTTGATACACCTTTAAAAACAGGTGACATTATAGAAATTATGACTTCTAAACAATCATTTGGACCGAGCCGAGATTGGTTGAATATTGCACAATCGTCACAAGCAAAGCATAAGATTAAGCAATTCTTTAAAAAGCAATTGCGTGAAGATAATGTCAACAAAGGTCGAGAAATGATTGAAAAGGAAATCATTGAACAAGGGTTTGATCCAAAAGAAATTCTTACATCTGAAAACTTTAAACGTGTATGTGAGAAAATGAATTATGCCAACGAAGATGATTTAGTTGCAGCTGTAGGATTTAATGGTATGACGGCTCTTCAAGTCGTTAATCGCCTTGCTGAGCGTGTCAGAAAACAACGTAGTCAAGAGGAAACTTTAGAGAAAATTACAAAAGAGATGAAAGCACCTTCAAAAGAAAAGGTTACTGAAACAGGTGTAATTGTTAAGGGATTGGATAATTTACTCATTCGCTTATCTCGTTGTTGTAATCCGGTACCAGGTGATAACATAGTTGGCTTTATCACAAAAGGCCGTGGTGTTTCTGTACACCGTGCAGATTGTTCGAATATCCAAACATCAGAAGATCGTGAACGATTAATCGATGTTGAATGGGGACACAATTTAGAACAACATAAATTATTCAATGTAGATATTGAAATTTCAGGCTTTGACAGAGTAGGCTTGTTAAACGAAGTGATACAAGTCGTTACAGAAACGAAAACTTCGATTAGCGGTATTAGTGCCCGAACTGATCGTGATAAAATTGCTACCATTAGTCTAACTTTGCAAATCAAACATATTCAACATCTATATAAAGTAGTAGATCGCGTGAAACAAATTCCAGATGTTTATTCTGTTCAACGTGTAATGCACTAAGATTGGAGATATTTTAATGAGAGTCGTTTTGCAACGAAGTAAAGAAGCATCTGTTACAGTGGATGGAAAAGTAACAGGGAAAATTGATCAAGGATATGTGTTATTAGTTGGAATTACACATGGAGATACAAAAGATGATGCAGATTACTTAGCAAAGAAAATTGTTAAAATGCGTATTTGGGAAGATGATGAAGGTAAGATGAATCACTCTATTAAAGAACATGGGGGAGACATTTTATCCGTTTCCCAATTCACTTTATATGCTGATACAAGAAAAGGGAATCGGCCAAGTTTTACAGATGCAGCCCGCCCTGAAGAAGCGTTTGGTCTATGGGAATACTTTAATAGTACTCTGTGTGCACTGGGACTTCATGTTGAAACAGGTGTCTTTGGTGCAATGATGGATGTAAAACTAACAAATGATGGACCTGTTACAATTATTCTTGAATCTAAGTAAACAAAAAACACCTGATTATAAATCAGGTGTTTTTTGTTGGCATTTCATTAGATGTTAATCACGACCATAATAAGATAAAAGACCGTTTACAACACCTTTTGCTACAGTTTCACGATATGCATTCGTATTTACTAATTTAGCGTCTGAAGAATTTGACACAAAGCCTAGTTCTAATAGTACAGAAACAACAGAATTATATCTTACAACGTAAAAGTCCATTGCTCTTAATTTACGATCGTTGTAATGAGGGTATTCTTCTTCAACAGCATCTTTAATACCGTTGTGAATGGCTTCTGCAAATTTTTTACTACTTACTTTAGCTGAACTTGAATAATAACTTTCATAGCCAGTAGCAGATGGACTAGCAGAATTGTGATGAACACTAATAAAGGCATTTGCACCTTTTTGTTTTGCATAGGCAGCACGCTGATCAAGTGTTAAGAACTGATCATCATTAGTACGTGTCATGTACACTGTTCCGCCAACTTTTTCAATCGCAGCCTGAATTTCTTTTGCGGCTTTTAAATTTAATGTTTTTTCTACAACCTTATTACCAGAAGCGCCGTTATCTTGTTTACCGTGGCCTGCATCAATGACGATTTTGATCCCTTTTAGAGAGCCTTTAACACTGTCAGAAACGGTTGTTGTTGGTTTCTTAGTAGTGATATTACTACTTGCGGTATTCGCTGAAATCCAACCTTTTTGTTTTGATGTATATTGAACTTCAACCCAATTATTATTAGACACTCGTAAAACTTTAAAGTAGTTTCCTTTCGAAACTTTACCAAGAGAAGGAGCTGCAGTAGTTGGTAAAGAGCGAACATTTAAAGTACCAGATTTCATCACAAAGTATTTTGTTTTAGATGGTTTTTCAGCAGTAAATGTTATGTTCTTTGTGGAAGCAAATCCATAGTAAGTACTACCGTTAATCCAACCTTCAATATCATCGTAATTGACATAAATCCATCCGTTACTTGCTTGTTTTAAAATTTGGACCTTTGTCTCAAATGGTACTTCTTGTCCAAGAGATTTAGCACTTGCACTATAATTATCTCTTATTGTTAGACCGGTTGGTTCTGTAACATAATAGTAGGTAGTTTCTTCTGGTACAACAACAGTGATAGAACTTGTAGTAGGTTCTTTAACTTTTTGAGTACCATACTTTGCAGAAACCCAACCTTTTTTTCCTGTTTGGTATGTTACTTCAACCCAATTATTACTAGCAATACGAGAAACTAATAGAGATTCGTTTTTCTTTACATAAGCTAAAAATTTTGAAGACGAATCTGGTTTTGATCTTACAGTTAAAGAGTTAGCTGTAACGACAAAGTATAAATTCTTTTTTGCATTTGTGATTTTAGGACTTGTAGTTTTAGCTTTGTTAGAAATTGTTACATATGTAGCGCTAACCCAACCAGTAATACTTGAAGTTTTAATCTTTACCCAACCATTTTTTTGTTGGATATATGTAGCAGTTTTTCCTTTGTTTAATTTTCCTAATGATTTAGAGTTAATGGAATTGGATTTTCGAATATTAAGGTTGTCCGTCTTAGAAGTAACAATTTTTGAAGTAGTTGATGCGGTTGAAACCGTTGTTTTGACAGTTTTTAAATATTTGGCAGAAGCCCAACCCGTTTTGTTTTTATACTTCACTTGATACCAATTTCCACTTTTCTTTACCTTTAGCAAAGTAGTATTCTTCTTTACAGTCGTCATGACTTTTGAACTAGTGTTAGGAGCAGTTCGAATATTAAGCGAAGTTGCAGTAACCTTTAACTTCGTATAAGCGGCATTTGCATTGGGAACTACTGCGAACATTGAAAAGATTAAAACTAGACAAATTGAGACAATAGTCGCTGTATTTAGTTTAATAGTATTCATTTTCTTCCTCCTTTCTTCCATTGTAAGATGAAAAGAGATAAAAAACTATAAGTTTTTTCAAACAGTTGACATATTTCGCTGAAATGTTATCATATGAAGTAATCTTTAAGAAAAAATGTATGCCTATGACCAAGAAAGTAACGATCAAAAAGTACTTTTTAGAGAGGAAAAGACGTGGCTGAAAGCTTTTCTATAGTACTGATTAGTGAAAAACACTTGAGAGGCTTTTCTTCGAACGATTTATCTAGTAGGGGAAAACGGTATCGGCCGTTATCCGATTTGAGAGGATTTAGTATTAGCTAGATCAACTAGGGTGGAACCGCGGAAGCTTAATAGCTCTCGTCCCTTGCGTAATGCAGGGGATGAGGGCTTTTTTATTTTTCTTTGGGATTTTAGACAATCTCAATTATTCAAACTATCCGAAATTGAGTTGGCAGCTTAGTTGGTTGAGCTATTAAATATAGAAAGGAGACTGTTATGAGTTTTAAAGTACCTAGAGGCACACAAGATATTCTGCCTGGTCAATCAGAAAAATGGCAAAAAGTTGAGGGAATTATTCGTCATTTATGCCATACGTATCGTTATGAAGAAATTCGTACGCCAATGTTCGAGTCTACTGAATTATTCCAACGTGGTGTAGGCGATACAACAGATATCGTTCAAAAAGAAATGTACACATTTGAAGACCGTGGTGGTCGTTCTTTAACACTTCGCCCAGAAGGTACAGCCGGTGCTGTTCGTGCTTATGTAGAACATAAAATGTTCGGTCAACCTGACCAACCAGTTAAATTATCTTATATTGGTCCAATGTTCCGCTATGAGCGCCAACAAGCAGGTCGCTATCGCCAATTCGTACAGTTTGGCGTTGAGGCTATTGGCAGTAAAGACCCTGCTATTGATGCAGAAGTTATTTCACTAGCGATGAATGTCTATCGTGCTGTTGGTTTAACAGACTTAAAATTAGTCATTAACTCACTAGGTGACAAGGAGGTTCGTGATGCGCACCGTGAAGCACTTATTAATCACTTCCAACCGCATATTCATGAATTTTGCTCTGATTGCCAAAATCGCTTAGAGAAAAACCCTCTTCGTATTTTGGACTGTAAAGTAGATCACGACAACCCATTAATGGCTACTGCGTCTGCTTTAACAGATTTCTTGAACGAAGAATCAGCAACTTACTTTGAGCAAGTAAAACATTATTTAGATGTTTTAGGAATCGAATATGAAGTGGATCCTAACCTTGTACGTGGTCTTGACTACTATAACCACACAGCATTTGAAATTATGAGTACATCAAAAGGTTTTGGTTCAATTACAACACTTTGTGGTGGTGGTCGTTATCACGGACTAGTTGAAGAAGTTGGCGGTCCTGATGTGGCTGGTATCGGTTTTGCGATGAGTATTGAACGCTTATTACTAGCTCTTGAAGCTGAAGAAAAGAGTCTTGATACAGATTCTTCACTTGATCTATTCATCGTCGCAATGGACGATGCAGCAAAGGAAAAGGCTGTAGAGCTTGCAAGTACTTTCCGTACAAAAGGTATTGCGACAGAACTAGATTACGCAGGTCGTAAAATGAAAGCACAAATGAAAGCAGCTGATCGTCAAGGTGCTAAATGGGTGATTGTACTTGGCGAACAAGAGCTAGAAGAAAATGCTGCAAGTGTGAAAAATATGGAATCAGGCAACCAAGAAAAAGTACCATTCCATGACTTGGTAAACTATTTACAAACACATTAATTGGAGGAATCATACATGGCAACACGCACACATGAATGTGGAGTTTTGCGCGCTGAAAATATTGGCGAGCGCGTCGTATTAAAAGGTTGGGTACAATATCGTCGTGACTTCGGTGGTTTAATCTTCATCGATTTACGTGACCGTACTGGTTTAACACAAGTTGTGTTCACACCAGAAAACTCTCAAGAGGCACTAGATCTTGCAGATACATTCCGTAGTGAATATATTATCGAAGTAGAAGGTGAAGTACGTCCACGTACACCAGATATGGTTAACCCTAACTTAGATACTGGTATGATTGAAGTTTATGTTGATAAAGTAACATTAATCAACAAATCAAAAACACCACCATTCCAAATTGAAGATCGTATCCAAGTAAACGAAGATTTACGTTTAAAATACCGTTATATAGATTTACGTCGTCCTGTAATGTATAAAACATTTAAATTACGTTCTGACGTAACAAAAGTTGTACGTAACTTCTTACAAGATGAAGGCTTCCTAGAAGTGGAAACACCTATCTTAACAAAATCAACTCCTGAAGGTGCTCGTGATTATCTTGTTCCATCACGTGTTCACGAAGGTGAATTTTATGCACTTCCACAATCACCACAATTATTTAAACAATTATTGATGGTATCTGGATTTGAAAAATACTTCCAAATCGCTCGTTGTTTCCGTGATGAAGACTTACGTGCTGATCGTCAACCAGAATTCACTCAAATCGATATGGAAATGAGTTTCTTAACACAAGAAGAAATTCTTGATATTAACGAACGCTTAATCCAAAAAGTGATGAAAGAAATTAAAGGAATCGATATTCCACGTCCATTCCAACGTATGAAATATGACGAAGCAATGTCTCGCTATGGTTCAGATAAACCAGATGTTCGTTTTGGTTTAGAGTTAATCGATTTAACAGATGTTGTTGATGGATGTAACTTTAAAGTATTTGCTCAAACAGTTGAAGCAGGTAACCAAGTTAAAGGTCTTAACATTAAAGGTGCAAACGACAAATATTCTCGTAAAGACTTAGATGAATTAACAAAATTCGTTGGCCGTTATGGTGCAAAAGGTCTTGCATGGATTAAAGTCACTGAAGATGGTCTTACAGGTCCTATCGGTAAGTTCTTCCAAGATGAATATGGTCAAAAATTAGTTGAACGCATGAAAGCAGAACCAGGAGATACATTAGTATTCGTAGCAGATAAAAAATCTGTTGTTGCTGATGCTCTAGGTGCACTTCGTAAAAAACTAGGTAAAGAATTAAACTTAATTGACGAATCACAATTCGCATTCTTATGGATTACTGATTGGCCATTACTTGAATACTCAGAAGAAGAAGGACGCTATACTGCAGCTCACCACCCATTCACACGTCCATTTGATGAAGATCTTGATAAAATGGAAACAGCTCCTGGCGAAGTTCGTGCTCAAGCATACGATATCGTATTAAATGGTTACGAACTTGGTGGTGGTTCACTTCGTATCTATGAAAAAGAATTACAAGAAAAAATGTTCAAAGTACTTGGTTTCACTCAAGAACAAGCACAAGAACAATTTGGTTTCTTAATGGATGCATTTGAATACGGCGTTCCTCCACATGGTGGTTTAGCATTCGGTCTTGACCGTTTCATCATGCTATTAGCTGGTCGCGATAATTTACGTGACACAATCGCATTCCCTAAAACAGCTTCAGCAAGTTGCTTACTAACAGATGCTCCAAGTTCTGTTGCAACCGCTCAATTAGATGACTTACACATTCGTACTAAAACTTTAGCCGACGAAGACTAGACTCATCTAAAAGCTTTTAAATAAGGGGATATCTTTATAAGCGTGTAATCACACTTATGGGATATCCTCTTTTTATGTATAGAAAAGGGAGATTTATTTTCAAATTTAACAGATAATTATCATTATTTATTTTGATTTTTCTGAACATTAATGTTAGTATTAAATCAACAGCAAATCCTGATATGTTTGTTGAAACTTAATCAGTTTTGACCGAACATAATATCGTTGGGAGTTGTCATTTTGGAATGGCAAACATGCCTGTAATGGGACTTTTAAAGTTTCAAATACGACACCCACCTGCAAAGAGTGCGGGTTCAAAGCGATTTGTAAAAACAACGGCATAATTGGGATTTGCTATTTAAAGAGACCATTAACCTCCAATTCTAATAGGATTGGAGTTTTTTTGGTGCATCATTATTAATATAAGGATACGGATTATTCAAAATACGAAAATCGTTTTATATAGTTAGATGCTAAATTCATAACGTCAGAATACATTAATAAAATACATTAAATAGATAATAAGTATTTCTATAGCCTGTAAAAAAGGGGGTATGATATTGGTGCAAACACTGTTTATATCTGGAGTTAAGATTATTAATGCAAACGAAAAAGAGTACATTGCAGATATTCTTGTTGAAGACGGGAAAATCAAAAAAATTGGATCTTCACTTCGATTAAAAGCGGATAAAGAAATTGATGGTAGTGGCAAAATACTTTTTCCAGGCTATATTGATATGCATATTCATGGATCAGCAGGAAAAGATACGATGGATGCAACAACAGAGTCACTTCATATAATAGCAAGATCATTAGTTAAAGAGGGGACAACTAGCTTTTTAGCTACTACTATGACACAAGAACAACAAGCAATTGAATCGGCTTTAAAGAATATAGCTAACTTTGAAAGTGCAGAAAATGAAGCAGAAGTTATTGGTATTCATGTTGAAGGTCCATATATTTCAAAAAAATGTGCTGGCGCACAACCAGTAGAACATATTATTCCCCCATCTATTGATCAATTCACACAATGGCAAAGATTAAGTGGCTATAAAATAAAAGAAATCACAGTTGCACCAGAAGTAAATGGTGGTTTTGAATTTGCGACCTTTCCATCATCGTGAATTAGGAGTAGTGGGAGGCGTATTGCTATCTGAAAATGTGAAGGTAGAGTTGATTGTTGATTTTATCCATGTTCATCCAAGAGCAGTTGACTTTACTTACCGTGTCAAAGGGGCAAATAATATTATTCTTATTACGGATGCAATGAGAGCAAAAGGTGAACCAAACGGTCATTACGATTTAGGTGGACAACTAGTTCATCTAACACCAAAAGGAGCATATTTACCAAATGGCTCCTTAGCTGGAAGTGTATTAACGATGGATTTAGCAGTTCGAAACATGCGAAAAGCTACAAATTGCACACTCCAAGAATTAGTTGCTATGTCTTCTACAAATGCATGTAAACAAATGGGTATTACGTCAAAAGGTCATATTGCTGAGGGATTAGATGCGGATTTTGTGCTACTTGATCAAAAATTATATGTGCAAAAAACAATTCGCCAAGGCAAAATTGTATTCGACAACAGTCTATAAGTAATTAATAGCAAAATCTAAAGATATTGTCTGATTTAGATGAAATAAAATGAAGCAACATTATATGCTTAATTGAAAAACTAACATAAACGAATAGGGAAAGTAACTATCAGGGGCAGAAATTACAATTTCTGCAGAAGGATCAGATGTAGAAGAAGCTCTTGCAAAATTATCCGAAGTAATTTTTTCAGAGGGTATTGATGTTGAATGTTAGAACTCAAAAGTATTGCGGTGTCAATTTAGGAAAGATGTAAACTAGAGTTTTTTCTATACTTTACTTGCATTGTTACATACTTTAGGTTTATATTTTTGATGGAGCAATTATATAAGTAAAAGAATAGGATTACTTTATTAATAGGAGAGACGTTCATGTTACATCAATTTTCAAGAAATGAGCTTGCAATTGGACAAGAAGGTTTAGATAAACTAAAAAATACGACCGTTGCCATTCTAGGCGTTGGTGGTGTTGGTTCATTTGCTGCTGAAGCATGCGCAAGAAGTGGTGTTGGTCGAATTATTTTAGTAGATAAGGATGATGTTGATATTACGAATATTAACCGTCAATTAGTTGCTTATATATCTACAATCGGTAAATCAAAATCAGCAGTTATGAAAGAAAGAATTGCGGATATTAATCCGGAATGTGAAGTAATCGATTTACATATGTTCTATACAGAAGAAACATATGAAAAATTCTTTAGCTATCAACCTGATTATGTCATTGATGCTTCAGATACTGTGAAATACAAAATTCATATTATTAAAGAATGTCTAAAAAGAAAGATTAAAATTATCTCTAGTATGGGTGCTGCCAACAAAATGGACCCAACTCGTTTTAAAATCGCAGATATATCAAAAACGCATACAGACCCACTTGCTAAAGTCATTCGTTTAAAATTACGTAAGGATGGCATTAAAAAAGGTGTTCCTGTTATTTTCTCTGATGAAAGTCCAATTGTTATTCGACCAGATGTTGCCGAAACAGTTGGTAAACCGGATGCTGAAATTAGAAAAGCTAAAATGCCACCATCATCAAATGCTTTTGCCCCTTCTACAGCAGGTTTAATAGCTGCAAGCTGGGTAGTACGTGATATTTTGAAAGATATTAAAATTAATCGAGTACAAGGCTAATATATATTTACCAAAACCGTATTTACACATTAATCTGTGAATACGGTTTTTATTATGTAATAGGAATATTAGTTAAATATGGTAATATGAAATTTTATTTTTTACCATTATTAGTTAAATTGATATATAATTTTAACTGTAGCATCAAGTTCTTTTGTTGTGATTTTTCTATTTTGTCTTACAAAAGAGACAAACATTTTATTTATGATAACCATATCTATTTAATTTCAATTAAGGTGAATACATATCGTGGTTAGAAACGTATAAGTATTATGTTCAGAATTTTTAAAAAAGGAGAAGGTTTATGGCACTAGTAATCGAGCAAGTTACAAAAAGGTATCATGATTTTAAAGCAGTGAACCAGCTATCTTTTACTATTGAAAAAGGAGAAATCTTTGGATTAATAGGACAGAATGGAGCTGGAAAAACTACAACATTTCGTATGATTTTAGATTTACAGGATACGACTGAGGGGAATATATCTTGGAATGGTCAACCGATGAATAGAGTCAATCGAGATGTACTTGGCTATTTGCCAGAAGAACGTGGTATTTTCCCTACTATGACAGTAGAAGAACAACTTTATTTTTTTGGTGTATTACGAGGGTGGACTAGGACGGATTTGAAACAAGAAGTAGATTACTGGATTACTCGATTTGAATTGGATGATAAACGAAAAGCAAAGGCTGAAACACTGTCAAAAGGAAATCAGCAAAAAGTACAGTTAATCGCAAGTTTTATTCACCAACCAGAGTTTCTTATATTAGATGAGCCTTTTAGTGGTCTTGATCCTGTTAATCGGCAATTATTAATGGATGCAATTTTATATCTAAAAGAAAAAGGTACAACGATTCTTTTCTCAAGTCATCAAATGGATAATGTGGAAGAGCTTTGTGATCATCTTTGTATATTAAAAAAAGGTGAGTCTTTATTTACTGGTAGTTTAGTAGATTTAAAGGAGCAATACGGCAAGATTAAACTAAGTATCCGTACAGATCTGGATAAATCACAACTATTTGCCCTTCCTGGTGTTGGGAATGTTAAAGAAACAAAAGATGGTTTCACCTTATTATTGGAAGATGAATCGTACGGAGAACAATTATTTGATACTCTTGGAAAAGGAAAATATATGGAGAAGTTTAGTATGGATTATTTATCGCTGGATGAAATCTTCAAAGACTTGGTAGGTGGAGAGCATGTCTAAATTTTGGATATTAGTAACTCAGCTTTATAAGCAAAAGATTAAAGCAAAATCATTTATTTTTGGGACATTATTATATGTTGCAATTATCAGTGGGATTATATTTTGGTCTGATATTAAAGCTGCTCTTTTTTCCGAAGAACCACTTAAGATTGCTATGATTAACAATACAAAACAGGATTTTAAAGAAGTATTTCAATCAGATAACGATTTGAAATTTTCTTTTTCTAATGATGATTCAGCAAAAATTGAAAAACAGGTCAAAGATGAGAAATTAGATGCGGCAGTCTTTCTAAATGAAAAAGACGGTAAGTTAAACGCTGAAATTGCCACATATACACCACTTGAATTCAATGATCAAACGAAATTATCTTCGATGATTCAGTATGCTGGAAAAATCTATTCGGTGCAACAACTCAATTTATCGGCTGAACAAGCAGCTCAAATTATTGAATCTGAAACGCCGATTAATATGAAAAATTTAAATACTGAAAAAGAAAGTGGAAAGAGCGAGGATGAAAAAGCGGCAGGCATTGGAGCTTCTATTTTAGTAGGTTCAATAGTCTACTCAATCGTTATTTCGTTTTTATCTATTATTACGACAGATGTTGCTTCCGAAAAAGGTTCACGAGTGTTAGAAGTATTACTTGCAAGTGTTAAACCTTCAACCCACTTTTTGGCAAAGATTACGGGTACTTATTTATTGGCATTTACGCAAGTCATATTGATATTTGGTGTACAAATTATTCTATTGTTAATAGTAAACGGAGGAGAAAAGTGGGGGAAAGTTGCGGATATTGTTGATCATTTATCGATAAGTTATGTTCTATACACTCTTGCATACTTATTGTTATCTATTTTCCTTTTCTTAATTATGGGTGCCCTCTTTGGTTCACTTGTTTCTAAAGTAGAGGAAGCGGGCCAAACGATGATGCCAGCTATGTTCGTTGGTATGGCGGGTTTTTACGTATTGTTATCAGGTTTATCCAATCCAGATACATTGCTTGTAAAAGTCTTTTCTTTTATCCCATTTACGACAGTGATGGTTATGCCGCTTCGAATAGGTGCGACGGACTTGTCACCTGCAGAACCACTTATTGCATTAATTGTTTTAATCGTTACAGTTATCGTACTGTTCTATATTAGTTTTTCATTCTATAAACGAAGCGTACTAACTTATAGTTCTGGTGGGGTTATTCAAAAGATTAAAACAGTGTTGAAAGTGACTACGTAATATCTTAAATCCAAACTTTTAAAATGGAAAAATCAGGGTGCATAGAATTTAACTCTTGATGGCCTTGTTTTTTTCTATGATAATCTGTTGATTTCCGTTACTGGCGGACGCTTTCCGCGGGCGAGCGGTGAGCCTCCTCACTTCGTTCCGGGGTCTCACCTGTCTCGCTTTCCCGCAGGACATTGAATTAGCTTCCTCGAAATTTACACCGCACGAAGAAAATGTGAATACATTTTCGAGGAGTCACCGCCATCCACTCCAATCAACATACAAATTTATAAATATAAATAAATCTGTCAAGAAAGAANGTCACCGCCATCCACTCCAATCAACATACAAATTTATAAATATAAATAAATCTGTCAAGAAAGAACAGATTTCTAACAATCAAAAGTACCACATTTCATTCAAAAAATATGTAGGATAGAGACAAATGAAATTTCAACTGCGAAAGTTGAATTATGATAAGTAAAAAGTATTGTAAAAAAACATATCTGCAAAGGTGATTAATATTGAATCTACTTACAAACACAATTTTATTAGATGAAGATGAACTAAGAATGGTTTTAAAGGATATTCAAAATGGACAAAACGACTGGGATGAAAAGAATAAGTCGCTTATAGTTCAATCAATGATTAACCATATCGGTTCAATTGATAGTGAGTTAAGGGACAACTTGATATATGGCTCATTTTGTCAATTAATAATAGAGAAAAATATTCTCGAACATAACATGTTAAAAAAACTCTTAGACTTGAGTATAAATGAATTGTTATTTAAAGGAATTGAGGAAAATGGAACGGATACAGTTTTCATAAGATCTTTTACTTCACTTTTAGTGGCACTTATTCTTTATAGAGATAACGAAGATAATTTTCTTTCCAAAAGTACAGTTTATAAAATTAAGGACAGGTTAATCGATTATATAAATTTAGAGAATGATTTAAGGGGCTATGTTTCAGTAAAAGGATGGGCACACAGTATAGCTCATGTAGCTGATGCTTTTGAAGAACTTATAAAGAATCCAAAAATAAATCAGGAATCCTTTATAGAAATACTTAAAATGCTATGGAATAAGATTTTCGTTTCTACAAGTGTTTATATACATGATGAAGACGAAAGAATTTTGATTCCCATATTAGAAATGTTAAATAGAGGATTGGAGCAAAAAGAGATCGAAACATTAGTGCAAAATATACCGATACAACTAAAAAATCAAAAAGAACAGATAGAGGAAGAACAGTATTGGTTTTTATATTCAAACTGTAAGACATTCTTAAAAAGTTTTTATATTAAAGTTGAATCCAATCGTGACTTAATTCCTCTTCGAAATAGTCTTAAAAAGTGTTTGTCGGTAATATCCTTATATAACTAATGGATTCAAGATGATTATTGTTCTACTTATTTGGATAAAATAAACTATAAAAAGACTATAGACAAACTCTAAATTTGTTAGGGTCGTCCATAGTCTTAGATTACTAATAAATAGGCTATTTTTTTCTATTCTTTTTTAAACTATTCAAATGATCATAGATTCCTGCCATGCGTTTTTCTTGTCCTGCAATGACTGGTTTGTAGAATTCCGTGCCTTCTAGTTCATCGGGTAAATATTGCTGATCTACCCAGCCACCAAATGTACCAATAGGTGTATTATGCGGATATTGATATCCTTCTACGCCGAGTACTTTTGCACCTGCATAGTGAGCATCTCGTAAATGCATCGGGATGTCTCCTGTTTTACCAGCGTGAATAGCTGCTGTTGCTGCATCAATAGCAGCAATAGCTGAATTGGATTTTTCTGCTAGACACATTTCAATAACAGCATGTGCAAGCGGAATACGTGCTTCCGGCATTCCAAGGCGTTCAGCAGCCTGTACTGCTGCAAGAACATGTGAACCTACTTCAGGAGCAGCTAAACCTATATCTTCATAACTGATTACAAGCAATCGTCGACTGACCGCAACCAAATCACCATTTTCCAAACAGTTCGCTAAATAGTAGATTGCTGCGTTTACATCACTTCCACGAATAGATTTTTGTAATGCTGAAATAAGATTATAGAAGTGACTTCCTTTTTTATCCCCATAAACTCCGATGCGTTCTGCTAGATTTTTGACGATTGAATCTTGTACAATCGTCTCATCGTTTTCTTCATCTGAAGAATAGTAGACAGACTCCAAAAGAGTTAGTGCTTTTCGGGCATCTCCATGTGCAGCTTGTACGATGAGTGTACGTTGATCATCTGTCATGCGGATTTTATAACGACCTAGTCCGCGTTCTTTATCTTCTAAAGCTCGAAGTATCAATGTATCAATATCATCATCTGTCAATCTCTTAAGTTGCTTAATCTCTCCACAGCGGGATCGAATGGCAGGATTGACATCGTGAAATGGATTTTCGGTTGTTGCCCCTATTAATACAATTGAACCGTTTTCAACATGTGGAAGTAGAGTATCTTGTTGCAATTTATTGAAACGATGAATTTCATCTAAAAATAAGATGACTTGTCCTGATAATTTTGCTTCGCCTACAACATCCTCCACATCTTTTTTTCCTGCACGTGTAGCATTCAAGGCGAAAAATGGTAATTTAGAAGAACCAGCTATTGCAAAGGCAATCGATGTTTTTCCAATACCAGGTTCACCGTAAAGTAACATAGAAGGTATATGCCCATTTTTTATCATTTTATATAATGTAGTATTTTGTCCAATAATTTCTTGATGACCAACAACTTCATCAAGGTTACGTGGTCGCATACGAAAAGCAAGTGGTTCGTTCGGCATGCAGACACCTCCTTCATTTATTTGTATCCAGTAAGTTGTTGTAAATTTAATGTATCTTTACTAAGAAAAATTTATGTTATAAGTGATAAAGTAGTAGATAAAATTACTTGTTTTGATAATTAGACAAGTTTCGATAACTCGTAACAATAATCATAAATCATTCCCGAGTAGAATGAAAGGAAATATGCTATACTTTAATCTAGACAAATAGCTAATTTTAGAGGTGTATATATGAAAATATCAACAAAAGGTCGTTATGGCCTAACTATTATGATTGAGTTGGCTAAAGAATATGGTCAAGGACCAATCCCACTTAGACAAATTGCATCTGAGAACAACTTATCAGAAGCTTATTTAGAACAACTTGTTTCTCCTTTAAGAAACTCAGGCCTTGTAAAAAGTGTTCGTGGTGCATACGGTGGTTATATGCTGTCAAAAGCACCCCATTTAATCTCTTCAGCAGATGTGATTAAAGTTTTAGAAGGTCCAATTCAACCTGTTGAAGGTATTGAAGAAGAAGCTCCACCACAACGAGAGCTTTGGTTACGTGTTCGAGATGCTGTAAAAGACGTACTTGAAACAACAACACTTGATGATTTAGCAACTTATACAGAAGAACATAATGACGATGGCTATATGTTTTATATTTAAAAGGAGTTTTTTATCATGAAAGAAATTTATCTTGACCATGCTGCAACTTCTCCTATGCATCCAGCTGTAATTGAGAAGATGGCAGAAACTATGGGAGTAGTTTTTGGCAATCCCTCTAGTATTCATGGCATTGGTCGATATGCTCGCAAATATTTGGACGAAGCAAGAACAGTAATTGCAAAATCTATTGGTGCAAAAGACCGCGAAATCATCTTTACCAGTGGTGGTAGTGAAGCTGATAATTTAGCGATTACTGGTACAGCACATGCAAGACGTGCAGAAGGTCGCCATATTATTACAACACAAATCGAGCATCATGCAGTACTTCATACTTGCCAACAACTAGAAAGAGAAGGCTTTGAAGTGACATATCTTCCAGTCAACGAAAAAGGAATGATCTCACTTGATGATCTAAAAAAAGCTCTTCGAGACGATACCATTTTGGTAACAGTTATGTTTGGTAACAACGAAGTCGGTACATTACAACCGATTAAAGAAATCGGTGCCTTATTAAAGGATCATCAAGCGAGTTTCCATACGGATGCAGTTCAAGCATTTGGTATTCAAAAGATTGATGTCAATGAATTACAAGTAGATTTACTATCTGTTTCTTCTCATAAATTGAACGGCCCGAAAGGCTTAGGCTTTTTATATCAACGTGATAACGCAAAAATTCAACCAATTATTTTCGGGGGAGAACAGGAGCGCAAACGTCGTGCAGGAACTGAAAATGTACCGGCAGTTGTTGGTTTAGCAGAAGCTACAAAAATTGCACAAGATAGTTTTGAAGAAAAACAACAATTATTTAAACAATTCCGCAAAACATTTTTAGATAAATTAGATCAAGCAGGTATCACTTATCATGTAAATGGTGATGAAGTTGACTATTTACCTCATGTTTTAAATATTAGCTTTAAAGGAATGGATGTAGAATCTTTTTTAGTTAATTTGGATATCGCAGGTATAGCAGCTTCAAGTGGTTCTGCATGTACAGCTGGTTCTATCGATCCTTCACATGTACTAGTTGCTATGTACGGAAAAGATGCCGATGAACTCCGCAACTCTATTCGCTTTAGCTTTGGCTATGGCTTAACACTGGAGGACATTGAAACAGCTGCAGTTAAAACAATCGAGATCGTAAAACGTCTAGTGAAATAATAGAAAAAGGTGAAACAATATGAACGTAACGAAAGACCCCTCACAAACCCGGGTTGTCGTCGGAATGTCTGGAGGAGTCGATTCTTCTGTGACGGCTTACTTATTAAAGAAACAAGGCTATGACGTCATCGGTATTTTTATGAAAAACTGGGATGATACAGACGAAAATGGTGTTTGTACAGCTACAGAAGATTATGAAGATGTCATTAAAGTTTGCAATCAAATCGGAATTCCTTATTATGCAGTAAACTTTGAAAAACAATATTGGGATAAAGTATTTACTTATTTCTTAGAGGAATATAAAGCAGGTCGTACACCAAATCCTGATGTTATGTGCAACAAAGAAATCAAATTTAAGGCATTCCTAGAACATGCTTTAAAACTTGGTGCTGATTATGTGGCAACAGGGCATTATGCACGAGTAGAAGTACGAGACGGTGAAACAAGAATGTTACGCGGCGTCGATCAAAACAAAGACCAAACGTATTTCTTAAACCAATTATCTCAAGAACAATTGTCGAAAGTTATGTTCCCAATTGGAGAATTAGAAAAACCTCGTGTCCGTGAAATCGCAGCTGAAGCAGGTTTAGCAACTGCCAAGAAAAAAGACTCAACAGGTATCTGTTTTATCGGAGAACGTAATTTCAAAGAGTTCTTAAGTCAATACTTACCTGCGCAACCAGGCAATATGGAAACATTTGATGGTCAAGTGATGGGCAAACACGATGGATTAATGTATTACACAATTGGACAACGTCATGGCCTTGGAATCGGCGGAGATGGTGATCCATGGTTTGTACTAGGAAAAGATTTAGAAAGAAATGTCTTATTAGTTGGTCAAAACTTCTATAACGATAAACTATTTTCTACTAGCTTAACTGCAGTGAAAACAAGTTTTACAACACATCGCGAAATGCCTAAAAAGTTCAAAGCTACAGCTAAATTCCGTTATCGTCAAAAGGACGTACCTGTAGAAGTAGAAATTTTAGGCGAAGATAAATGGCAAGTTACCTTTAGTGAACCAACGCGTGCTATCACACCAGGACAATCTGTTGTTTTATACGATGGAGATGAATGTCTAGGTGGCGCTACGATTGATGAAGTATTTAAAAATGGCGAAAAACTAACTTACGTTGGGTAATATAGAGGTGATAGAAATGGATTTTAATGAAGAAGGCGTAAAAGCTATTCAAGAAAAACGTTATGAAGATGCAGCTAAAGCATTTACTCAAGCAATAGACGAAAATCCTAATGATCCAGTGGGTTATATTAACTTCGGTAATCTACTAGCATCAATGGATGATATAGAACGAGCAGAACGTTTTTTCCAAAAAGCAATAACATTAGATGAAAATACGGCAACAGCATACTACGGTTTAGCGAATTTATATTATAATTCAGAAAGATATTTAGAAGCTGCAAAATTATATGAGAAATCAATTCGTCATGGAATTGAAGGTGCTGATGCCTATTATATGTTAGGTAAAAGTTTTGAACATGAAGGACAACATAAGCTTGGCCTGCCTTATATGCAACGAGCAGCTGAACTTGCACCGCAAGATTTACAAATAAGACTATCTTATGGCATTATGCTATGTACATTAGAATTATTTGAACAAGCAGAGAAAGAACTAAAGTTTGTCATCGATGAAGATTGGAATAATGCAGATGCTCACTATAATTTAGGAGTATTATATGCTGTTTCTACCGACCAAATTGATGATGCAATGTATCATTTAAAACAAGCTTATACATTACAACCTGAATTTGAACAAGCACGATATATTCATGACATGCTTGCGATGAAAAAGAACTAATTTGAAAGAAGGGGACAGAGTTGACTGGGAATTTAACATTATTTACAGACGAGCAGCTTTTTATCGTCGGTCGACCTGTCGTTACCATTTTTCATAATGCACAAAATTTGTTTTCAATTGTAAAGTTGAAAATTCAAGAAACAAATACGGACTATAAAGAAAAGGAAATAATCGTCACAGGTTATTTTCCTAAAGTTGTCGAGGATGCTATATACCGCTATACAGGTCAACTGAAGCAACATCCTAAATACGGCCTACAGTTTCAAGCTGCTACTTTTGAAAAAGAGATTCCAGCAACTGAAACTGGGGTCGTTCAATATTTAGCTAGTGATTTATTCCCTGGAATCGGTCGTCGTACTGCTGATATTATCGTCAAAAAACTAGGGGCAAATGCTATCAAAGTGATTATTGAAAACCCAGATGCATTAGATGAAATTCCTCGATTAACTGAAGAAAAAAAGCAAACACTACGTTCAGTTTTGGAACAAAATCTTGGACTCGATCGCATTATGATTCAACTCAATGAATGGGGATTTGGCGCACAAATTGCAGTGAAGATTTACCAAATGTACGAAGGTGAAACATTGCAAGTGTTGCAAAAAAATCCTTATCGATTAATTGAAGATATTGAAGGAATTGGTTTCCAACGTGCAGATGAACTTGGTGCAAGATTACATATAACAGGAAACCATCCAGATCGGATTAAAGCTGCGATTTTACATCTTTTGAATGTAGCTGCACTATCAGAAGGACATGTTTTTCTTGATGCTAGTGAAATAATACCTGAAGCTAAACGACTTCTAGAAACAAGCCAACGATGTGCGATAGAATACGATGATATCTCAAAATGTATTATCGAATTAGGTGAAGATGGTAAAGTATGTGGCGAAGAAACAAGAATCTATATGCCCTCACTCTATTATTCGGAAATTGGTATTGCATCGAAAATAACTGAACTAGTCAAAAAAAACAAAGAACATTCTGCTTTTCCAGCATCAGAAATTCGTAAGCGAATAGGGGATGCTGAGGAAAGGTTTGGTGTTAGTTACGCAGAAACGCAAATCGAAGCAATTGAAACCGCCATTAATTCCGCTGTAATGATCTTAACAGGTGGTCCAGGTACTGGGAAAACAACTGTTGTCAAAGGAATTGTAGATGTCTATGCAGAATTGCATGGGTTGTCATTGAATCCAAAGGAGTATGCCGAAAAAGATGAAGATTTTCCAATTGTTTTAGTTGCTCCAACAGGTCGTGCAGCAAAACGACTTAGCGAATCTACTGAACTCCCTGCGATGACTATTCACCGATTATTAGGATTTACAGGTCAAGAAAAAGATGAAGATTCAGATCGCGAAGTCGCGGGTAGACTTATAATCGTGGATGAAATGTCGATGGTAGATACTTGGTTAGCTCACCAATTATTAAAAGCATTGAACGATGATTGCCAAGTGATTTTTGTTGGGGACCAAGACCAACTACCACCAGTTGGGCCAGGGCAAGTACTAAAAGACTTACTTGCCTCGAAGTCAATTCCAACTGTTGAACTTACCGATGTTTATCG
The DNA here is from genome assembly GCF_003844195.1 of Rummeliibacillus sp. TYF005. Lineage (NCBI taxonomy): Bacteria > Bacillati > Bacillota > Bacilli > Caryophanales > Caryophanaceae > Rummeliibacillus > Rummeliibacillus sp. TYF005. The sequence goes on from NZ_ML122541.1 coordinate 333,121, forward strand.
TCAATCAGAAGGTTCTTCAATTATTGAACTGGCACATCAGATGAAACAAGGCGAAATTCCTCAAGACTTAACAGTTAAAACAAGTGATCGATCATTTATCCGAGTTGGTCAAGAGCAAATTGCAGATGTAGTTGGTCAAGTAGTGAAAAGTGCCATAAAAAAAGGATTTTCTATTCATGACATACAAGTATTAGCACCGATGTATCGGGGAACTGCTGGTATTGATGCTTTGAACAAATTGTTGCAAGAACTTTTGAATCCTAAGAAAAGCGAAAAAACAAAAGAAATTGCTTTTGGAGATACGATTTATCGAATTGGTGATAAGGTATTGCAACTCGTCAACCAACCAAATAATAATGTATTCAATGGAGATATGGGGGAAGTAATTTCCATTATAAAAGCGAAAGAAACGGTTGAAAAAACAGACTTATTAATAGTTTCTTTCGATGGTATTGAAGTAACATATCAAAAAGGTGATTTAAATCAACTAACACTAGCGTATTGTTGCTCGATTCATAAATCCCAAGGTAGCGAATTTCCAATGGTAATTATGCCGATTGTTAGAAGCTATTCTAAAATGCTTCGGAAGAATTTACTCTATACGGGTATTACAAGAGCTAAAAACTTTCTTATCCTTTGTGGAGAACCTGATACTTTTATCTATGGTTTCCAAAGAACTGATGATTCAAAAAGGCATACTAGTCTGGCAGATCGGTTAATGAGTGATACACCTGTTGAAAAAAAAGTGAAAAGTCCTATAGAAAATGTTGACTCATCATCAGAAACGATAAATGTAGAAGAAGCCCCTATAGAATCAGATTTAGCAGAAACGAATGGAGAACCTGCTAAGCTGACTATGGAGAATGTATATAGCATCCATCCCATGATCGGCATGAATGGTATTAGTCCATATGACTTTATGAATAATGAGAATTGACATAATGACAGGCATTTTTTAAAATAAGAAAGAGAAAAAATGGATACAACTAGTCATATAACGCAAATGTACTATTTTTAAACCCTATATTTAGAAATCGTTGAAGGAAAAAAGTACTTATTGGAAAGTGTTCAGAAAGAGATTCCTTGGCTGCGAGAATCTTCAACTTCCAATTTGGAAAAGCTCGTCCTGAGTGCAGTTAAAAACTGTCGTTAACCGCGTTAAGGTAAAGTAAGAGATAATAGTGTAAATTATTATAATTAGGGTGGTACCGCGAATATAACCTTCGTCCCTTTTAAGAGGATGGGGTTTTTTTTATTGTATTAAAGGAGGAAATAATTTCTATGCAAACATCTGCAGAAATTCGTCGTAAATTCATTCAATTCTTCGAAGAAAAAAATCATAAACAAGAGCCAAGTATGCCACTTGTTCCAATTAATGACGCATCATTACTTTGGATTAACTCTGGTGTAGCAACATTAAAAAAATACTTTGATGGTTCCGTTATACCTGAAAATCCACGTATAACAAATGCTCAAAAAGCAATTCGTACAAACGATATCGAAAATGTTGGTAAAACAGCAAGACACCATACTTTCTTTGAAATGCTTGGTAACTTTTCTATCGGTGATTACTTTAAAAAAGAAGCTATTCATTTTGCTTGGGAATTTTTAACTGATCCAAAATGGATGGGATTCGATGGTGCTAAATTATCCATTACAATTCACCCTGAAGACCAAGAAGCATATAATATTTGGAAAGATGAAATCGGTGTGCCTGAAGAACGCCTAATCCGTTTAGAAGGTAACTTCTGGGATATTGGTGAAGGTCCAAGTGGTCCAAACTCAGAAATCTTCTATGATCGTGGCGAAGAATATGGCAATAACCCAAAAGACCCTGAATTATATCCAGGTGGGGAAAATGAACGTTATCTAGAAATCTGGAACCTTGTGTTCTCACAATTCAACCATAATCCAGATGGTACTTACACTCCACTACCAAAGCAAAATATTGATACAGGTATGGGACTTGAACGTATGGCTTCAGTTGTCCAAAATGTACCTACAAACTTTGATACAGATTTATTTATGCCAATCATTGAAAAAATTGAAGAATTTGCAAATCGCAAATATAAACGCCCTAACGAAATAGATTTCAATGAAATTTTCGGTAGTGAAGAAGATATAAACACACCATTCAAAGTAATCGCAGACCATATTCGTACTGTAGCATTTGCTATTGGTGATGGTGCTCTACCTTCAAATGAAGGCCGAGGCTATGTATTACGTCGTTTATTGCGTCGTGCTGTTCGTTATGCAAAACAAATTGGTATTGAAAAGCCATTTATGTTCGAATTAGTTTCAACTGTTGGTGCAATTATGGCTGATTTTTATCCACAAGTACAAGAAAAGGCAGAATTTATTTCACGTGTTATTAAAAACGAAGAAGTTCGTTTCCATGAAACACTACACGATGGTTTAGCTATTTTCAATGAAGTTGTAGAATCACAAAAAGCAAAAGGTGAAACAGTTATTCCAGGCGCTGATGCATTCCGTTTGTATGATACGTATGGTTTCCCAGTAGAACTTACTGAAGAATATGCTGAAGAAGTAGGTATGACAGTAGATGAAGCTGGTTTTGAAGCTGAAATGGAAGCACAACGTGAGCGTGCTCGTAATGCTCGTCAAGATGTTGACTCTATGCATGTACAATCAGAAGTGTTAGCAAACTTAAAACAAGAAAGTACTTTTGTTGGTTACGATACATTAGAAACAAATACAAGAGTTGCTGCAATGGTTGTTGGCGGACAAGAAGCAAAAACAGCATCTGAAGGTGACGAAGTATTAGTTATTTTAGCTGAAACACCATTTTATGCAGAAATGGGTGGACAAATCGCAGACCATGGTACAATTTCAAACGATTCATTCACTGCATCTGTCAAAGATGTACAAAAAGCACCAAATGGTCAACCGTTACACACTGTACTTATTGAATCTGGTGAAATGCATGTAGAAGATGAAGTGTTCGCAAAAGTCGATCGCGCTGAACGAAACTTAATTGTGAAAAACCATACTGCAACTCACCTTTTACAACGCGCATTAAAAGATACTCTTGGCGAACATGTAAACCAAGCAGGTTCATATGTAGGGCCAGATCGTTTACGTTTCGACTTCTCTCACTTTGGTGCTGTGACAAAAGAAGAATTAGAAAAAATCGAACAAATTGTCAATGGAAAAGTTTGGGAAGGCATTCAAGTCGTTATCGAAGAAATGCCGATTGCAGACGCAAAAGCAATGGGAGCAATGGCATTGTTCGGAGAAAAATATGGTGATGTTGTTCGAGTTGTTCAAGTATCTGACTACTCAATTGAATTATGTGGTGGTATTCATGTGAAAAATACTTCTGAAATTGGCTTCTTCAAAATTATTTCCGAAGGTGGTATCGGGGCAGGTACTCGACGTATCGAGGCAGTTACAGGACAAGCAGCATATATTGCCGCAAAAGAAGAACAACATATTCTAGAACAAGCTGCGGGACTTCTAAAAGCAAATCCAAAAGATTTGGTTGCTCGTGTAGAAGGATTACAACATGAGTTAAAAGAACAACAACGTGAAAATGCATCACTTTCAGCTAAAATTGCTGGAGCTCAAGCATCTAATATTCTTTCTGCAGCTCAACAAATTGGTAATGTTACAGTTCTTTCTACAAAAGTAGATGCAAAAGATAATAATCAATTACGCCAATTAATGGATGATTTAAAAGGTAAAATGGATAACAGCATAATTGTTCTTGGAGCAACAGCTGGTGAAAAAGTTATGTTATGTGCAGGTGTAACAAAAGATATAGCAGGTGGAAATTATCACGCTGGTAATATCGTCAAACATGTAGCAGAACAATGCGGTGGTAAAGGCGGCGGTCGCCCTGACATGGCAATGGCTGGAGCAAAAGATGGCTCAAAATTGGCAGAAGCGTTGGATTCTGTGTATAATTATGTAAAATCTATTTAAAAGGCATTAAGAATCAGGTATACTAAAAATTATAAGATGTTTTAATTTCCAACAACTTTAAAGTGAGGTGCTGAGCATGAGTAAGTTTGATCAAACGATGAAATTTAATTTCCCAGAAGAATCTATGGAACAAGAAGTAAGAGAAACCATGCTTCATGTTCATGCAGCACTAGAAGAAAAAGGGTACAACCCGATTAACCAAATAGTTGGATACCTATTATCGGGAGATCCCGCTTATATTCCTCGTCATCAAGATGCTCGTAACAAAATTCGTAAGCTTGAACGTGACGAAATTTTAGAAGAACTAGTTAAGTTCTATATTAAGAAGAATAACGGAGCAAAATGATGAGAATAATGGGTTTAGATGTAGGCTCCAAAACTGTTGGAGTAGCAGTTAGCGACGCCCTTGGGTGGACAGCTCAAGGCGTTGAAACTGTTAAAATTGATGAGGAAAATGGTGAATTCGGTATCGAAAGAATCAGTGAACTCGTCCAACAATATGGAGTAACGGAATTCGTTGTTGGATTCCCGAAAAATATGAATAATACAATTGGTCCCAGAGGAGAAGCATCACAAGCTTATGCAAAGCTTTTAGAAGATACTTTTTCAATGCCTGTCACACTTTGGGACGAGCGTTTAACTACGATGGCAGCAGAACGATTGCTTATTGAAGCAGATGTTCGACGCAAAAATCGTAAAAAAGTCATTGATAAGATGGCTGCGGTCATGATCCTACAAGGATTTTTAGACCGAAAACAATTATGAGGTGAAAAAATGGAAGAAGAATTAGAACAACGTCATATCACAGTCGTTGATGAAGATGGTAATGAGCAACTTTGTGAAGTGCTTCATACATTTGACTCCGCAGAATTTGGAAAATCTTATGTCCTTTATTCTGTAATTGGTTCTGAAGATGAAGATGGTACTGTTGAAATTTTCGCATCATCTTTTATTCCTTCTGATGATGGTACAGATGGTGAATTATCACCAATCGAAACCGAAGAAGAATGGGATTATATTGAATCTGTTATTGAAGAATTAGATGAAGGAATTGAGCAAGAATAAGTAACTCAAATAATCAGAAGAGGTGACTGGAAATGACACAAGAACACGAACACAATCACGAACATATTATTGCAGTAGACGATGAAGGAAATGAACAAGTATACGCTGTACTATACACTTTCGATTCAGACGACTTCGGTAAATCATATGTACTGTATTATAAAGAAGGCGCAGAAGAAGGCGAAGAAGTAGAAATTTTTGCATCTGCAATCAACCCTGCTGAAGATGGTGAAGGTGGAGAACTTGTTCCTATCGAAACAGACGAAGAATGGGATATGGTTGAAGAAGTATTAAACACTCTTGATGCTGAATTTGGTGAAGAGTAACGAGTAAAATCGCCCAAGCGGAATGAGTACTTAGCATTCCGCTTTTTTTATTGAAAGTGAGTCCAATCATCAGGCTGGATAAGTTTACAATAAGCGAGATATACTCTTTTCAAAGGAGGACTTGCAATTGAGTACAAATTCATCAAAAAAAGATCAAATCAATATGTTAAAAGAAAGACAAGCAGAAAAAAAGCTTGTTCGAAAAATTGTATTAATCATTTCGACTATAATTGTAGCACTAGTACTTGTTGTAGGGATTAGTATGTATTTCTATATAAAAGGTGCATTGAAACCTGTAAACGAAAGTGCTAACAAATCAGTAAAAATAGAATTTCCAATTGGTTCTTCTTTAGATTCAATCTCGCAAACTTTAGAAGAAAAAGGAATTATCAAAAATGCTAAAGTATTTAAATACTATGCAAAATTCAAAAATGAATCAGCCTTTCAAGCTGGTACATATGAATTAACACAATCAATGACCATTGATGAAATTATTAAAAGTTTAAAAACAGGAAAAGTTTATCGCCAACCTGAATTTACGATAACCGTTCCTGAAGGATTGACTCTTGACCAAATAGCTGAACGAGTATCTAAAAGTACCGACTACTCTAAGAAGGAATTTATGGATTTAGTGACAAGTAAAGAATTTGTAAAGGATATGAGAAAAAAATATCCTAAAACGGTCACTAAGGCTGTATACAACAAGAATATTCGTTATGCACTAGAAGGATATTTATACCCATCAACATATCCATTCTTTGAAGAAAAACCTAAACTTGAAGAGATAGCTGAACAAATGGTTGCTCAAACAGATGAAGTTGTAGGATCATACGCAGTACAATTGAAAGAAAAACGCATGTCTGTTCATAAATTTTTGACTTTTGCCTCATTGCTCGAACGAGAAGCTACAGCTAAAGCAGATCGTGAAACAATTGCAAGCGTATTTTACAATCGTATTGATAAAAAAATGCCATTACAAACAGACCCAACTGTTCTCTATGCTTTAGGAAAACATAAATCTCGTGTATTGTACAAAGATTTAGAAGTCGATAATCCATACAACACATATAAGAACGCAGGATTACCACCAGGTCCAATTTCTAATGCAGGTAAAGAGTCGTTAGAAGCAGCTATTAATCCAGCTGAAACCGACTATCTATACTTTGTAGCAGATGAAAAAGGAAACAACCATTTCTCTAAAACATACAATGAGCATTTAAATAAAGTCGATCAACATATTAAATAACCAGATAGAAGAAAGGCGACTCTCGCTTTTCTTCTATTTTCATGATAAGATAAAGTGTATTTTTATAATAAGGTTTTGATTATGATAGTGTTTTTTACGAATCATATGATTTAACAGTATTCATAAACAACCAATCTAATAACAAAAGTAGCTCATTTAGCTACTGGATCAGAAATGAAGGAGTGAGTGTTGAATGGCTATTTCGGATGCATATACAAAATCCTTCATTCAACCACGTAATGCATTACTAATGGAAATGGAACAATTTGCAGAAGAAAACTATGTTCCTATTATGCAATTACCAGCAATTGAAATCTTACTTCAAATGCTTCGTATACAAAATCCCGCCACAATTCTAGAAATCGGAAGTGCTATTGGTTACTCAGCAATTCGTATGGCTGAAACCGTTAAGGATGCCAAAATTGTTACAATCGAACGTGATGAAACAAGGATTGAACAAGCGAAGCAATTCCTATCAAAGTCCGATGTGAAAGATCATATTGTATTACTTGAAGGAGACGCGTTAGAAGTGGATGTAGAAAGTACCTATCCATCTTTTGATGCTGTTTTTATTGATGCTGCAAAAGGGCAATATAAAAAGTTTTTTGAAAAGTATAGCCCACTTGTGAAAAAAGGCGGAATACTATACATCGATAATATGTATATGCATGGCCTTTCAGATTTAGATATGAAAGACGTGCCAAAGCGAAAAAGAACAATGATTCGAAATCTACACCAATTTGCTGAATGGATTATTGCCAATCCGGACTATCAATCCTCATTCTTCCCAGTTGGTGATGGGTTATTGATTTGTATAAAGAGGTGACCATTGATGAAAAAACCTGAATTACTCGTGACACCACAATCTATTGCCCACGTTAAAGCACTTATCCAAGCCGGAGCAGATGCTTTTTTAATAGGTGAACAACAATTTGGTTTGCGTTTAGCAGGAGAATTTACTATTGAACAAGTAGCAGAAGCTACAACTTTAATACATGATGCAGGGAAAAAAGTTTATGTTGCTATGAATGCCATTTTCCATAACGATCGTGTAGATGGGCTTGCGCCATATATGCGAAAATTAGCGAAAATAGGCGTTGATGGGATTGTCTTTGGCGATCCTGCTGTAATTATTGCAAAACGAGAAGCAGAAGTGGACATTCCATTACATTGGAGTCCTGAAACAATTGCCACTAACTGGTTCCAAGCAAATTACTGGGGAAAACGTGGCGCAACTCGTGCAGTACTAGCACGTGAATTGAGCATGGAAGAAATTATTGAGATTAAAGAAAATGCTGAAGTTGAAATTCAAGTACAAGTACATGGTATGACATGTATGTTCCAGTCAAAACGCCCACTACTAGGCCATTATTTCATGTATGAAGGAAAAGCTATGGAAGTTGAAAATCGTAAAAGTGCACGAAATATGTACTTATATGATAAAGAACGTAATAGTAGATATCCGATCTATGAAGATTTAAATGGAACACACATATATAGTCCAAATGATATGTGTATCATTGATGAACTAGATGAATTATTTGAAGCAGAGATTGACGCTTTTAAAATTGAAGGTGTCTTGCAATCTGAAGAATATGTTGTAACAGTAACAGAATGTTATCGTAAAGCAATCGATGCCTATGCAGAATCACCAGATACTTATTTTGATATTAAAGAAGAATTATTAGCGAAAATTGAAGAAATTCAACCTGAACTACGCCCACTTGATACCGGCTTCTTCTTTAAAGAAACTGTCTATTAGGAAGGAGGAGATCCTGTGACATTATTACAAAATGATCATATTAGTGAAATACGTGACGGTAAAAGAGTTATCGTCAAAAAACCAGAGTTATTAGCACCAGCTGGTAACTTAGAAAAATTGAAAATTGCTGTTCACTACGGCGCAGATGCAGTGTTTATAGGTGGACAAGAGTTTGGACTTCGTTCAAATGCAGGGAATTTCTCAATCGAGGAAATTCATGAAGGTGTAGAGTTTGCCAAAAAATATGGAGCAAGAATTTATGTAACTACAAATATTTTTGCTCATAATGACAATATGGATGGACTCGAAGATTATCTACGTGCACTTGAAAATGCTGGAGCAGCAGGAATTATTGTAGCTGACCCGTTAATCATTGAAACAAGTAAAAAAGTTGCACCAAAACTTGAAATTCACTTAAGTACACAACAATCTCTTTCAAACTGGAAAGCTGTTCAATATTGGAAAGAAGAAGGTTTACAACGTGTTGTTCTTGCCAGAGAAACAGGTGCAGAAGAGATTAAATTGATGAAAGAAAAGGTAGATATCGAAATCGAATCTTTCGTTCATGGCGCAATGTGTATCGCTTATTCAGGTCGATGCGTATTATCTAATCATATGACTGCACGTGATTCAAACCGTGGAGGTTGCTGTCAATCATGTCGTTGGGATTATGATTTGTATGCAGTAGAAGATGGTGAGTCAAAACCTTTATTTGATAAAGGTGATGAAGCATTTGCTATGAGCCCTAAAGACTTAAAACTTATCGAATCAATTCCGAAAATTATTGAATTAGGTATCGATTCGTTAAAAGTTGAAGGACGTATGAAATCTATCCATTATGTTGCAACAGTAGTCAGCGTTTATCGTAAAGTAATCGATGCTTATTGTGCAGACCCAGATCACTTCAAGATTAAACGTGAATGGCTTGAAGAATTAGATAAATGTGCAAACCGTGAAACTGCTTCTTCATACTTTGAAGGAGAACCAGGATACGAACAACAAATGTTTGGTGTACATGGTAAACAAACAAAATTCGACTTCGTAGGTATGGTTTTAGATTACGATGAAGAAACAAAAATGGTAACATTACAACAACGTAATTACTTCAAACCAGGAGATGAAGTAGAATTCTTTGGCCCTGAAATTGAAAACTTTACAGTTGTAATTAATGAAGTTTGGGATGAAGATGGAGAATCTTTAGATGCTGCACGACACCCATTACAAATCGTTCGCTTTAAATGTGAACATAAATTATATCCGCATAATATGATGCGCAAGGAGATGCGATAATGGGAAAAAAACGTCCAGTCCTAATTGGAATTGCTGGAGGTTCTGGTTCAGGTAAAACAAGTGTTACCCATGCCATCCATGATGTATTTAAAGAGCATTCAGTAGTTGTAATTGAACAAGATTATTATTATAAAGATCAAAGTCACTTAGAGTTTGAACAACGTCTGGAAACGAATTACGATCATCCAGATGCATTTGATACTGATTTATTAATTGAAGATATAAAACGTCTTTTAAATCGTGAAGCAATTGAGAAACCAGTATACGATTATGCACTTCATACTCGTTCAAAGGAAACGATTCATATTGATCCACAAGATGTCATTATTTTGGAAGGAATCCTTGTTTTAAGTGACCCAAGTCTACGGGATTTAATGGATATTAAATTATTTGTAGATACAGATGCAGATTTACGTATTATTCGCCGTATTTTAAGGGATATTAATGAACGAGGACGTTCAATGGATTCGGTTATTGAACAATATCTTTCAGTTGTTCGTCCAATGCATAACCAATTCATAGAACCAACAAAAAGATATGCAGATATCATTATTCCAGAAGGCGGACAAAATGAGGTAGCGATTGATTTAATGGTCACAAAAATTAAAACAATCCTTGAATCTGATAGTATTGTGTAATATCATGGTAAATGATGAACAAATATTCTTTTTAAAAACTATGTCGCATTCTTATTGAAATCGCGACATAGTATTTTTATTAAGTTAGGCTATGTTTATTTCATATGAATTTTATTGTGAGCATATCATGCATATAAACGATTCAATCGAGTGTCCACTAGTGGAAGGGCTTTACTTCTTTTGGTCTATATAAAGCGGATTCTTCACATATATAAATATCGATTAACAGAGCCATTAAGCTAAGATGTAAGTTAAGGAGTGAATGTAAATGTCAACTGAAAAACAATATCCAATGACTGCCGCTGGTAAGAAAAAATTGGAAGAAGAATTAGAATACTTAATCACTACAAAACGTAAAGAAGTAGTAGAACGTATTAAAATAGCTCGTGGTTTCGGTGACCTTTCTGAAAACTCAGAGTATGATGCAGCAAAAGACGAACAAGGTTTCGTAGAAGGACGTATTACACTTCTTCAAACTATGATTCGTAACGCAATGATTATTGAAGAAGGTACAAGTGCTTCTGACATTGTTACAATCGGCCGTACTGTAACATTCAAAGAGCTTCCAGATGAAGATCCAGAAACTTATACAATCGTTGGTTCAGCAGAAGCAGACCCATTTGAAGGACGTATTTCAAATGATTCACCAATTGCCAAAGGTCTATTAGGTAACAAGGTCGGCGATAAAGTTAAAATCGTCACTCCTGGTGGAGATATGGACGTTCAAATTATCGAAATCAAATAATTTATTTTTGATTTACTAAAAAGACTTTTATAGCGAGTATGAGAACGGATGAATCCTTCTCATACTCGCTTTTTCACTTAAAGCTATGGATTTCAGAATTCTTTCATTCAAAAAAGTTATTACATTATGCATCAGTTAGAATATTTCCTAACAATGGTTCATATAGATGTCATTAGTTGCGTTTTTGGTATTTGCTAGAAGATATATTCCATTCTATGCTATGATAATTATGATATAGGCAACCTTTGTTAGCTTCAACCTAGAACCAAATTTAAAGATGAACAGGGGGAGTACATATGGCTGAAATTGGACGTCGATATAAACCAAAAGAAAAAAAGCCTAAAAATACAGGTAAGAAAAAAATGGACAAAATTCTAAATGTTTTAATCGGAGTAGTAGTTGTCCTAATATTAATAGTTGCTGGTTTTATCGTGATTGGCGGATCAGATAGCAAAGATACTGCAAATGATAAAGTGGCAAAAACAGTTGAACAAGACAATGATAAGCAAGATGAAAAGATAGTAGAAAAAGATAATTCAAAAGAGCTAGAAAAAGAGAAAGCTAAACAAGCTGAGGAATCTCAGAAAAAGGATGAACAAGATCAAACTCAGACAGAAGATACGAATGATGTAAATTCTGCAGCAGAAAATACAAGTGAAGAAAATAATAGTAATCTAGCAACTGATGAAGAAAGCAATTCTACAGCAACTAATTCCAACTCTAGTAGTTATAACTATGAAGAAAGTGAAACAGCTACTACTGAAACATCTGGGGATGCTAATGTATTAAAAGTCGTTACTGACTCAAATTGGAAACCTACAAAAACTTCTCAAAAAGATAAGGGCAGTTCCCATGTATCTAGCTATACTAAAGGATCTGTCGATTGGAACGAAAAAATTACAACCATTGCAAATACAGCTGGTCTAGATGAAAAAGATATGATTGTATGGTATGTAAAAAATGGAGGCAGTCCAGATACATCTGTTGGGATTGTTTCATCAAAAGATAAGGAAAAAAGTTATCGCGTATCGTTGAAATGGGTTCCTGAAGAAGGTTGGAAACCAACAAAATTAGAAGTACTTAAAACGTATAAAGGTGCATATTAATATATAAGACGGTTATCCGGTTCTTGACGGATAACCGTTTTTTGCTTTAGATTAAAAAGAGAAGGTTGCTTGTCACGCCAAAGTATCAGTTATTGTGAAGGTATTTCAATAATTTTGAAGATAGATTATATGGATCATTTGAACTGAAAACTTGACTGATTCAAAGTTTTTACTAAAGCTTGATAGAAAAGCACCGTATAAGAGAGGAAGATTTATCAAATGAAAATTGCTGTAATTGGCGCAATGGAAGAAGAAGTAGAATTATTAAGAAGCACACTTCAAAATACATCAACTAAAACTATTGCTAATAGTGAATATACAGAAGGTACATACGCTGGAAAAGATGTAGTGTTATTAAAAAGTGGTATCGGTAAAGTAAATGCTGCGATGTCCACATCTATCTTGTTAAACGAATATAAACCAGATGTTGTGATTAACACTGGTTCTGCTGGTGGTTATGATGAAAATCTAGAAGTAGGTGCAATCGTTATTTCCGATGAAGTGCGTCACCATGATGTAGATGCAACTATTTTTGGATATGAAATGGGACAAGTCCCACAAATGCCAGCATCTTTTAAATCTGATGAGCAATTGATGAAACTTGCAGAAGAAGCAGTAGCAGAAATAGGAGAACATCAATTTGCAGTTGGTTTAATCACAACAGGTGATTCGTTTATGAATGATCCAGTTCGAGTTGAAAAAGTAAGAGGTTATTTCCCAACTATGAAAGCAGTTGAGATGGAAGCAGCAGCAGTTGCACAAGTTTGTTATCAATTTGGTACTCCATTTGTAGTGATTCGTGCTTTATCAGATATAGCAGGTAAACAATCAAATATAAGCTTTGATGAGTTTTTACCAGTTGCTGCAAAACATTCAACACAAATTGTATTAAAAGTTATTTCTAAGTTATAAGGTGTCACAATTCTGTCATCTATTTGACCTTATATGTTCAAAAACACCCCCTAGTAAGACATCTCGAGAGTGATAAGATATAGGTAAATAAGTTACTACATTCTAGGGATGTTTGGAGGGGTTAATATGACATTCATCATGATTGGCTCTATGGCTATAACTGCAATTTTAAGCCTAATTATGGTTTCAGAAGTTGCTTAGACTAATGTTCTAAATTACACGTTAAAAGGAGTTTCCCAGACAATTTGGGCAACTCCTTTTTTACGTCATATTTTTGGCAACCTCATCCTTCTTAGATTAGTAAGATGTAAGGAACCTTTCGGAACAATTAATGAGCTATAAATCAGGAGTTTTTACGCTTAAAGTGCTGATAAAGTTTGATCAATGCCCTTTTCTCAATTCTACTCACATAACTTCTTGAGATATTCATCTCCTGAGCAATTTCTTTTTGTGTTTTGGCCTCCTGTTGCCCAAGTCCATACCGTTGTTGAATAATAGATAATTCTCTTTCATCAAGTAAATCTAGGTGTTCATACAGTTTTTGTTCTTCTTCAAGGCGTTCAATTTGTTGTTCAGTAGAGGGTGCATCACTTTGAAGAAAATCAGCGATTTCAAGAGGGTTTCCATCTTTGTCGGAACCAATTGTTTCAAAAAGGGAAACATCCTTTTGTACCTTTTTTTGGCTTCTTAAATGCATAAGAATTTCATTTTCAATACATCGTGCAGCATATGTGGCTAATCGGGTTTTCTTCTGAGGTGTAAAACTGGCAACGGCTTTCATCAAACCAATTGTTCCTATTGAAATATAATCATCTAATTGTTCATGTTTTGGATGGAATTTTTTAACTACATGCGCGACTAAGCGCATGTTTCTTTCGATTAGTTCCATTTTGGCTGATTCATCACCATTTAAATAGCGTTCAAGACATTCTGCTTCTTCTTCCTTCGTAAAGGGCTGAGGAAATGATTGCCCTTTTAAATAGCCAAGTAATACGGGGAGATCAACCCAAAGCTGTAGGATGGCTGTTAAAAGGGTACTTATGATCGTCATCCTTTCGTAAGTGTTTAATACAACATATGACATGAACCTCTTTTTTACAACAAAAAAATGACCTACATTGGTAGATCATTAAAAAATAATTTTTATACTTTTTTTAAAGAAAATGTACTAATCATCAAAATAGATAAGATTGGGAACAAAAACATATAAAAAACAGTTGAAAATAGAGGTATAAAGAAAAATGATACCGTTAAAATAGCGCCTGCTGCTGTTATAGGTAAACCACAAAAGTAACCGTTCGATTCAGTAATATTAAACCTAGCGAGACGGAATGCTCCACAAGCGATGTATAATACAGCTACAATCATCCCGATTGTACCAAATTGCATCAGAGTCATTTCGTACATTAATATCGCAGGAGCTACTCCAAATGATATAATATCACTCATGGAATCCAGTTGTTTACCTAGTTCAGACTCTTGGTTAAATTTTCTAGCTACTTTACCATCATAACGATCTAAAAACGCAGCGATAAAAATAAATAAAACTGCGAAATTATATGATTCATGTATAGTCGCCATTATTGAGGCTCCACCAAATGAGATATTTCCGATTGTAATTAAATTAGCAATATGTGATTTCATTTTTTTAATTGTGGTATCCACTTTATGAATAAGAAACAATGGACAGCACTCCTTTATTTGTTCAGTATTATAATATTATACTGCTTTTTAAGTGTTACTGTAAAACTATTTCAGAAAGAGGTATTGAATTGTTAAGAGAAAAAATATACCAATCAATAGTCGAGTTAACGAATGGAAGATGGTCATCTTTTTTACTTAAGCGATTTACAACATCAAGAATTAGTAAAAGATTGATTTCATCCTACATAAATATATACGGAATAAAACTAGATGAGGTTTCAGAAAAAAAGGAAGAATTTCAAAATCTTCAAGAATTCTTTATTAGACATTTAAAAGAAGATGCAAGACTTATTGAAGTTGGTAAGCATGTTTATACAAGTCCTGTAGATGCAAAAATTGAATCATTTGGTGATATTCAAAAAAACACTATATTTTATGTCAAAGGAAAATCATATGATTTAAAGGACTTATTAGCTAAAGAAGAAATTGTTGACCAGTATGTAAATGGAAAATATATTGTCTTTTACCTTAGCCCGGCTGATTACCACCGGTTCCATAGCCCAATTGACGGAAAGGTAGTTAACCAATTCACACTTGGGAGAAAATCGTACCCTGTTAACAGTCTAGGATTAACATATGGAAATCAACCAATTTCAAAAAACTATCGTCAAATTACAGAACTGGTCACGAATAACGGATCGCGTTGTGCTTTTATTAAAGTTGGAGCGATGTTTGTCAATTCGATTCATATTACTAATACAAAAGAAGAATGGAATAAAGGGGAAGAAGTTGGTTTTTTTGGGTTTGGTTCAACGGTTGTAATGTTATTTAATGAAAACAGCATTCAATTTTTAGAGAATGTTGTACAAGGAACGCACATACAGGTGGGTCAAGCGTTCGCACATATGTTATAATTTTAGAAGTTAGTTGCAGTGCGAAAAAACTGAAGTACTTATAAGAATAGGAGAAAGAAATTTGTATAAATTGATCATGCCAAAGGAATTTGTCTTTTCAGTATTTGACATTACGCCTGAAAAGCTAAAGAAAACGGGCATAAGAGGGATTATTACAGACCTTGATAATACACTAATTGAATGGAATCGAGCAGATGCAACAGAGGAACTAATAGAGTGGTTCAAGAAAATGCATGATGCTGGAATTCAAATCGTCATATTATCAAACAATAAAGAACCTCGTGTCAAAAAATTTGCTGATCCATTGGGAATTCCTTATATATATAAAGCACGAAAACCACTTTCTAGTGGGTTTAAACGAGCACTTGAGCTATTAAAAATGAGACCAGAAGAAGTCTTAATGTTGGGCGACCAAATGCTTACAGATATGATGGGTGCAAACCGTAAAAAATTACATACCATCTTAGTAAAACCAGTAGCTCAATCGGATGGACTTGTAACTCGTTTTAATCGTTTTATCGAAAGACGTGTTTACAAATATTTAAGCAAAAAAGGTATTAAAACTTGGGAGGAAAAATAATGAACGAAATGCCACATTGTATCGGTTGTGGTACACAAATCCAAACAGAAGACAAAAATGCACCAGGATACGCACCTGCATCTACTTTAGAAAAAGAAGATGTGATTTGCCAACGCTGCTTCCGTTTGAAAAACTACAATGAGCTTCAACCAGTATCTTTAACAGATGATGATTTCTTACGTATTTTAAATGGCTTAGGAAAACATAAAGGGTTGATCGTGAAAATTGTAGATATATTCGATTTCAATGGAAGTTGGTTACCAGGCCTACATCGATTCGTAGGAAACAATCCTGTACTACTAATTGCAAATAAGGCAGATTTGCTTCCTAAATCCGTGAAAAAGAATAAGGTGATTAATTGGATTAAGAGAGAAGCTAAAGCACTTGGTTTAAAACCAATCGATGTTTTATTAGTTAGTGCACATAAAGGAAAAGGTATGCAAGAAGCCATGGATGCTATCGATGAATATCGAAATGGGCAAGATGTCTATGTTGTTGGATGTACGAATGTAGGGAAATCTACTTTCATTAACCGAATTATTAAACAAGCTACCGGTGCTGGCGATATTATTACTACTTCATACTTCCCAGGTACAACACTCGACATGATTGAAATCCCACTGGATGACGGTCATGCGATTTATGATACACCAGGAATTATCAATCACCATCAAATGGCACATTATATTGATCCAACAGAGTTGAAATATATAATGCCTAAAAAAGAGATTAAGCCGAAAATATTCCAGCTGAATGAAGAACAATCATTATTTGTTGGTGCTTTGGCACGTTTTGACTTTATAAAAGGAAAACGATCAGCGTTCACGGTGTATATTGCAAATGATTTAAATATTCATCGTACAAAATTAGAGAATGCAGATGAACTATATAAAAATCATAAAGGCGAATTACTTGCTCCGCCATCTGAAAAGTATATTGATCAACTACCAGAATTAGTACGTCATGAATTTTCGATTAAAGAAGCAAAAACTGATATTGTTTTCTCAGGCCTAGGCTGGATAACAATTCAAGATCCAAACGTAGTAGTTGCAGCATATGCCCCAGAAGGTGTAGAAGTTCAAGTTCGTCCTTCTTTAATCTAGGGGGAATTAATTTTGAGAAAATGGTATTCAGTAATTGGCGACCCGATTGAACATTCAATGTCGCCACTTATGCACAACGCTTGGATGGCAGAAGAAGGTAGAGATGCTAGTTATATTCCATTACATGTGAAGCCAGAGAATTTAGAACAAGCTGTTGCATCTTTAAAACTACTGGGGTGCAGTGGGTGGAATATTACAATTCCTCATAAAGAGAAAATTATTCCGTTTTTAGATGATCTCGATGAAATGGCACGAAAAATGGGAGCAGTGAATACTGTAGTTAGACAATCAGATGGTACGTATAAAGGCTATAATACCGATGGTTTAGGTTTTGTCCGTTCTTTAGAAGATGAGATAGGAGATAATCATCGTAATCAGCAGGTATTAATCATTGGAGCAGGTGGAGCAGCGCGTGGTATTGCATTTGCTTTGGTTGCTACAGGATATACGCATATTACGATTGCTAATCGTACTGTTTCCAAAGCGGAAGCTATTTGTGATGAGTTAGATGTTGATGCGAATGCTCTATCATTGGAAACGGCATCTGAACAACTGAACAAGTTTGAAATTCTTATTCAAACAACATCAGCTGGATTAAATCATAGTGAATTTGCATTACCTATTTCAATGGACCGATTATCAAGCACTGCAATTGTTGCAGATATTGTGTATAATCCTTTAATGACACCATTTTTAATTGAAGCAAAGAAAAAAGGAGCGACTGTCGTAACTGGACTCGGTATGTTCATCCATCAGGGTGCGCTTGCTTATAGTTATTGGACAGATTCGTATCCTGAAGCAAAAGTCGTACGTAGTCTTTTGCTTGAGCAATTAGGAGGAAAATAATCACATGTTAACAGGTAAACAAAAACGTTTTTTACGTGCGGAAGCACATCATTTACAACCCATTTTTCAAGTTGGGAAAGGTGGAGTAAATGAAGCAATGCTTGTTCAGATTAAACAAGCATTAGAAGTACGCGAATTATTAAAAGTCCGTATTTTAGATAATTGTGAAGTCGACAAACATGAAGTAGCTGAGCAATTAGCTGAAGGAACAAATGCAGAACTTGTTCAACTAATTGGTTTAACAGTTGTTTTATATAAACAAGCATCAAAACGCGAACATCGTAAAATCGAATTACCAAAAGTAAAATAAGGATTTGATGAGATGAAAAAAGTTGGTCTTCTAGGTGGCACTTTTAATCCTCCTCACATGGCACATTTATTGATGGCCAATGAGGCTTATGATGTTCTTGGATTGGATGAAGTCCGTTTTATGCCAAATGCTGTACCACCCCATAAAGTAAAACCGGAAGATGCCACTACAGAAGACAGGTTGCATATGACGGAACTTGCTATTCAATCGATTCCATACTTTAACATAGAACTGTATGAAATTGAACGTGGAGGAGTATCTTATTCTTATGATACTTTGAAAGGTTTGACAGAACGTGAGCCTGATACAGAATTCTATTTTATCATTGGTGGCGATATGATAGATATGCTGGATGAATGGTACCATATAAAAGAACTGACAAAGTTAGTTCATTTTGTTGGTGTTCATCGACCAGGTACTTCTGGTGTTACAAATTTGCCGGTACAGCTAATAGAAGCACCACTTATGGATTTATCTTCAACGATGATTCGCAATCGATTACAAGAAGGACGAACTGTGACATTTTTAGTGCCGACAGCCGTTGAACAGTATATACGAGAGGAAGGTCTATATGGAACGCGATGAACTATTAGTAGCTATGAAAGACCGTATGCCGGAAAAACGTTATATCCATACAATAGGTGTGACGGATACAGCCATAAAACTTGCAAAACGTTTTGGAGAAGATCCTAAAAAAGCTGAGTTAGCAGCTATTTTACATGATTCATGTAAATATGCTGACCGTGATTGGATGAGACAAACCATTATTGATCAAAAGATGGATCCGACATTACTTCAATATCATCATGAATTGTGGCATGGTCCAGTAGGTGCGTATGTTGCAAAAACAGAATTTAATGTTACAGATGATGATGTATTAAATGCGATTCGTTTCCATACTACGGGACGAGTGGCACAAAGCAATTTAGAAAAGATTGTCTATATAGCAGATATGATTGAACCAAATCGTAAATTTCCAGGTGTAGATGAATTAAGAAAAGCATCTGAAGATTTGGCATTACACGATTTGATGATAAAATGCTTAGCGCATTCAATATCATTTTTAATTAGCAAACATCAACCTGTATTCCCTGATTCATTTGAATGCTATAACGATTTGTTATTGCAAAAGAAAGGATAAGTGAAAGAATGACAAAAAGTACATTATTAGATATTGCCTTTAAAGCAGCAGATGACAAACGCGCAGAAGATATTGTCATACTAAATATGCAAGGGATTTCTTTACTAGCAGATTATTTTTTAATTTGCCACGGTAATTCTGATCGTCAAACGCAAGCTATTGCACGTGAAATTGCAGATGCAGCACACAAAGCTGGATACCAAGTAAAACGCATGGAAGGCTTTGATTCAGCTAGATGGATACTTGTAGACCTAGGTGATGTAGTATGTCACGTTTTCCATAAGGATGAACGACAATACTACAATTTAGAACGTCTATGGGGAGATGCACCCGAAAAATTTGTAGCAGTTGAGCCAGAATGAGTAGCTACGGTCGATTTGCAGAAGTTTATGATGCATTAATGACAGATGTTCCGTACGACGACTATGTCCGTTGGGTTGAAAAATATGCACCTTCAGCACAACATAAAAAGTTATTAGATATAGGATGTGGTACAGGGACACTGACTGCAAAATTTGCTTCAAATGGTTATGAAGTAAGTGGATTGGATTTATCTGAAGAGATGCTGATGATAGCATCTCAGCGACTCATAGCGCAAAGTTATAATGTTCCTTTATATTGTATGTCAATGGATGAGCTCGAAGGTTTTGAAGAATTGGATATTGTAACAATTGCAATAGATTCTTTAAATTATGTACAAGAGCGCGAGGCTGTTCAAGAAACTTTTTCGCGTATTTATCAATCCCTAAAACAGGGAGGACAATTATTCTTTGATGTACATTCATTGTTTAAAATGGACGAGATCTTCATGGATTCTCCATTTACATATGACGATGGTGAAATTACGTATTTATGGGTAACAGAACCAGGAGAAGCACCGCATTCCGTTCATCATGATATGGTTTTCTATGTGCAACAGCAAAACGGTTTATACGAACGGTTTGAAGAATACCATTATCAACGAACTTTCCCGATAGAAATATATATCGAAATGTTACGTCATGCGGGCTTTCATGAAATTTTTGTTACAGCAGACTTTACTGATACGTCACCTACTGAAGAATCAGAAAGAATTTTCTTCCGTGCTATAAAATAGACTTTTCAAATATTGTAAAATCATTTATATTGGAATTAGTTCCATATCAATTGCCTTCTGAGAAGAAAGGATGTGTGAGCTAATTCCTTCTTTTTTGAAGAAAAATGCTAAAAAGTACGGCACCCCCATTGCTGTATTATTAGTATGTTTAGTCATATTTTATATCTCCAAACAATCGTCCACACCCCCACAGGACGAGCTATTCTCAACTATTCAGGATGATCAACAAGCAAGTACAGAAAAAACAGAACCAAAGGAGAAAAAGAATCAACAAGACGCCCAAAAACAAGGTATTGTAGCCACTACTTCAATCATGGTAGATGTTAAGGGAGCGGTCAAAAATCCTGGTGTTTATCAGTTAGATGCAGATAGTCGTGTCATTGACGCCATTTTACTTGCTGGCGGTTATGCGAAGAATGCACAGTCGCGTCAGATTAACCATGCGCAAAAATTACAAGATGAAATGGTCATTTATGTACCTCAAAAAGGTGAAGATACAGAAGAGGTTCTGGCTATTGCATCACAGCAAACGTCTACATCTGCACCGTCAACACAAGGAAGCACAGCACATGGAGAAAATTCGAATTTAGTGAATATTAATACAGCCGATGAAGCAGGATTAACAACATTAAATGGAGTTGGACCTGCTAAAGCTCAAGCTATTATTGCTTATCGCACAGAAAATGGCCCTTTCAAGACTATCGAAGAATTAAAAAATGTAACTGGAATTGGTGATAAGACTTTCGAATCGTTGAAAGATTATCTGACTGTAAACTGAAGCAAAATATTGACTGTTGAAAAAGCTAGTTTCTAAAACTAAACTAATAGTAGTACAACTAATCAGGAGGCATTCATATGGAGCGTATTACATGGAACCAATTTTTCATGGCACAAAGCCATTTATTAGCATTAAGAAGTACTTGCACAAGATTATCAGTCGGAGCTACGATTGTTCGAGATAAAAGAATTATTGCAGGTGGGTATAATGGTTCAATTTCTGGTGATGACCATTGTATTGATAAAGGTTGTTATGTAATAGACAATCATTGCGTTCGAACAGTACATGCGGAAGTAAATGCTTTGTTACAATGTGCGAAATACGGTACACCAACTGATGGTGCAGATTTATATGTCACACATTTTCCTTGTTTACCATGTACAAAATCTATTATTCAAGCAGGTATTAAAAGCTTATATTATGCAACAGATTATAAAAATAACCCATATGCATTAGAACTTTTGGAACAAGCAGGAGTAGAAGTCGTACATGTCCCATTTGACGAACGGAAAATTGACTTTTTAAGTAATGAAAAAATCGCACTATATGTTGATCTATTGTCGAAACTTCGTAATCATGGTGCAACAGCTGAAGAATTGGAGCCATATGAACAGAAGGTGGAAGAATTATTTGGTCTATCAACATTAGACATAAACTAATTTTTGTAGCACTTGTAATATTACTAGCCTCACTTGCGGCACATATAAACATTTGGTTATTAGGGTTGTTAATCCCTTTTAGTCTTTTTCTAAGGTGGAAAAAAGAAAACACTTGGATAATTGTAATCCTTGTTGGCATCTCTTTTTCTGCCTTTATTTATATCTCACAAACACTACAACATAGAGAAATGGATATTCCAAAAGAAACAACTTTAACTTGGACAGACACTTATACAATTAACGGAGCAAAACTTCGAGGATTTGCTTATTTAGAAAATGGAGCAAAAGTGTACGCGGTTCAAACCTTTCAATCTGAGCATGAAAAGCAGAACTACGAGCAAATTTCCTTAAGTGGTCACACTTTCCTGGTAAAAGGTAATTTAGTCCCTCCAACATTGCCCTCACATCAATTTGCTTTTTCAATGGAAAATTACATTTTAAGTCATGCTGCACAAGGAATATATGAAATCGAACAATCGACATATAAAGAAAAGAAAAACTCTCTTTCATCTTTACTAGCTGAGCAGAGATTTCGTGTAAAGAAGCACATTGAAGCTACATTTCCAAACAGTTTAATAGCAGAAGCGCAAGCACTTATTATTGGAGAACAAGAGAATGTAGACCAAGAGTTAAATAGAGCCTATCAAAAACTAGGAATCACACATCTATTTGCTATTTCAGGACTTCATGTAGCCCTTGTCTCTCTGTTAGTATTTGAACTGTTATTAAGGCTTCATATAAGAAGAGAACATGCAACAATTATAATTATCATTGCCTTACCTTTATACGCATGTATAGCAGGTGGTGCTCCCTCTGTTTGGCGCTCTGTTACGGTAGTAGAAATGATAATGATTAGCAAAATCCTTTCTAAGAAGTTATCGATTGATGATGCGTTATCTTTAAGTTTTATTGCTCTTGTATTGTATCAACCGAGTATAATATTTCAAATAGGTTTTCAATTATCCTATTTGGCAACGGTAGCACTCGTATTTTCTAACGTGATTTTACAATCAACTCAAAGTGCGCTTTTTCAATCTTTTTATATAACGAGCGTATGCCAATTACTTGTCTATCCACTTCTAATTTATCACTTTTTCGAATTAAGCCTATCATCATTTATAGCTAATATTGTATTTGTGCCGTTATTTTCATTAATAATATTGCCGGTAAACCTTGTTTTATTTGTTTTAACGCTACTATTTAAACCAGGTGCACAAGTGCTATTTTTAATCTATGAGCCACTTCGAGGATTTGTCGCAAAGGTAATTATGTGGTGCCAGTCAATCCCATATCAAATGTGGGTTACCGGAAGACCAAGTGTGCTTTTGTGTAGTCTAGCGTTTTTAGGTGTTTTATGTGCTTTCGTTTATATAGAGAAAAGAAAATTTAAAATGGCTTTGATATGTATTTTAATACCTGCACTTGTTATTCATCTTGCTCCTAGAATGCATAAAGATATCCGTATCACGTTTTTAAGTGTTGGACAAGGAGATAGCATAGTAATTGAGTTACCATATCGTAAAAAGGTTTATGTAGTTGATACGGGTGGATTATTACGTTTTGAGCAGGAAAAGTGGAAGCAATCGAAGACGGAATATGAAGTTGGAAGGCGAATTGTTGTTCCATACTTAAAAGGCCGAGGGATAAAAGCGGTAGATACAATGATTATTACGCATGCGGATGCGGATCATGCAGAGGGTGCAGAAGAAGTGATGGAAGAAATAAAAGTAAAAGAAATTCATGTAAGTCCCAACTCATGGGAGAAGTCAGTGATGGAAGATATTATCGCTCATATAAAAAAAGAAAAAATACCGCTAAAAGAGAAAATAGCAGATGAAAAATGGAGAGTGGGAGATGCTTATTTCGAATATTTATCTCCAACGGACACACAGTACGACGGAAATAATGATTCACTTGTATTATTAGTTAGCTTTGGTAAGCATAAAATATTATTAACAGGTGATCTCGAGGAAGATGGGGAGATGCAACTTGTTAAAAATAATGAGCAGAAAATTACTCATTTAAGTATATTGAAAGTAGGACATCATGGAAGTAAAACATCTAGTGCAGAAGCGTTTTTAAAACATACTAAACCTTCACTATCGATATTTTCAACGGGGTTAAATAATCGGTACAAACATCCAAGCAAAGAAGTAGTTGAGCGATTTCAAAAACTTGGATTACCCACTTTAAACACTGCGGAAGTAGGTTCGATTGAACTGAAAATGACAAAAGAAAACTGTGAGATTACAACAACATCTCAATTAGTAGAAATGAAAAAAGCTTTGTCAAAGTGACAAAGCTTTTTTGTGTAGACGCTTATAGATTTACGTAATCGATAACAGTAGCGATAATGAACATAAGTGCGAAGAATACGAATGATACGCCGAAGCCTACACCTGAATCAATAGCGTCATTTCTTTTACTTTGTACATCTTTTTCAAATGGATTCATTAATATCCCTCCTAATTCTTATTAATTATACGGTAACGCATTCAAAAAAGCTATATTGAATGGCGAAATTACATAGTTCTATCGGCTTTGACACAATTTGGACATACTCACATATTCAACCGTTTTCATAAGAAGAAAGATTCTCTCACCTAAATTGAAGTGCTTTAGAAAAAATAATTAGAGAGTATATAAGCAGTAAAATGTCTATTGCTTAACTATATTTCAAGGAAGTTGAACTACAACTTGCTGAGTTTCCCTTTACTCAAAATGAATGTATACTAGAGTTAGTGTTGTGCTAGGAGGAAGACCATGTTCTCAAAATTATGGAATGATATACAAAAAGGAAAACTAGCACCTGTTTATCTTTTAGCAGGGCTTGAATCCTATTTTATAGACGAAACAATCCATCGTATTAAATCTAAGCTAGAAGAAAGTGGAGAAATTGAGACAATTACAATTGATCTGGATGAAAAGCCAGTAGACTTTGTGATTGATGAATCAGATACGATTCCTTTTTTCTCTAGCAAAAAATTGATTATTGCTAAGAATGCATCATTCTTAAAAGCAACAGACAAAACAAAAGAAAAAATTGATCATGATTTGAAGAGACTTGCAAAATGGCTAGAGTTTCCTTCAGATACATCCATCACTATTTTTATTGCACCGTATGAAAAGCTCGATGAACGTAAAAAAGTAACGAAGCAAATGAAAGAGCATGCGGTATACATGCTAGCAGAGACTCCAAAAGAGAATGATTTATCAGTATGGGTTAAAAACGAAATTTCATCCTTTGCTAAAACAATTGATGAAGAAGCAATTGCAAAATTAATGGAATTAGTTGGAATGGATATGTTACATTTACGCTCTGAAATTGAGAAAATCTGTTTATATCTTGGTGAGGATAAGAATATAACGGTTGCATTAGTGGAAGAATTAGTATCGAAAACATTAGAGCAAGATGCTTTTAAGATGCTCAATGCGTATATGAGAAACGATGTTGCGGAGGCACTTTCAATTTATCATGATTTAATAAGACAGAAGCAAGAGCCTATAATGCTTGTGGCTTTATTGGCATCTCAAATTCGCTTGATGTCTAATGTATATTATCTATTGTCTAAAGGATATCATTCACAACAAATTTCAAAACAATTAAAGGTAAATCCGTATCGTGTGAAAAGAATAGTAGAAGATCGACGGAAAGTATCTGAAGAATCTTTACTCAAAGCTTTGTATGGATTAAGTGAAGTAGATTTACAATTAAAATCTATGAGTGGTAAGCGGGAACGATTTTTGGAATTGTTCTTGATGCGCCCATTATAATACTTGTATACAAAAAAAGACTAGAGAATAATTCTCTAGTCTTTTTGAATCCAAATGGATTAAGCTTTTTTCATTAAACGAGCTTTTTGACGAGAAGCTGCGTTTTTGTGGATTAAGCCTTTAGAAGCTGCTTTATCTAAAGTTTTAACAGCAACTTTTACTAATTCTTTTGCGTTTTCATCTTTTGCGACTAATGCAGCGTCAGCTTTTTTAACAGCAGTACGCATAGCAGATTTTGCTTGTGCGTTTTGTGCGTTTGCTTCAGAAGCAGTTTTCACGCGTTTGATAGCAGATTTAATATTTGGCATTAACATTCACCTCCTAAAAAGGATCGAGATGAGTAAATTCTCAACTGTTTCATGTGTCTATACAACAAGCATCATTATATCAAAATCCTAATAGAAAAATCAAGAGCGAATTGCAAAGAATATTTACTTGACACAATGTACAGAATAGAAACGAGGTGAGAATATGGAAAATTTTCAATGGTCAACAACAGATTTAGTTGATGAAACAGAAGCATACATCAAACATAAGACAGAAGAAGAAAGAGCGAAGTTAAGAAATTCTAACGGAATTGATATTAAAGAAAACTGGGATGAAATCGTAAAGATCACAGAAGTAACTGTATCTAAACAAGGTGAAGAACATATAGGGAAAAAAGAAGGTACCTATATAACATTATCAGTACCATCGTTAGAAGCTTATGACCTTGAAGGACTTAAAATTTTCGAAGAAACTATTATCAAATCTTTAAAAAAGATTCATTCAAAAGCAAGCTTAAAAAAAGTTCTAATCATTGGTCTAGGGAATCGAACAATTACACCGGATGCAATTGGACCTTTAACAATTGACCATCTGCATAATCAAGCGGAAGTAATCCAAGATAATTGTATTATTTATGCACCTGGAGTTACCGCGCAAACAGGGTATGAAACAAGTGAATTCGTTAAAGCACTTGCTGATAATATTAAACCTTCTTTAATCGTTATTATTGATGCCCTTGCTACTAATTCTAGTGATCGACTTTGCAAAACCGTTCAGATTACCAATACAGGTATTCAACCTGGTGCTGGAGTTGGGAATTCTAGAAAAGAAATTTCCGAAGAGACAATGGGATGTCCAGTAACTGCTATTGGATTACCGACAGTAGTTGATGGTCCTGTTCTAATTACAGATGCAGTCGAATCGTTATTTAAATATATTTCTGCAAAAATAGACGAAGATAAAAGACCTTCATCAGCTTTATCCGTTTCTTCCTATTCTGTAGATGAAAATACTAAAATTTTGACGGAAGCATTATTGCCGATTTTTGGTGAATGGGTAAAATGGGAAAGACAAGAAAGGTTACAACTGTTTCAGGAAGCATTAACCGGACAACAACGATTATTTGTTACGCCAAAAAATATTGATGATTGGGTTTCAGCTTATGTATCAATGCTTGCAAGCGTTTGTACAAGATGGTTAAGCGTCGCATAAAGTTCTAATCCATATCTTTTCTCCATAAAGTAACTGGAGGAGGGATATTGGATGCGGAGACAACAACATCGATGGAAATTTATTTTATTATTCTTAGCAATCTTTTTTTCACTACCGATTCTTGCAGCAAAGTTACCATTTTTGGCTGAAAAGCAACATGTTATTGAATCGTCAAAACAGGACACTAAAATTGCTTATGCAGCCAACAAGACAATTCCAACAAAAGTATCTGAAACAAAAAAAGGAAAAAGTTTTAACACATTAATTTATTTCACCCACTCTCATGAAGCATACTATCCAATGTTGAAAGAACGGCAACAAACCATTACAGTCTATCATGATGCGACAAACGTCCAATCCTTAGGAAACTTATTTGTCAAACACTTTAAACAAAATAATATTAATACGGATTTATTGAATGTAGATGCGATGAAAGTTATGAAAAAACAAGATATGACATTCTATCAGGCATACGATGCAGTCCGTCCCTATGTGAAAAATCAAATTGGAAAAAAAGATTATGATTTAATCATGGATATTCATAGAGATTCTGCTGGTAAAAAAGTAACCACAACAACTTATAAAGGTTCTTCATATGCTCGAATGGCTCTTGTTATTGGAGGAAAGAATCAGCAATACCAGGCAAATGAAGCCTATGCTGAACAATTATCGAAAAAGCTAAATAGCCTTGTTCCGGGAATATCAAGAGGTGTATTGAGAAAAACGGGTGATGGGGTTAATGGAATTTATAATCAAGATCTATCCAAACAGATTATTTTAATCGAACTTGGTGGAGTTAATAACAATGAAGAAGAGTTAAATCGTTCAATTGCTATTTTGGGAAGAGCGATCCAAGAAGCATTTGTTGAACCAGCATCATCCTAACATTGCAATATAAGGCGAATCACTGCTATAATTCTAGTAGTTTAAATAGGAGTGGAACGCATGAATCGAGAAGAACTGATTAAACGACAAGAACATATACGAAATTTCTCTATTATCGCGCATATTGACCACGGAAAATCTACATTAGCAGACCGTATATTAGAGAAAACACATGCACTTACTGCACGTGAAATGAAAGAACAACTTCTAGATTCTATGGATCTTGAAAGAGAACGTGGAATTACCATTAAATTAAATGCAGTACAATTAAAATACACTGCTAAAGATGGAGAGACGTATATTTTTCATCTAATCGACACACCAGGACATGTCGATTTCACATATGAAGTGTCACGAAGCTTAGCTGCCTGTGAAGGTGCAATTTTAGTTGTAGATGCAGCACAAGGGATTGAGGCACAGACTTTAGCAAACGTATATCTTGCTTTAGATAATGACCTAGAAATACTACCTGTCATCAACAAAATTGACCTTCCTTCAGCTGACCCTGAACGTGTTCGAACAGAAGTTGAAGATGTCATAGGATTAGATGCCTCTGAAGCTGTTTTAGCATCTGCAAAAGCTGGCATTGGTATAGAGGAAATACTGGAACAGATTGTAGAAAAAGTTCCTGCGCCAACTGGTGATCCTGAAGCACCTTTACAAGCATTGATATTTGACTCGGTTTACGATGCATATCGAGGTGTTATTACATCCATTCGAATTGTTGAAGGAACAGTGAAGCCAGGAGATAAAATTCGTATGATGGCAACTGGTGCTGAATTCGAAGTAATCGAAGTTGGTGTTCATACACCTAAAATTACACCAACTGAATTTTTAACAGTCGGAGATGTTGGATATTTAACGGCTTCTATCAAAAATGTTGGTGATACACGAGTAGGGGATACGATTACTTTTGCAGAAAATCCAGCCTCTGAAGCCTTACCAGGTTATCGAAAACTAAATCCAATGGTATATTGCGGTTTATATCCAATCGACACAGCAAGATACAATGATTTACGTGATGCACTTGAAAAATTAGAGCTAAATGACTCTGCGTTACAGTACGAACCAGAGACATCTCAAGCACTAGGTTTTGGTTTCCGTTGTGGATTCCTAGGTCTACTTCACATGGAAATTATTCAAGAACGTATTGAACGTGAATTTAATATTGATTTGATTACTACTGCGCCTAGTGTTATTTACCATGTACACATGACCGATGGGGAAGAAGTAAAAGTGGACAACCCATCTATGATGCCAGAACCACAAAAAATAGATCGTGTAGAAGAGCCATATGTAAAAGCAAACATCATGGTGCCAAATGATTATGTTGGTGCTGTTATGGAAATTTGCCAACGAAAACGTGGTAATTTCTTAACAATGGATTACATCGATACAACACGTGTCAATATTTTTTATGAAATTCCGTTATCTGAAATTGTCTACGATTTCTTCGATCAACTGAAATCTAGCACAAAAGGATATGCTTCTTTTGACTATGAATTGATTGGCTATAAACCATCTAATCTAGTGAAAATGGATATCTTATTAAATGCAGAGCAAGTCGATGCATTAAGCTTTATCGTACACAAAGATTTTGCCTATGAACGTGGTAAAGTCATTGTTGAAAAGCTAAAAGAGCTTATCCCACGCCAACAATTTGAAGTACCCGTACAAGCTGCTATCGGACAAAAAATTGTCGCACGTTCTACGATTAAAGCAATGCGTAAAAATGTATTGGCGAAATGTTACGGTGGGGATATCTCACGTAAACGTAAACTTCTTGAAAAACAAAAAGAAGGTAAAAAACGTATGAAACAAGTTGGTTCCGTTGAAGTTCCGCAAGAAGCCTTTATGGCAGTATTAAAAATGGACGACGACCAACCGAAAAAGTAATACATCAGTGAGAGGGGCTAACTAAAACCGTCTATAGAGAACTATGGCGCTTACGTTGGAATCCTCATTGATTGAATTTATTCGTGAAATATGAAAGTATCTTCATTAAGAAGATACTTTTTTATTTTGGGAGGAAAATGATGATGAAAATAATATTGAGCTTCCAACCACGTGTATTTCCAGCTCTATGTAGTGGGCTGAAACAATTTGAGTATAGAAAACAATTCCCCAATGGAAAGATAGAAGCTTATATTTATCTTTCTAGCCCAGTGAAGTCTATCGTTGGAAAGATAACTTTTTCTGAAAAAGAAGAAATCAATAGATTACTATTAGATGATAAGGTTAAAAGTGATTGAAAAACAGTTGATAGATTAAAACTTCATCAAGAGGAAGGAGCTAAATATGCTATTCCAATTGAAAAAATTGAAATTCTAAATACCTTTGTTTCATTAGATGACGCGCGAAAAATAGAACCGAATTTTTTTGCTCCTCAAACTTATTGTTATCTTCGTAAAGTACCTACCTTGGATAACTATTTAGAACAATTAGAAACTAAAGAGTTAGTCAGTTTGAAGGATCATTCAAGAGAAAATTACTTAGGACTATTTAGTAACGAAATCTATGGAAGACCTGATTTCATCGACAAAAGTGTAGAAATATTAGGGATTAAGGTGAATAGATAACTAACAAATTAATATAGTTCTTTCATAGCTACTTCATTTGTTAATCAACGGTTTTTATCATTTTTTTATAGTTTTTCAAAAAGAATTGTCAAAACCCTAGACGCAAATAGGTTTTATGGGTAAAATAGTATTAGGTCAAATGAAATGATATTAATTCTCAAAATAAGTAATATAAAATATAGTAGTATTTTGAAAAATTACTTAGTGATTATTTATGGGTATTTTTCATTTACTACATTAGTTTTACACTATTAATACATTGTTAAATGTAAATAAAGGAATGATAAAATGGTATTAAATGAAGAAGTAGATTACCTAGAGCGTTTAATGAAAACGATTGAAAATAATCTAGATGCATTTGAAGGACATATCGATCATATGCAAAAAAAATTAGATGAAATAAAAAAGCAAGATAACATATATGATGTACAACATTTGCAACTTAAAACTGCTATTTAGCCAAATTACTGAAGCGAAAACAAATGCTTCTTTTTTTATTTGAAAAAGATATATGCTTCCTTTCTAATAAATAGCGGTCAAATAATCGCTCCTATTTTGCCTCTTACTGTATGAAAAAATTTCCTAAAATAGTCACTTTTTTTCGGTTAATTTGAATGGAATTATGAAATAATATAGCTGGAGGCGATTGCTATGAAAAATATTGAAAAGATCAAAGACACTCATAAATGTTTTAATTGTGGTCGTGTATTTGAATGGAAAGGTGTATATTTTAACCCACCCATCACTTCTGAAACGGTAAGTGCTTCAAGAGAAATGGCTGGTAACGTCGCAAAAATTACTTTTACTGACAAGGACGCAATTGAAGTAGAAGTTGCATGTGATGAATGCTATAATTTGAATCGATTTGAATATTTAAAGTAATACATAAGTAAGCCGTATGTGAATTCAGCATACGGCTTTTATGATAACGTTTTTAGGGTGCAATGATGTTGTTTCCTAAAAAATACGGGAAATTTTGATAATAGCGTATAATCCTTTACACTATACATAATGTCAATTGATAAAAAGTTTATGGAAAGATAATTTGAAAGAGGGTTTTAGATTGGCTAGAGGTATTTATATTCATATTCCATTTTGCCATCAGATTTGCAACTATTGCGATTTCAACAAGGTGTTTTTTAAAAATCAGCCAGTCGATGAATATATAGAATCGTTAGGCGAAGAACTACGACTATGGACGTCAGAAAATGATTTTCAAAGCATTGAAACGGTATTTTTAGGTGGAGGTACACCAACATCATTATCGCCTAAACAATTGAAAAGATTATTGACGTTAATTCATATGTATATACCTATGGAACATGTCACAGAATTTACATCAGAAGCAAATCCGGACGAACTAACTAAAGAAAAGCTAGAAGTGCTCTTTAATGGTGGTGTCAATCGGTTAAGTCTAGGTGTACAAGCATTTCAAGAAGACTTATTAAGAAAACTAGGAAGAACACATTCAAATAAACATGTTTTTCAAACAATAGAAGAAGCTAAGAAAATAGGTTTTAAAAATATTAGTATCGACCTGATGTATGGATTACCTGGTCAAACAATGGAGCAGTGGAAAGAAACTTTAGATATAGCATTTTCACTTTGTTTGCCACATTACTCAGCGTATTCGTTAATTGTGGAACCAAAAACTATCTTTTATAATCTCATGGCGAAAAGAAAATTACGATTACCAGGTGAAGACTTAGAAGCAGAAATGTATGATGTGTTAATGCAACAAATGGAACAGCATGGGCTTCATCAATATGAAATTAGTAATTTTAGTAAGGATGGATATTCTTCTCTTCATAATCGCATTTATTGGGATAATGATGAATACGTTGGGATTGGTGCCGGAGCACATGGGTATAGTAAAGGAATCCGTTATTCAAATCATGGTCCACTAAAAAAATATATGGAAGCTATTTCAAACGGGGATAAGCCGATTCATGAAACACATACTGAAACAAAGCAAGAACGTATTGAAGAAGAGTTGTTTTTAGGTTTACGGAAAACAGAAGGTGTAAGCAAAAACCACTTTTATACAAAATTCAATTGCACAATAGAAAGTGTTTATGAAAAACAGATACAGGATCTATTGGAAAAAGAACTTATTGCAATCGAAGGGGATCATTTAAAACTCACCCGGAGAGGGCGCTTTGTTGGAAATGAAGTATTTGAAGAATTTTTGCTATAAACCTATGCATTTCCGTTGACATCATAATATAGAGGTGATAAATTAATAATTGTATTAGCACTCCTCTATCGTGAGTGCTAACAACGAGAGGTGATGATCATGCTAACAAATCGACAGTTGCAAATTTTGCAAGTAATCATAGATGACTTCATAGCGACAGCACAGCCAGTAGGGTCTCGCCAAATTGCGAAGAAGGATGGGATGACCTTTAGCGCAGCTACCATTCGAAATGAGATGGCTGATTTAGAGGATCTAGGTTATTTGGAAAAAACGCATACTTCTTCCGGACGAGTACCTTCAGAGAAAGGCTATAGATTTTATGTAGATCATTTGTTAAAGCCTCAAGTTATTACTACTCAAGATATCAAAACCATCCAATCTTTATTTCAAGATCGGATGATGGAAACGGAACAGGTGATTCGTAAATCTGCAGCTATTTTATCGGATTTGACGACATATACTTCCATTATTTTGGGTCCAGATGTTCAGCTTCATAAAGTGAAACAATTTTCGATTGTTCCTTTAACAGCTGACTCAGCCGTGGCTATTATTGTTACTGACAATGGTCATGTTGAAAACCGCTTGATTTCAATACCGAAGAATTTCTCACCTTCGGATATTGAAAAAGTCGTGAACATTTTAAATGATCGACTTGTCGGTGTTCCGCTTGAGCAGCTTCATAAAAAGCTTGAGCAAGAGGCAGCGGCAGTGATTAAACAACATATAGGCACTTATGATGGCCTGCTATCGTCAATCTTTGATATTAACAACTATCAAGGAGAAGGTAAAATATACTATGGTGGAAAGACGAACATGCTTAACCAGCCAGAATTCCATGACTTAAATAAAGTCCGAATGTTAATGGAACTAATGGAGAAGACAAGTCAAATTCAAACGATTTTCCCATTAGATGAACAAGGTATTCATATTCGAATAGGCTCTGAGAATAATCACTTAGCTATGGAAGGTTGTAGTGTTATTACTGCGTCTTATTTAATTGGTACAGAGCAAAAAGGATCTATTGCTATCATCGGTCCTACACGGATGGATTACAAAAGAGTAGTTTCAATATTGGATTTTATGTCAAATGAGATTACGAAAAGAATCCGGTAACGATCGACATTAGAGGAGGATGACAATTGTCTCAGACAAGAGAAGAAAAAGAACAATTAGTTGAAAATGAAGAAAAGTCAACTGTAGAAAGTTCTGATGAAACTTCATTAGATGAAACAGTAGAAAACGAAGAAACAACTACTGAAGAAACAACGGAAGAAAATGTATCCCAAGAACAACCAGATGAACTAGCGCTGTTAAAAGAAAAGCTAGCACAAGAAGAAGAGCGTTATATACGTCTACGCGCCGATTTCGACAATTTAAAACGTCGTAACCAAATTGACCGTGTAGCACAAGAAAAGTATCGTGCTCAAAATTTATTAACTGATTTATTACCAGTGCTAGATAATTTTGAACGTGCGTTACAAGTAGAGGCAACAACGGAAGATGCCAAATCGATGAAACAAGGAATCGAAATGGTTTACCGTTCATTAATAGAAGCTACAAAAAAAGAAGGCTTAGAACCAGTTGCAACAGAAAATGCACAATTTGATCCGAATATTCATCATGCAGTAATGCAAGAAAAAGATGACTCAAAAGAATCAGGAATTGTGTTACAAGAATTGCAAAAAGGTTATATGCTAAAAGATCGTGTACTCCGACCAGCAATGGTTAAAGTTAATGAATAAATCACATCATAATTTGATGAATAGAAATCTAGGAGGAAATTCAAATGAGTAAAATTATTGGTATTGACTTAGGTACAACTAACTCTTGCGTATCTGTATTAGAAGGTGGCGAACCTGTAGTAATCGCAAACAAAGAAGGCGCTCGTACAACTCCATCAGTTGTAGCATTCAAAAATGGTGAACGCCAAGTTGGTGAAGTAGCTAAACGTCAATCAATTACAAACCCAAATACTATTATCTCTATTAAACGTCACATGGGTACTGACTATAAAGTTAAAGTTGAAGATAAAGAATACACTCCTCAAGAAGTTTCAGCAATGATTCTTACACACTTAAAAGAATACGCTGAAGATTATCTAGGTGAAAAAGTATCAAAAGCAGTTATCACTGTTCCTGCTTACTTCAATGATGCTCAACGTCAAGCTACTAAAGATGCTGGTAAAATTGCTGGACTTGAAGTTGAACGTATTATTAACGAACCAACAGCTGCAGCACTAGCATATGGTTTAGAAAAAATGGATCAAGATCAAAAAGTTTTAGTATTTGACCTTGGTGGCGGTACTTTCGACGTATCAATCCTTGAACTTGGTGATGGTGTATTCGAAGTATTAGCTACTGCTGGTGATAACCGTCTTGGTGGCGATGACTTTGACCAAAAAATCATTGACTATTTAGTAGCAGAATTCAAAAAAGAAAACGGTATTGATTTATCACAAGATAAAATGGCTCTACAACGTTTAAAAGATGCAGCTGAAAAAGCGAAAAAAGAATTATCTGGTGTAACAACTACACAAATTTCACTTCCATTCATCACTGCTGGTGAAGCTGGTCCATTACACTTAGAAGTATCTCTATCACGTGCTAAATTTAACGAAATTACTTCAGATTTAGTAGAACGTACAATGGTTCCAACTCGTCAAGCATTATCAGATGCTAACCTTTCTGCTTCAGATATTGACCAAGTAATTCTTGTTGGTGGTTCAACTCGTATTCCTGCAGTTCAAGAAGCAGTTAAAAAAGCAACAGGTAAAGAACCTCATAAAGGTGTAAACCCTGATGAAGTAGTAGCAATGGGTGCTGCTGTTCAAGGTGGTGTACTAACTGGTGATGTTAAAGATGTAGTACTTCTTGACGTAACTCCATTATCACTTGGTATTGAAACAATGGGTGGTGTGTTCACAAAATTAATCGATCGTAACACAACAATCCCAACATCTAAATCTCAAGTATTCTCAACAGCTGCTGATAACCAACCTGCAGTAGACATTCACGTATTACAAGGTGAACGTTCAATGGCTGCTGATAACAAAACTTTAGGTCGCTTCCAATTAACTGATATTCCACCAGCTCCACGTGGTGTACCTCAAATCGAAGTAACATTCGATATTGATAAAAATGGTATCGTTAATGTAAAAGCAAAAGATCTAGGTACACAAAAAGAACAAAATATTACTATCCAATCTGATTCAGGTCTATCAGAAGAAGACATCGAACGTATGGTTAAAGAAGCAGAAGCAAATGCTGAAGCTGATAAAAAACGTAAAGAAGAAGTAGATCTTAAAAACGAAGCAGATCAATTAGTCTTCCAAGTAGACAAAACAATCACTGACCTAGGAGATCAAATTACTGAAGATGAAAAGAAATCAGTAACTGATGCAAAAGAAGAATTACAAAAAGCTCTTGAAGCTGGTGAAATCGAAACAATTAAATCAGCTAAAGAAAAATTAGAAGGCGTTCTTCAACCATTAGTGATGAAAGTTTACCAAAAAGCTGCAGAAGCTCAACAAGCTCAAGCAGGTGCTGAAGGCCAAGCAACAGATAAAAAAGACGATGGTGTAGTTGACGCAGACTTCACAGAAGTAAACGACAAATAAGAGTGCTGAAAGCCTGACTATTCATCGTAATAAAGAAATATTGAAAAGCCAAAGACCGCTCTCGGGCTTTGGCTTTTTAAATTAAAGTTCTTCTAGAAAAATCGAATATGAGAAAATAAAAGATACTCGCAAAATATTACTTTTGCCATATTATCGATACATGATACAATAATAATTATGTGAATAGAGCGGAGTGTGGAAGATGGAAAAACGCGATTACTACGAAGTCTTAGGTATTGCAAAAACAGCATCTAAAGATGAAATTAAAAAAGCATATCGTAAACTATCAAAAAAATACCATCCTGATTTAAACAAGGAACCAGGGGCAGAAGAAAAATTCAAAGAAATTGCAGAAGCCTATGAAGTATTGAGTGATGATCAAAAACGTGCTCGATATGATCAATTTGGACATCAAGATCCAAATCAAGGCTTCGGAGGTTTCGGAGGCTTTAGTGGTTCTGAAGGCTTTGGAGGCTTTGAAGATATCTTTAGTTCATTCTTTGGTGGTGGCGGAAGAACTCGCCGCGATCCGAATGCACCACGTAAAGGCGACGATCTTCAATACCGAATGACAATTAGCTTTGAAGAAGCTGTCTTTGGTAAAGAAAAAGAAATTGAAATTCCTCGAGAAGAAACTTGTGAAACTTGTCATGGTACTGGTGCTAAACCAGGAACTTCAAAAGAAACATGTTCATACTGTAATGGATCTGGTCAAACATCAGAAACAGTTAACACACCATTTGGTCAAATGGTTAACCGTCGCACATGTAGCCACTGTCAAGGTACAGGTCAAATCATTAAAGATAAATGTTCAACATGTCATGGTGCAGGTACTGTTAAAAAACGTAAGAAGATTAAAGTCAACATTCCAGCAGGTGTGGATGACGGCCAACAATTACGTTTAAGTGGTCAAGGTGAAGCAGGTATAAACGGTGGTCCAGCAGGGGATTTATACATTGTATTCCATGTCCGAGCTAGCGATAAATTTGAACGTGATGGTGATGATATCTATTTAGAATTACCAATCACATTCCCTCAAGCTGCCCTTGGTGATGAAATTGAAGTGCCGACAATCAATGGCAAAGTGAAAATGAAAATACCTGCAGGTACACAATCAGGTGATCGTTTCCGTTTGAAAGGTAAGGGTGTCAAAAACGTTCATGGTTATGGTACAGGTGACCAACATGTCATTGTTCAAATTAAAACTCCGAAAAAACTTACGGAAAAACAAAAAGAATTACTACGTGAGTTCGCTAATGTTTCAGGTGATATTCCTGAGGAACAAAGTAGCTCATTAATTGATAAGTTAAAGAAAAAATTTAAAGGTGAATAATTAGAGGAGTGATTGTAAGTGAAATGGTCGGAATTATCCATCCATACTACAAATGAAGCTGTTGAACCTATCTCAAATATATTGCATGAGGCCGGTGCAAGTGGAGTTGTAATTGAAGATTCAGAAGATCTTATCAAAGTTCATGAAAATGAATTTGGTGAAATATATGATTTAGATCCATCCGATTTCCCAGTAGATGGAGTAATTATAAAGGCGTACTTACCTGTCACAAGCTTTTTAGGAGAAACAGTAGAAGAAATCAAACTTGCAATCACTAATCTGATTAATTTTGATATTAATATAGGTGCCAATGAAGTTTCTATTAGTGAAGTGAACGAAGAAGAATGGGCAACTGCTTGGAAGAAATATTACCACCCAGTGAAAATCTCCAATCGCTTTACAATCGTTCCGACATGGGAAATGTATGAACCGGTTGATAGTGATGAACTAATCATTGAATTAGATCCCGGAATGGCATTTGGTACAGGGACTCATCCTACTACAGTTATGAGTTTGCAAGCACTTGAAAAATATATTACAAAAGATTCTACAGTTATTGATGTAGGGACTGGCTCTGGTGTGTTAGCAATTGGAGCAGCTATGTTAGGTGCAAAACATATTCATGCACTTGACTTGGATGAAGTAGCTGTGAAATCCGCTAAATTAAATGTTAAGCTAAACAAAGTTCAAGACCATATTGATGTAGTACAAGGGAATTTATTGAATACGGTAAAAGAACCTGCTGAAATTGTTGTCGCGAACATATTAGCGGAAATTATTATGACTTTTACTGATGATGCATATACGGTTGTTAAACCAGGTGGATATTTCATCACATCAGGTATTATCGAAGCAAAAAAAGAAGATGTGAAAGCATCTCTTGAAAAAGCGGGCTTTTTGATTGAAGAGGTTATGATGATGGAAGACTGGGTTACAATTGTTTCACGCAAAGCTGAAATTTAATGGAGTGTACTTATGCAAAGATATTTTATCAACGAATCATTTGACAATGAATTAGCCATCATCGTCGGGGATGACGCTCACCATATAACGAAAGTCATGCGAATGCGTGCTGGCGATGAAATTATCGTCGTACATAATGGTGAAGCAACCATTTGTGAAATTGCAAATCTAACTGAAGAAGGAGTGCATGTGAAAAAAACAACACGTACACTCCGTTCTCCAGAACTTCCGATTCATGTAACGATTGCTTGTGGTTTACCTAAAGGTGATAAGCTAGATTTAATTGTTCAAAAGTCAACAGAGCTTGGAATGTACTCTTTTATACCTTTTGAGGCGGAACGCTCAATTGTAAAATGGGATTATAAAAAAGGCAAAAAGAAACAAGAACGTTTGCAAAAGATTGCAAAAGAAGCAGCTGAACAATCGCATCGTACACATATTCCGACAATTGAAGAACCTATTAGTTTTAAAAAACTTTTACAAGAAGTAGAAAACTATGATGTAGTCTTTCTTGCGGATGAAGAAGATGCGAAACAAGAAGTACGTACGAGATTTGCCGAACAACTAAAAAAGGTGTATGATTATAAATCAATGCTTGTTATCTTCGGTCCAGAAGGTGGAATTGCCCGCGAAGAGGCACAAGCTCTACAACAATTAGGATGTCAGTGCATATCACTAGGACCTAGAATATTACGAGCAGAAACAGCACCTTTCTATGTGCTTTCTGCTATTTCTTATGAATTTGAATGAAAGAGGTGAGCAGCCTTGTCTTCAGTGGCTTTTCACACACTTGGATGTAAAGTGAATCACTATGAAACAGAAGCAATTTGGCAACTGTTCAAAGATGAAGGTTATGAACGTAAAGAATTTGATCATCAAGCGGATGTATATGTGATTAATACATGTACAGTTACGAATACAGGGGACAAAAAAAGTCGTCAAGTCATTCGCCGTGCGATACGTCAAAATCCAGATGCAGTAATTTGTGTAACAGGATGCTATGCACAAACTTCACCTGCAGAGATTATGGCTATTCCAGGTGTTGATATAGTAGTCGGAACACAAGACCGTACGAAAATGCTTGGATATATTGAACAATACAAGCAAGAACGACAACCTATCAATGCAGTAAAAAATATTATGAAAAACAGAGTATATGAAGAATTGGATGTACCTTATTTCACTGACCGTACACGCGCTTCTTTGAAAATTCAAGAAGGGTGCAATAACTTCTGTACTTTCTGTATTATCCCATGGGCACGCGGTTTAATGCGTTCTCGTGATCCAAAAGAAGTTGTACGTCAAGCACAACAACTTGTGGATGCTGGCTATTTAGAAATCGTTTTAACAGGTATCCATACAGGTGGTTATGGACAAGACTTAAAAGACTATAATTTGGCACAACTTCTACGAGATATTGAAGCAAATGTTAAAGGTTTAAAACGTCTACGAATCAGTTCAATTGAAGCAAGTCAATTAACAGATGAAGTAATTGAAGTGTTACGTGATTCTAAAATTGTTGTCAATCATTTACACATTCCTATCCAATCTGGTTCTGACACAGTTTTAAAACGGATGCGTCGTAAATACACGATGGAATTTTTCGGAGAACGTTTAGATCGCTTACGTGAAGTATTACCAGACTTAGCTGTAACTTCAGACGTCATTGTAGGTTTCCCTGGTGAAACTGAAGAAGAATTTATGGAAACTTATAACTTCATCGCAAAACATAAATTTGCAGAACTTCATGTATTCCCATTCTCAAAACGTACAGGTACTCCTGCTGCTCGAATGGAAGACCAAGTTGATGAAGAAGTTAAAAATGAACGTGTACATCGTTTGTTAACTTTAAATGATCAATTAGCTAAAGAATACGCTTCAAAATTTGAAGGTGAAGTTCTTGAAATCATTCCAGAAGAAGTGATTAAAGAAGGCGAAGAAGCTGGATTAGTGACTGGTTATACTCCGAACTATTTGAAAATTGTATTTGAAGGCACTGAAGATATGATTGGTAAACTAGTCAAAGTCAAAATTGACAAGGCAGGATATCCACATTCACATGCACAATTCGTTCGCGTATTGGACACTGTTGAAGCCTAATTTTAGAATATGTCAAAAAGCCTAGCGACCAAAGCTGGGCTTTTTTGTTATAGTTATATTATTGAATGTAGAAAAATGAATTGAGGCGATGCAGATGAAAAAGTTGGCACTTATATTAATCATTATGACACTCGTTGTCTCAAGTGCTGTGTTAATCGTCAATCATCAAACAGACCAAGGATTATTAAAAAATAGTAATCGTAATTATATGAATTCAACTGTTTCTACAAAGCCATCGAAAGATTTAACCAAGGGAACAACAAAAGAAGCACCAAAAGTTAACATAAAAGAGAAAAAGCAAGTACGACCCAAAAAGGTTAAAAAGGATATTGTGGTTACCATTGATCCAGGTCATCAAGAAAAAGCAAATTTGGGACAAGAACCTGTTGCACCAAAATCTAAAATGACCAAATTTAAAGCGACTGTCGGTTCAAGAGGTGCCATAACAAAAAAGAGTGAGTATGCGATTACTTTAGATGCTTCTAAAATGCTGCAAAAAAAACTACAGAAAAAGGGTTATAAAGTTTTTTTAACTCGGTATACAAATGAAGTAGACTTATCGAATATTGAGCGCGCTAAAATCGCAAACAAACGTCAGTCATCGTTATTCATCAGAATACATGCTGATGGTGCGGAAAATCCAAATGTACATGGGTTCTCAATCATAGCCCCCGGAAAGGATAATCCTTACACGAAGAAAGTATTCCGAGAGAGTAAAATAGCTGCTCAAACCATTGTTAAACAAGTAGAAAAGGATTTTGTACTCTACCAAAATGGCCTTATTTATCGTAGCGATTTGGCAGGATTTAATTGGTCTAAAGTACCCGTTATTCTTGTAGAGTTAGGTTATATCTCTAATCCACAAGAAGACAGAAATCTATCTAACAGCCATTATCTTGATAAGTTATCGACATCAATTTCTGATGGTGTTAGTGAATATTTAGATAAAACAAAGTAAAAGCTAGTGCACAAAAGACAAGAACGTTCTTCTTATTGTGCACTTTTTCTTTTTATTGTTTTCAGAACTATCGGAATATATCAAGGGCAATCTATACTTGGAAAATCATTTATTTATATTTGTTTTAATGGAAAGGATATAGCTATTCATGTTAGACTTGAGATGTACGTACATCTTAGTTATTAAAGGA
Organism: Rummeliibacillus sp. TYF005; assembly: GCF_003844195.1. Classification (NCBI taxonomy): domain Bacteria; kingdom Bacillati; phylum Bacillota; class Bacilli; order Caryophanales; family Caryophanaceae; genus Rummeliibacillus; species Rummeliibacillus sp. TYF005. The sequence goes on from NZ_ML122541.1 coordinate 375,301, forward strand.
GTTTTACAAAATGACAAAAAATTATGCTTCATATATTGATCACACATTATTAAAACCAGAAGCAACTGAAGAACAAATTAAAAAGATCTGTGCAGAAGCAAAAGAATATGGTTTTGCTTCAGTTTGTGTAAACCCCACTTGGGTTAGCTTAGCTGCATCAGAGCTAAAAGATGCAACATCTAAAGTTTGTACAGTAATTGGATTCCCATTAGGAGCTTCTACAAGCGCAACAAAAGCATTTGAAACAAAAGATGCAATCGCAAATGGCGCAGAAGAAATTGATATGGTGATTAATATTGGTGCATTAAAAAGCGAACAGTATGATGTAGTGGAAAATGATATTAAAGCTGTTGTTGAAGCTGCAAACGGTACTTTAGTGAAAGTTATTATCGAAACATGCCTTCTTTCAGATGAAGAAAAGATCAAAGCATGTGAATTATCTGTTAAAGCAGGAGCTGATTTTGTTAAAACTTCAACTGGATTTTCAACAGCAGGCGCTAAAGCAGAAGATGTTGCATTAATGCGTAAAACTGTTGGCCCTGAAATTGGAGTTAAAGCATCAGGCGGTGTTAGAAGTTTAGAAGACTTAGAATCTATGGTAGCAGCAGGAGCTACTCGTATCGGTGCAAGTTCTGGAGTTAAAATTATAAAAGGACAAATTTCAAAAACAGACTATTAATTCGCCCAATAGTATTGACCTAAGCCTAGATATACGTTATAATTCTTTAGTACACAACGTTATTATGTAAATAAGTAATGTTGCTGTTTTGACGTGTGTTCGGAGGGAGGGAAAAAGAGATGACAAAAACTGTCGTTAGAAAAAACGAATCGCTTGAAGATGCTCTTCGCCGCTTCAAACGTACTGTTTCTAAAAGTGGTACTATTCAAGAGGTAAGAAAACGCGAATTTTATGAAAAACCTAGCGTAAAACGCAAAAAGAAATCAGAAGCTGCACGTAAACGTAAGTGGTAATATCCATTCCTAGACAATCCCTACGTTCTAAACACGCACTATCATGATTTATTAAACTCGCAAATAATCTAAGCCGGGAAATCTTAATTGGTTTCTCGGCTTATTTATTTTTCAACAGTCTTATTACATAATTCCTTTAGCTATTCAAAAATTTGAATAGCATACTAAATGTTTTGGCTCTATACTAAATGTGGTGGTGTGGTCAATAGAATCAAGACTTTGACAACTTTCTAAAAATGCACAAAAAAATAACATCCTACTCACTCTTTTTGATACCTTTAATGTGGCGCAAAAAAGGATTGGAGTGAGTATGGATGCA